>JADZEO010000046.1 GCA_020850475.1 Bdellovibrionales bacterium | reverse complement strand
TGAAAGGTCCGTCGACTCGTCATCAGGGCCCTCGCAAAACCTTGTGTTATAAGGTTTTGGTGTCGGGGGGATAAAATGAGCGAACAAATCATAATGCCAACTGAGAGTTTGCAAGTGAGCGGCGAAACCAATCTTGAAGTGCCGCCGAAGATTCAAAAACTTCACGCCAAAGCGCTGGCGGCAGTGGCGCGAATGAAGGCCGCTGAAATTGAATTGCTGCAGGTGCTGGATGAGGTCGAAGGCCACAAAGCTTACTTACGCTATGGTTACAACTCATTGTATCAGTATGCGGTCAAAGCTTTGGGACTCAGCGAGGGTGTCGCTTACAACTTTATCAATGTGGGGCGCAAGGCCCGCGAAATTCCGGAGCTAAAAAAAGAAATCGCAACGGGTGCTTTGTCGGTGAGTAAGGCGAGAAAAATCACCAGCGTTTTGACCAGCGAAAATTCTTCGAAGTGGATTGAGCTCGCCAAATCAGCGAGTCAACACCAAGTCGAGCGCGAGGTCTCATTGGCAAATCCAGGCGAATCGGGTCGCGGGCGGATGAATTATGTGCCCCCTCAAAACGAAATTGCCGAGAAGGTGGTGATAAAAACCCCATCAGAGCCGCGAGTGGCGCGGGTGCAGCTTGAAGTCGGCATTTCGGAAAAACTCATGATTAAAATTCGTCGGGCTCAAGGGGTGTTGGGACAAAAGTTGCGGCGTGGGGCAACACTTGAGCAAACTCTTGAGGCAATGGTGGAAGTTTATCTTTCAAGGCACGATCCCACGGAGAGGGCAAAGCGCCAATTGATAAGAGGAAAATTGGGGACTTCAGCTGAAAACTCGGGCGCACCTCAAGCCGCCGAGGGGCCTGAGGTGACTCGGACTACCCCGGCGAGTCAGTCCCCTCAGACTGAAAATACGACGGCGAAGTTGCGTTTTGCTAAAAAAACAGACAGCTCACAGTTCTCAAGAACTGCTGCCGAAATGGGTGCGTCAAAATCAGGTGGGCGCGTCGGGAGGCGTTCGCTTCCTTCGGCAACCAAACATCGGGTCCTTTTGAAATTTCATTCGCGATGCAGTCACGTCGACCGACGGGGAGAGCGGTGTCAGGAGACCAAGTTTTTGGAGATTCATCATTTGCGACCACTTCGTGAGGGTGGGGATGATCGGCTGGAGAACTTGACCTTGCTTTGTTCGGGACACCATAAGGGGATTCATTTGGGGTAAAGGCGGCGGGCCTTCGGGGTTTCGCTCGGGCATCGGGCCGTCAGGCAGTCAGGCAGTCGGGCCGAGGGTCACGGGCCATCAGGGCATCGGGCCGTCAGGCCGAGGGTCACGGGCCATCAGGGCATCGGGCCGTCAGGCCGAGGGTCGCGGGCCATCAGGCAGTCGGGCCGAGGGCAGACCACCGGTCGAGGGGGTTGGCGCGAAGTGGGCGTGCCCCCAACGGGGAAGGGCAGGCGCCGATAACTAAGATCGCGAGGTTCGCTTATTCGGTGGCGAGATCTTTGGCCATCGGAATTCCCGCTTTTTGTAAATCAGCATTCACCGCTTTGACGGCTTTAACCGTCGAAGCCAGGGGTTTTAAGGATTGCCGGAAGACAAAGTTCGGCGTCACGACAAGATAGGTTTTTCCCTTGTAGGCGCCGTTTGCTTCGATCACGGTACCGCTGGTGACGCGCTCCCAATCTCTGGAGTTCCACGGCAGGTGCTGGATGGGAATGGCCGCAAACTTCGCATTGATTTTCTTACTACTGAATTGGGACAACTTTGATTTTGCCTCACGCCCTGCCTCGGCGATTCCGTCAAGGGCTGTGTCGCCCCGAGGAATGTTGATCACCACGATCTCCTTGTGTCCCAATTTTTTAAGAATTCTTGCAACTTCATTCTGCGCCACGGGACCATCAGTAAAGATAACTTCTAAGCTCTCTTGTTCCAGAACTGGGGCCAGCACGGCTTCGCGGTAGCCCTCAGTGGCTTGGCGTGCGGCGCTGATTTGCGCCTCGTCAGCACCCGTGAGATCCATCGGGATCGTGGTCAAAACCAACTGTTCCAACTCGACACCCAGATCTCGCATGAGGCCGTTCAAGGCTTGGCCTCGGGCTCCCGTCGCCGCGCGAAAGGTATTACGATCCTCGAGATCGAGGGAGTCGTACATGATGAGAGCGCGAGGTTTTTTAAAGCTTCCCCGGTAGTGTGCGAAAAATCCGAGAACCGGGGCCGGTGAGAATTCGAGTGCGGCGCGATCGAGATTTTCCACCATCACTTTGGCCATCTCAGCACCGGGCCCAGGATCAGCCAGTTCTCGATTCTCGGGTTGACGAGAGTGTTGGGACCAAATGTCGTTCGGATTCAGAGGTTCGACGGGCTCGGCGTTCTTGGCTCGATCAATGGCATCGGCATCAAACAGCTCAGCACGTTCCTTAATGCGCGCCTTTTTTAACTCTTCCCGACTTGGTGGCTCGGAGACCAGAACCTGCGGACCGATACGATCGGCACTCGATTTCGGGCGAAGGATGCTATCGGGAGCGCCAAATGGGACGACTCGCCGAGGTAGATAGGCTCGGCCATATTTAAAGGGGTTGCCTTTGGCATAGTCGTTGGTGAGACGATTGCCGTCGGCATCGAGGTCGGGTTCAATGGCTTTGTCGCCACCGATGAGGTCTTGGACCTGCGAAAAAATCAGATTGATGGTTTTTGAGGCTTCCGCGATGTTGCTGCTCAATGATGTCGGATGCGGAGAGGCAACGAAGGCGATGTCGGTTTGGACAATTGTGCCGTCAGAGAGCTTAAGACCCTTTAAAGACCGAGTCGAAACCCACTTGTTACCGACTTTCCTTTGGACTTTGTTTAAATCAAACCCACCCAACTGACCTGGGTGAAAAACGCCACTGTCGCTGATCCCGCCGCTCACAAATTTCATTTTCTTTATGGCTTCTGCACCGGCTTTTTTGAGAGCCGCAATCGCGGCTTGTTTGTCGGGCAGTTGCTTATAGTCCAACCTACGGCCAAGGAGTTCTTGATAAAGGTCTTTGCCTTTGGTGGTGAGCAGGACCGGGAACTCATCGTTGCCGCCGGCATAAACCAACCGTGATTGCGGAACTTTGATTGCCTTCAAGCGGTCAGGGTTGAGACGGGTGGGAACACGAAAGCCGCGCTTATTAAGGAAGCCAGCGAAGGCATCGTGGGCCGCTCCGCCAAAGAGGATGATCAAACGCATCGACTGGGGATTGTTTTTGAGCATCCACTCCCAGGCTTCTTCGCGGTGGGTAACGATCGGACTCAGTTCACCGTTGAACATCGCCCACAGATAGTTGTCGATGTACTTGGACTGTTTGAGTTGGTACTCGCCATTGGCGTCGAGTTCCACATAGGGGTGATCAAAAGCCCCGTACTGCCCTTTGATTGTTTGAAATGAGGCGTTTGAAGTGGCGATGCTGGTGTCAACCCCGTGATGGTTGGCGATATTTTGAACGCGAGTTGAGTAACCGGTGCCAGTTCCCGGCAATTTGACGAGCTCGGCATCATCAACAGCGTCTTGGCCGATTGCAAAAATCTTGATGGTATTTTCGGCATAGTTCGTTCGCAGCATCATGGCCCCGAAGGCGTAGCGAAACTTCTGGGAAGCCGAAACTTCTTCGGAAATAAATTTGTTCTCAGGTTGAGCCGCGTAGGTATTAATGATTTTGAGAGCGGCTTCCTTTGGAGCTGCCATCGGACCGGCATTGTATTCATAGTGATAACTCTCCGGCTGCCAGTTTTGCCCCAGACCGACCAAGGGAATCTGGGCAAGCACCAGTATGGCCGCAACGATCACACGTCGAACAAAGGTAGTTGAATCACCCAACATAATCATTTTCTTGCTCCCGGGCTGGTCATTTTAGGGGAAACGCATTTGCAAGGGACGTACCCGGTCGGGGAGATTTCAACTTGCATTAAATTGATAACCGGCGAGAGTTTGGGCCAGTGAACCGAAGTCGGTTGAAGAATCTACTCGCCGGGGCTTTTTATGTTGTAAGGTTGGCGATCCTCTCAGCTGACATTGCGGGTTAATGATCAATTCTGATTTTAGTGAGTGGTCCCTCCTGTTGGAAAGGAACCTATCTTAGCTGCCACCTCGACCGTAGTAATCATATTGTAAAATTTAGGTTGTATGACATACTTCCAGTTCTTGTTTACGGGAGCGAGAACGAGCGAGGTTGAGCGGACATCATGAATCCAACTGGTGGCAGTCCCGCGTGGGCGAGAACAGCTCAAGAAGTCTTGGCGGAACATCAGGTCGCCGCAAACCGAGGTCTTTCGACGACCGAGGCTCAAGCCCGAATCAAGCGCTTTGGTCTCAATATTATCGGCGTGGAAACTAAGATTTCGCGAATGTCAGTCTTACTGGCTCAATTTAAGAGTCCAGTCGTTATTATTCTCCTCGTCGCCACCGCCATCTCATTTGGTTTAGGTGAAACTGTAGATGCCGTTGCCATTTTAACCATCGTTACAATTAATTCGCTGATTGGATTTTTTCAGGAAATCAAAGCCGAGGCGGCGGTTGAGGCCCTCAAGAAAATGTCGGCCCCCAAGGGCCGCGTTTTAAGAGATGGCCAGATTCACGAAGTTCCCGCAGCCCAGATTGTCCCGGGCGACATTTTGTTTTTGGAGTCTGGGGACTTTGTGGCTGCCGATGCGCGCTTGCTTGAGGTCCGGCAGGTTTCAGCTGATGAAGCCGTTTTAACAGGTGAGTCAATTCCGGTGACCAAGAGTACGGCACCGGTTGGCGTTGAGACCCTCGTGGCGGACCGAAGAAACATGCTCTTTGCTGGAACGGCCGTGGCGACCGGAACCGCCAAGGCGGTGGTCTCTTCGACCGGGGCTGCCACGGAGATCGGGAAGATTGCGAGCTTGCTGGAAGAGACAAAAAAAACCGCGACCCCGCTGCAACTAAGACTGGAGCAAGTGAGCCAAAGATTACTGTGGGCCTGTGGTGCTGTCGTGGTTTTGGTGGCGCTTCTGGGGTATTTTCACGGCGAAGGATGGTTGGAGATCGCGATGACGGCGATCAGTCTTTCAGTCGCAGCAATCCCGGAAGGTCTTCCGACGGTGGTGACCTTAGCGCTGGCATTGGCGATCCGTCGGATGACCAAGAAGAACGCCATTGTGAAACATCTTCCCGCCGTTGAAACTCTCGGGTCCACGAGTGTGATTTGCACTGACAAGACCGGGACGCTTACGACAGGGAAGATGAGTGTTCGAGAAGTCTTCACTTTGGCCCAGGGCACGCTGTCGGTGGATCAAGATCTGCAGTCTGCCGCGGAGGTCATCACCAGTTCGGTTCTGTGTTCAAATGCGGCGGCTAATTCGGAGGGCGGTCTGTCAGGTGATCCGACCGAGGTGGCATTACTCATTTTGGCGCAACAGACGGGCGTGGATTTGGGTGGCCTTTTGCAAACCCATCCCCGGGTGTTTGAGTGGAGCTTTGAAAGTGACCGTAAGCGTATGAGTGTGGCGTGCAAGCAGGGAACGGAAATTTTGCTTCACTGTAAAGGTGCCCCTGAAGCCATACTCTCAATCTGCCAACTCTCCGACGAAGATCGGCAAGAAATTACCCGCAACGTCCAGACCTTGTCGGGCCAAGGGCGGAGGCTTTTGGCCGTCGCCAAAAAGATTTTGCCCAATTCAATTGCGGAGCTAGGGGGCCAACCCCCTTCCTGGAGAGAAGTCGAAAAAGATCTGAATTTTTTGGGGCTGGCGTCGATCGCTGATCCGCCACGGCCTGAAAGTATCAAGGCCGTCCATGACTGCCGAGCGGCCGGGATTAAAGTGGTGATGATAACGGGTGACCATCCCGTGACAGCCAAGGCCATCGCAAGTGAACTTGGAATTGTCGAGGAGACATTTAATGGAGTTCTTGCCGGTCCGGAATTAGAAAAGCTTCCTGATTCGGAGCTGGCTCAGCAAGTCGAACGCATTGCCGTCTATGCCAGGGTATCACCCGAACACAAATTGAGAATTGTACGAGCTTGGCAATCTCTTGGGCACATCGTCGCGATGACCGGAGACGGAGTCAACGATGCCCCGGCGTTGAAACAAGCCTCCATTGGCATATCCATGGGTCGCGGCGGAACCGAAGTGGCACGCCAAGCTTCCTCGATGATTCTTACCGACGACAATTTTGCGACAATTGTTGCAGCGGTGGAGGAGGGCCGGGCCATTTATGGCAATATTCGGCGAACGATTCAGTATCTTCTCTCCGGAAATCTTTCTGAAATTCTGATCATGTTGGGCGCGGCAATCATGGGGTGGCCGGCGCCCCTTGCCCCCATCCATTTGTTGTGGATTAACCTGGTGACAGATGGTTTACCCTCGCTCGCTTTGGCCGCAGAGCCGGTGCCAAAGGGCTTTTTGAAGTCAACCGCAAGACCCTCTCCAGAGAACTTTTTTAGCCGCCACTTTTACAACGAGATGGTTTTTGTCGGAATCACCATCAGTGTGATGTCCCTGATAATCTACGGCTTTGGCCTCAAGTATGAGGATGAAGCGACGGCCCGCACCCATGTGTTTACCTTCCTGGTATTTGCGGAGCTCTTTAGGTCATTTGCTTGTCGCAGCGAAACCCAAACGGTGCTTCAGTTGGGACTATTTTCCAATTTGTACCATGTTGCCGCCGTTGTGATTCCGATGATGTTTCAGATTTCTCTCCATCACTTTGCGGCGTTTCAAGGAATCTTCAAAGTGACTTATATTGGCTGGCTTGAATGTCTGGTGTTTCTCTTGTTAACACTCGTACCCGTCAGTGTTCTTGAAATTAGAAAATTTATTAGGAGCGGTTAGCGTTTCCGACTCTAGGGTAGCTAGATGAAACGTCAATAGCCCCTAAATGTGGAAGGATCACAACATAGGAGACAAGATATGAAGAGATTAGGTTCAGTGCTCATTGCACTTTGGTTGAGCGGTTCGTTGATTATGGCGTCGCGCGGGGCCTCTGCGGCCGAGAGTCTCAAGATCGTCCCGAGTGACAAGGTTTGTATGGTCACGAATATGGTTTTTCCCAAAGCCCAAATTCCCGTGACCCATAATGGTAAGACCTACTACGGCTGCTGCGAAAATTGCAAAAAGACCCTTGCCGAAGATCCTGCCTCTCGAACGGCGGTTGATCCGGTTTCTGGCAAGTCAGTGGACAAGGCGAGTGCGGTAATTGCCGCTCGCGACGACGGCTCAGTTGTTTATTTTGAGAGCCAAAAAACCTTTGAGGCCTTCAAGAGCAAGCCAAAAGCGGAGAAATCGAACTAGTATCTGGGTCAAGTTCACCCCAGATTTTTATCGTACTCGGTGACATTGGTGACTTTACCTTCGCCGTGCCACGAGTACGTTTTGCCATTGGGGTGAAAACCCATCGCGATCCAAAAACCAGACACGTCGTTACTATCAGAAATCCCCAGCCGGATGGATTTGGAGCCAAAGGACCTCTTTACATAATCTTCGACGAGTTCATAACACCGGCGTCCCAAACCCTGGCCGAAGAGATGTTCGCCAATGAGGAGTAAGCCTAAGTAAGTAATGCCTGGTTCAGGATGATCACAATGGAGATCAACCGTACCAATGGGTTTGCCAAGTTGTTCGATGATTAAGAACTCTTTGAAGTAGGTTTGTCCGGTCTTGGTGGGCCCATCCAAGATGGAGTGGGTTGCGGACTTGATCGTGGGAAAGCACCCTTCAACGTTGCGAAAATACCTCGGCGAAGTCTCAAAAATCTTGAGAACCTCAGCTGCATCGTCATTTTGAGCGAGTCGCAATTTCAAATGATCCGGAAAAGGAGCTGTGGGTCTGCCGTTGTGAGGTCCAAGCGCGTAGGTGGGCGCATTGGCCCAATACCAATTCTTTCGCTGGCACTCTTTGTTGCGAAGAGGATTGAGCGGATAAATTATTTTTTCATCAGGGAATTCTTGGACCTCGCCAATACCGATGTAGGTGACCGGGCGATCTGAGTCGTTGATGAGGCAATGAGAAATTCCGGAATGGGGCAAAAAGGCAATGGCCTCTCCGCTCCTCAGACTCTCGACCTCGCCGTTGAGCCACACCTTGGGGGTTCCCTCCAGAATGAAGGCGAATTCTTCCTCATGGGTGTGGGCGTGCGGAAAACAGCTTCGGCGACCAGGGGGTAAGGTTTGAAACCAAATGCCCAAAGCCTTTAATCCGAGCCGATCAGTCAATCTCACGCCCACGTCGAAGGTTTCGTTGTCTCCTGGATAGTGGAAACTTCCTCCCGGCCTGAGCTCGGGAACATACACCGCGCCAGGAGGGCACTCGGTTTTTAGGTGTTCACTGTCCATCGGCCCAGGTAACCCAGAGTGTGGTCCAAAAGTTTGCTGAGGGTAGTTGTCCCACCAAATTCCGCTCGAAGCTTTGAGTTCGGGATTGATGGGGAATGAACAAAGATTTTCGTTTTTAGTTCGCTCACCCGCCACCAATAGCTGAACGTCTTCTTGAGAGCTATTGAGAAAGGTGTGGGCAATCCCGGTTCCAGAGGGAAAACCCACCGCCCAGCCGGCCTTCATTTCGTACAAAAAACCGTTGATCCAAGCATGTACCGTGCCCGAAATTACGTAAACAAACTCTTCTTCCAGGCTCTCGGCGTGGGGATAGGAGGTTCGATAACCCGGCGCCACCGTTACATGGTGAACTCCCACTCGCTTCAAGCCAAAATGCTGACTAAAATTGGCGTCGATACACTTAACGCGATTGGCGGGCGCATTTTCGGCCGGTTGTTCTTGGATCTCACTGAAGTGCACTGAAGCGGCCTTGATTGTCATAATTCCGAATAGCCAGAATTGGATGGGGTGGTTCTTAAATTCCCATCATGTGAAAAACACTTGTCATTTTATTTGTTGGGCGGCCTATGGGCAATTTAGTTTTAGGCTTTGACCGCTTTCTGTCGGTAAAGTTGGGTAAACCGTTTTAAGAATCCTTTTGGATTTTAATATCCCTGAACGTGTTCATGTGAACATTAAGATCAAAAATCTGTTCATCCACAACCGTGTGTGGGGTTAGATCAATGTACGAAGCAGTTCCTGTTACACCCGAAGCAGCTTTGCTCATTGCTGCCATTGGGTCGCCCCACTCATTCAGTGCTTCAAAAGAAGCGGCATTGCTGAAAAAGAGACCTGCCCCATAGGTTCCAATCAAAAGCCAACTTTTACCCTTCATGTATTCATCCCCCCAGTTCGATTTTACTGCACTCTGAGCGGATCACAAAACATCCAAAAATGCACCGCATTATCGACTGATTTTCAAGGTGGGCAAGGCTCTGCTGGGTTGACTGTACGTCACAAATGACGGGACAATTTTACAGACGTAGGTATAGCTACAAAAAGAAAGGAGGCTTTCATCAACCTGAGGCCGATCAAAAGCCCCCTACGTTATTTGTGTGTAACTCAAAGCTAACTGGCCACTGATCGCTGTACAACAATTTTTTTGCCCATGCTGCACGAACGCGGCGTGGCGATGCTTCACGGAGGAATCATGATTGAAGCAATTAGTTTGCGGCCAGACACAGTCGAAGACTTGGATGGCCTAGTTTCATTTCTGTCAAAACGTACCACAAAGGGTATTCAGCGTGGTGAGCGGTATAAAAATGATATTCATCATTTTACAATCGCTCGACTGGCTACGGATACAGTTCTTGAGGGTATGATAAGCGGTCAAAAGACTCACGACATTCGCTTCCGACTAACAAAAGGTGCAAAAAGAAGCTGGACGATAAAAGTATTGAAATCGTCAGGCTCCTTGGTTGCTGACCTAAAGTTTATTCGTGACGAAGTTATGAATCTTCAGGCCGCCGCCTTGAACAGAAAATCAGATTTTACACCTAACACTTCACACTGGAGTGGCCCATACATGCAGGCTCGTCCTGCGGGCTCCGTCGGTGTCTCAAGATTTCGTGAGGTCGTAGATTCAGGAATTGTCTCACAAGAGTTTGCAGACCTTGCACTTGAGTGGGGCTTTACTATGACAAAGTATTAAATACTTTTAGGGGCGAGGTAACTCGCCCTATTTTATTTTTCTCCACTCAGTTTCTTCTTCTTTGATGGGAACCAATACAAAGTGATCGTATTCTTTGCCACAGTCATGACTTTGGGACTTTAGCCCCCTATATCCCGATAAGGCTACAGGTACGTCAGCGACTAAGAGCTTGCCGCACTTTACACACGGCTCTTGCTCAACAGTAAGTCCATATTTGTCACACCAAGTACTTAGTGAAACCTCAACTAAAATCATGACTGTCCTCCTCGTTTTTTCTTTTTCATAGCAACAACATATTCGTCCATCGCTAAGAGGGCGACCGCTGTGATGTCCCAGCCTTTGTCATCCGCGATCTTTTTCATCTCATTCAATAACCGCTTATGAACGCGAAATGCGGAAAGCTTTTTTTCTCCAGTGCAATAGTGTCTCTTTGGAAGTTCTTGTTTTGACATTTGTTATACATTGTATAACATCAAAAGCATCATTCAAGGGGAATTATGAAAAAAGCATCTGAAATTCTTGTCGTCTTGTTTTTAATCGCGGCGAGTTCAATTTTGTTTATATACAACCGTCCCTCCGTCGAGTTTGCAAAGATGGGGCGGCCAACTTTTCACACTATTGATAATATGCAGGAAGTGACCCCAGAAATCGCGAGGGAATACTTGGCGAGCGGAACACAATTCAGTGACAATCAAACCAGGCAGCTTGTCGGAATTAAGTTAGGTCTTGATAAACACCAAGAAAAAGAAATTCGCGATACGAAAAAAGCCTGTGAAGATATACAAAAAACAAATGCTGAAATTAAAACGATGCTTGCCGATGAAATTAAAGCGCGAAAAGACGCTGAAGCTAGGGCGAATGACGCTGAGATAGTAGCGAAAGAAAAAGAGAAGAAGAAAACAGGCTGGATGATCGGCCTTACGTTTTTAGCTGGTCTCATTCTCGTAATTTTTCAGATCAGGAAGATCAATTTAGATGACGTACCTCTTCACATAAAAAAAGCAGATATTCATATATTAATAGCTCAAACATTGGGGGCTTTTCTTTTAATGCTTGCACAGGCTTTGCTCTAGTCTCCGATAATGGTCTGACCCCCTGGGGTCATTTTCAGGAGGAATAACATGGCAAACTCGTTAGACCAGACAAAGAAAGACTCAATTCGACAAGCATATCTGGATACAGGAAGTATCAAAGAAGTCGCACGAAAAACTGGATGTAGCCGCAACACAGTCAAGAAGCTGCTCAGGGCTGAGGGCTTAACGCTCGTTAAACCTTCAGTTCCAGAGTGTGCGCCAGAAATCAAAGATCGACCCATGACCACTTTAGATTTCACTTTTCTTGAGCGGCTTTTTGAGATGAACAAGGAGTCTGGTGAAAATGCAGACTTTGAAAAGCACATCAAGAAGGTCATCAACGAACTTGCGGCTGAGCTAAATGTAGCAGGAAGAACAGATATGCTTCGACTTGAAGCCGCCATTTTTCAGTTCATCGTGTCCGATTTCACCAATTTGACCACTTGGATTTCACCACATCTGACCACCCGTCGGGGTGGCTGGCGGACCGAAGGGACGCATGTTAGTTTTCACCATCCTCGGCGGCAGTCAATTGTTTCTTGGCGCCCCGCTTACTTGGCCCCTTGAGGTTAAGTTTTATCGCCTGCGCCGTCAGCCGGT
>JADZEO010000045.1 GCA_020850475.1 Bdellovibrionales bacterium | reverse complement strand
TGCGAACAGTTTTGGTTGAGCTCAATGGCGAGTTGGTAAGCTTTAAGATTATGCATTGGTTTCTCCCGGGTTTTGGCCCGCCACTTCATTATGGGGGTTTCGAACGAAAGCCCTAAAGGGCGACCCCCATAATGAAGTGGCGGGACTAAACCGGGAGAATGAGATGCAACAATTTAGAACCTACCAACTCGCTCTTGAGCTCGCCAAACTCTGCCGCCAAATTAAACTCAAGGGGCCATACAAAAATCAATTCGACCGTGCGGTTTTAAGTATCGCGCTCAATTTGAGCGAAGGCAGT
The DNA here is from genome assembly GCA_020850475.1 of Bdellovibrionales bacterium. Taxonomy (GTDB): domain Bacteria; phylum Bdellovibrionota; class Bdellovibrionia; order Bdellovibrionales; family UBA1609; genus JADZEO01. Next base: position 7,841 of record JADZEO010000045.1, on the reverse strand, counting down.
TCGCGTGAATCCAAGCGCGATCGCCGCCGATTCTATGAGATTGCTCTCGGCAGTATTCGCGAAACTCAAACCTTAATTGAAATTCTTGATCTTAAAGAAATCCGCAAACTCACCGATCAACTCGCGGCCAGTGCTTATTGTCTGTGCCGCAGTCTGCGGGACGAGGGCGTTCCTTAATTGGGTTCCGGCATCGGCCCTTCTGGCAATCGGGCCAATGGTCACGGGCCACAGTTGGTACTTCTGCGCTCCGACACCGACACGGACTCGGACTCCGACACTGACTCAGACTCCGACACGGACTCTGACGCCGACACTGACTCGGACACGGAAGTGGGATTGTTTGGGTGATAGCCAAAAAAAAATGGGCCGGATGCCTCCGGCCCGGGGTCTTCAAGTCCTCTTCCAAACTTGGGGCGTAGAAGAGAACTTGAGGAGTGCATATTAAGTTTTTTGCCCTCCGTCGGGTAAAACCCTTCGTTGGGCAGCTTCAAAGTATCAAATGGGAGTGAAAAGTGCCCGCGATCAGCTCGACAGATCGGGTGGGTTTCTGTCAAACGAGGGGCCAAAGCCCAACAGGTCTTAAGACTTGTTCAAGGTGCTTAGCAATTTCGAGCAATTCTAGTGGGTGGGGGGGTTACCAGCTGCCGCCGCCGCCGCCACCGAAACCGCCACCGCTAAAGCCGCCGCCGGAAAAGCCCGAGCCTCCGCTCCCGGCGCTTTTGGGGTGGGAGGTAAAAGTACTGGCCATGGCGTTCATGCCCTGACCAAGATCATTCACCAGGCCGCGGGTGTTAAAAGCCCCGGGGCGATAGGGACGGTGAGAGAGGTACCAGTCGGGAGGTTCAGTGAGAATTCCCTCAAACTTTTCTGCCCATTCATCCGCACAGCCAAGGACCACCGCGAAAGGGAGCATGCGACCAAAGATCTGGGGGTTTTCTTCTGACATCCGGCGGATGCGATCGCGCTCGACGCGACTGAGAAACTCCTTAAACCCCAGGCAGTAGCGCAGGCTTTGAGAGCCTTTCAGTGACTTGCGCGGCATCACGCGGGCAAACAAAACTCCAATGCCACAACTCAGAGCGCAGGAAGCAAACAGCCACGGAACTTGGCTGCTCTGGTTAAAGGAGTTGGCCGCCATGACCAAGAAAATCCCCAGCAGCACAATGATCAAAACAATTCCCACCCCGTAGGAGGCTCGCACCATATTAGGCTTGCGCGGGAACAGCTCCTTGTCGACCAAGGCTTGGTAGAGCTTTTCCTGCAGCTTGGGCAGATGGACATAAAACTTGTCCTTAAGATCAGAAAGCTTTCGACTGCTGAGTGAGCCGAGGAGGTGACTCAAAAAACTTCGCTCAAAATCATTAAGACCCGTGTCGGGTTCTTTGTTCTTGATAAATTCATAGTCGGTGTTGGTGAAAAAAATGAGCGACTTGGTTTCGATCTCGCGAATCTTGAGGTATCCGCGCGCGGCCAAATCCAAAACGGTCGAGACAATATCCGAGGTGTGAGCGGTTTCATCGAGAAGAGTGCCGACTTCGGCCGGCGAAAGATCAAAGGGAGCTTGGTACTGGACCACAATCGGTAGGCGGCTTTCGGGATCGCGCCCGCGGTACCAGTAAAGGCCGAGCATCAAGAAGAACACAAACAGCGGGAGAAGACTCGCCGCGAACAACACAAAATTATCAATCAGAAACCACACGAGCTTTTGCCGCGGGCTGGGCTGCTGAAGTTGGCCCTTCTCGAGAGCTAAAACCACGGTCACACCCTGTGACGGCAAAAGATTTTGGGCGGTGAGTTCGTAAGACCCCGGTTGCTCGGTACCGAGGACCGAGTCTTGACTGCCGTAGAAGCCCACAAAATTGGCGGCCTTCACCAGGGGAGCGGGTTTTTTACCGGGCAAAAAAACCTTCACTTGGACTTTGCGAACCGGCACCTGCCAACCATTGCCGGTGGCATTCCAATAGAATTCATCCCATTCGTTGAAGTAATTGATGGCGCGGTGAACGAGATAACGAATTTTATAAACTTGAGTGCCACTGACCGTGTAATCGGGACTGCCGATGCGGATGCGAAGGCCCGAGCCCTCATTGAGGACTTTATAGGGATGGGGAACGCTGTTCTGATCGATGACTTCAAAAACCTTAAGGCGGAGGTTGTACGCTCCCTTGAAGTGGCCAAAGCCGGTGTCGACATCGCGGTGATGTTCGAGTGGAATGTCTCGGTAAATGCCATGTTTGGCGACCCGGCCAAATTCATAAACGATGGTTTCAGTCACGACAAAGGAGCTGTCGGTTTGCAAGTCGACTTGCACATCAAACAACTCAATGTGCTCGGCCTGCGCGGCCGGAGTGAGCGACAAGGTCATGACCACCAAGGCGACGGTTAACCAAGTGCGAGTCCAGGCGCGCGACGAGTGACGCAGAAAGTGGTGTGCGCGCATTAGAACGAAACCTGAGGAGTCGCGCGGGCGGCCTCTTCAACTTCAAAAAACTTCTTGGTGGAAAAACCGAGCAGCGAAGCAATTAACGAGGCTGGAAAGAGTTGCTGTTTGGTGTTGAAATCGCGCACCACCGCATTGTAGTAGCGTCGGGCGTTGGCAATCTCCGTTTCCAGAGTGGCCAATTGGCTTTGGAGATCCAGAAATTGAGCGTTGGCTTTGAGTTCCGGGTAGGCTTCTGCCAAGGCCATGATCCGCGGCACGAGTTGGGAGAGAGCACTCTCAGCCGCCATTTGTGCTTCTTGATTGGTGGCCCGTACTGCCTGATTGCGGGCTTGAATCACTTTGTCGAGAGTTTCTTGCTCGTGTTTGGCGTAGCCCTTGACGGTGTTGACGACATTGGGAATGAGGTCATGGCGTTTTTTCAGATGCACATCAATATCGGACCAACTGTTGTCCGTCAGGACTCGTAACTTAACTAGACCGTTGTAAATTCCAATCACCCATACAGCCACCAAGGCAAACACCCCGAGTACAATCCACATTGCCATAACCACTCACCTCCAGATCAAAAAAAGACTCACCGTTGTGAAGCCAGAGTCTGCCATAGCCCCGAGGGTGATGCAACTCGTGGGTCGGATTAGAGGACACAGAGTCCTTATGCAGCAGGTTTTACGGGTTCGGCCTGGCTGGGTGTCGCCAGGGCGGGATCTTTTGGCAGAGCTAAGACGAACGCCATTTGTCCGGCGGTGCCGTCATAGTAAAGCGAACCATGGTGAGACTCCGCAATTCCTTTGGAGATGCTCAGGCCTAAGCCAGTGCCCTTGCCGATTTCTTTGGTGGTAAAAAACGGCTGGAAGATGAGGTAACGGTTGTGAACAGCAACTCCCGGTCCAGAATCACGCACGCGGAATTCCACTTGGTTGCCGATCTCGAGGCACGAAAGTTCGATCCATCTTTCCGCCGGGCCAAATTCGTTAATGGCATCGAAGGAGTTGGAGAGCAAATTGATGAGAATTTGCGAGACTTGCACTTCGCGACACTTGATCGTGGGAAGGTGAGCCGGGAGGTTCAATCGCAACTCGACCCGGTTATTGTTAAAGCGGGCGCGGCAAAGTTCGAGGGTTTCGTCGACGATTCTTTGCACCGGAGTTTCCTGCAAACGGTCTTTTTCGCCGTCGCGAGCAAACGTGCGCAGTCCATCGACGATCTTTTTAATCCTCATCACTTGGCTACCAATTTTGTCAGCGGATTCACTCACCTTGGCAGGATTGAGTTGATCCTTGCCGGCCAAGGCAATGAGTTGGTCGGCAAAGCCGCGAATGATCGCCAGAGGATTGTTAATCTCGTGAGCCACACCGCTAGCCATTTCACCAAGGGTGGCCATCTTAGAAGCCTGCATGAGGCGTGAGCGCTCGGTATCGAGCTGGGCTTGGACTTGGCGAACCTCGCTAATATCTTGGCAGGTGCCATAGGCGCTGAGGATTCTGCCGTCGCGCCCGGCCACTACGGAACCGATACCTAATACATAAGTAATCGACTCGTCTCGACGAACAACACGAAACTCCACATATTGTGATTTTCCAGGCCCGGTGATTTCACTGAGGCTGCGGTCATAAATGGGGCGATCGTCCGGGTGAATGTGAGTGCGCATTTCTTCGAATGACGGGGCCAAGCCGTCGGGGTGAGGGGGGAAGTCCCAGATTTCAAACATCTGGCGTGACCACCTGGCTTGTTGAGTTTTTACATCGAGAGTCCAAGTTCCCAGTCTTGCCGAAAGCTGGGCTTGCTCCATCGAATCGTGAGCGGTCTTAAGCTCCCGCCGATCGCGAATGGCATGGAGGATCAGCGCGGTCGCTTCAATATAAGGGGTGAGCTCCGCGAGCATCGCTTCGGAGTAGCCCTGGGGACGATTTGCCAGTCCAATGCTGCCGATCAGGGTGTCGCCAAAGCGCACCGGAATTCCCAGGTAGGCCGTGAGCGGGGGATGGCCAGGAGGTAATCCTCCAGAGCGTGGGTCATGACTGGGATCGTTGGCGATGACGACTTGGTTTTCGGTGAGAACATGTCCATAGAGGGTTTGGAGATTGGTAAACTCAAAGCCCGTGCCCGCGCTCATGACATCAAAGCGGCGTTTGACTTCGTCGTTCCAGGAAATGTCAGTGATGGCGTGAGTCTTCAAAAAGGGAGCACCCGTCTCGACTCCGTGAATTTCGCCAATGTAACCATAAGTACTTCCGGTGGTCTCAAGTAGGTTCTTAAGGAGGAGCTCACACACCTGACGGGGCGGAGAGCCGCTGAGGAGTAAGTCCTGTACGCGACTGATGGCTTCTTGCGTGGCTCTTTGTTGAGCGATTTGTTGTTCAATTTGTTTGCGAGCTGTGATGTCTTGGCGAATGGTAATAAACTCCACGATGTTGCCCAGGGAATCGCGTTGCGGAACCACTGAGGCATCGACCCAATAAAGCGTGCCGTCTTTTCGTTTGTTGCAAATCTCACCGCGAAAGACTTGTCCTGATTTGATGGTGGTCCAGAAGGTATGCCAAAAAGATGCGGGATGAGTTCCGGAATTAATGATGCGGTGGTTTTTACCCAAAACCTCAGCTGAAGTGTAGCCGCTCACTTGCTCAAACGTGGAGTTGACCTCTTTGAGTCGGCCAAAGGTATCGGTCACGGCAATATCGGCGGCGATATCAAGGGCTCGGCGAAATCGCTTGGCATCCCAAATGGCACGTTCAACGGTTTGCTTTTGAAACTTAAGTTTTAGGATAAGCAAATAACCCGCCACAATTAAAGCGGCCGACAAAATAATGGTGAGAAAGCCAATTGCCGACTCCCACCATGCTAAGGCTTGCAACCGAGCTTGTTCTGTTTTGAGACTTTCACTGATGGTCGGGTTTTGTCCTTGATTTATCGTTTCAAGCTGGGCCTTTACGGAATGAACGATCTGGTTATCGAGGTGGTTGATGGTGTTCGAGCCCGCCATCAGCAGGACGTTGAGCCCAAGGATCAAAAAGAAGAGGGGAACCAAGCGATTATCTCGATACAACCAGGATTCCTGGGCGCTCGGCGCTGGGCTGGAGGGATTTGAGTTGTCGGTGGAGCTATTTATCTCTGTCAGAATAATTCCCTTCGAACAATAAAATATCGGATGTTCATTGAATTGAAATGAGGTCCGGCGCGCGGTCTGCCCAACTATTTTACTGTTCTTAACTTTCTAAACAGGAATTGAATGTCGGAATGAGAATTTGGGGTTTCAGGTTTGGAATACCTGTTGCAAATTCTATCCGCGTCAATGGGTCGAATCTTTCTAAAGGTTGAAGTCTCTAAATAACGCGCGACTTAGGTTGGCGAGGGTGACCTTCTTGGTCAAATGAAGGCAACTGGCTCAAGTCCGACATCAGGGGGTGGAGCAATGGTTCGAGTGTTTCAAAATGTGACATGGAAAATTCTGCTCTTTTTAGGCGTTTTCTCTTTGATCTTTATTAGCTTTCAAAACTGTTCCGAGGTGGGTTTTAAGTCCACTGAATTGGAGTCGGTGGGGAAGGTTGATGTGGATGATCCGGACTTGCCCCCGCCACCGGAAGGCAACGAAGGCGTGGTGCCACCGCCAATTGAAACGGGCGGAGGTGATGACGGGGACGACGGGGACAAGTCGCCTGGCGGTCGCTGGTTACAGGCCAACTGTCGGATTTTTTATTCGCCTCGCGAGCAGTGGGACGTCAGTCCGAACGCCCAAGATGTGGTCGTGCAAAATCAATTTGGACCCTTGGTTATTAATGAAGCCAAGCATCTTAAGGTGAATGGCCTTTTTGGTATTCTTGGTGTCGGCGCATCTCGAAGTGCTGAGTTACATAATATCTTAGGAATTGTTCGCCTGAATTCATTCGAGCTGGGAGTGGCTGAGCGCATGCTCACTCATCTGCGGGCCAACACGGTGGCGACGGGCGAGCTGAAGGATTTGTTTGGAGCTGTTTGTTTGAGTGCTCACTCGGTGGGCTCGCTGTCCAACGCCTTGGGCGCAGTCAAGATCCGGGGTTGGGCGGAACCGGGCACCCATCCGGCCCGCATCGACCGCATCCAGCAGGTGGCAGGTAACATCCGCCTGAAGGATTTGGATGTGGGTCAAATCGAAAAGGTCGGGGGCTATCTCAGTATTAATCGGGGTAACGTGGACGAAATCCGCCACGTGCGGGGAATCGTCAAGGTCGTGGGTTCGGTTCGTCGATTGGAAAATGTCTTGGGGCCGGTCTTTATCTATGGCCCCACCCCACCGACCGAAATCATTAACTGCGGCCCAGTATTTTTCGAAAAGCGATAAGTAAGTTCTCTCTTTTTTTTGCGCTGACTTCACTTCGTGAGCGTCGCCATCATGGTGTGAGCGCCGCCATTGTGGTGTGAGTGTCGCCATCATGGTGTGAGTGTCGCCATCATGGTGTGGGTGTCGCCATCATGGTATGGGTGTCGCCATCATGGTGTGAGTGTCGCCATCATGGTGTGAGTGTCGCCATCATGGTATGGGTGTCGCCATCATGGTATGGGTGTCGCCATCATGGTATGGGTGTCGCCATCATGGTATGGGTGTCGCCATCATGGTGTGCGTGTGGTCTTCTTCGGGTGGGAGTAGACGGCGCTCTCTTATCTAACTAAAGGTGACAAGTCTTAAGACTTGTTGCCGAGATGGCTGCGTCAAAATCGTCCTTCCAATTCGTCGTCCAAATTCGTCGTCCAAAAAACGCCTCCCCAATTCGGATGGCAAAATCGTGGTGCTATGTCGTGGCGCTAAATCGTGGTGCAATTTAGTCGCGCAAAATCTTTTCGCACAATAAAATCTCTTCGCGATGGCTCCACCTTTTTCCTTTTTGAGACTGTTGTCGCAGGAAAAAAAAGATTGAAAAACCTTGACAGCTTTTTTGACCCTCTAAATGCGGGGAGTTTGCGCTACAGCAGCCGCTTGCAAATTTTTTTGTAATTTTTGATTTCCAAGGCCTGGCGGGCTTGGTCGTGCGTCCTCGAGGCAATTAGAATCACTTTCGGCGTCTCCAACTAAAGTGCGCGCAAAAACCTGTGGTAAAAGATTTTTCATCCAACATGGGGGTATAATGAGCGAACTAAAGTTAAACCAAACTCCAATGAACCGCGCCGAAGTCTCTTCACTCGTTCGTGGCAACAAGCTGTCGTTCGGGCGAGGCGAGACGCAGCCAACCCCGACAGACGGGATTTCGCCGAATCGGATGAACGAGATGCCGGTGAACAGGCCAGCCGAGATGTCGGTGAACAGGCCGGTCGAGATGCCGCCGCGCTGTCGCGAACTTCATACTAGGGCCTTGGCCGTCGTCGGGCGATACCGAACCGCCGAGATCGAGTTGCTCCAAATTCTCGAGGAGGTCGAACGTGAGCGCGT
>JADZEO010000044.1 GCA_020850475.1 Bdellovibrionales bacterium | reverse complement strand
TCCAACTGAGCCAGGTCATCAGGCAAGCCTTTTTTGACTTCTTTCAGCCAAACATAAGCGAGCTTTACCACCTCTTCGGCTGTTGCTTCTTGGGCAAAAGCCTCACCGCCGGCAAGCATGCCCGTCGGTGGAACCAAGTATTTGGTATGCTCTGGTTTGAGCATTTCTTCGAGCGCCAAGAGCAAGGTCTGCTTGTGAATTGCGTCAGTGGTCTTACCCATCTCGGTGTTGGTCTTAGTGATCTGACTCAGCGTCGCGTCCATCTTGCCCGGCATTTTGCGAGTGGAATCGATCGCATCTTGAGCACCGCAGCCAGCCAACAAAATTGCGCCGACTGCCAAGGTAACAAAGTTAAGTTTCTTCATTGTTAGTTCCCCATGATCAGATTTTTCTTAAGTTCTTCGGTCTCTTTTTCGATGGTCTTGCCAATCCACAATGAGAAGATGCCTTTAACAAAGCCGGCAGTTCCGTTGACGGTGTTCGTTTTGCCTTCTGAATTCTGGTAAGTGACGAGTTCGGTGCCGTCAGCCAGCTTCTCGCCCACGATCACCACATCCTGGCCACCCTGAGCTTCGCCGCCGTCTTGAACAGCTTGCAGAAAGCCTTGAACATCAGGCGCCGCAACGTTAAGCCCGTTGGCTTCCATTCCCAGTTTGTAGTTTTCCAACAACTTCTCGACTTCCACGGAACGCAAAAAACTCATGCGCAGAGCCACGGCATTCATGGCATCCAAGCTATCCAACGCTTTATCAAGATCGCGCACAAAAGCGCCGGCATTTGAAACCAACAACTGTCCGACGTAGACTTTGACTTTCATGATTGCGACTTTTTTGTTACGCAGGCCTGCGCCCACGGTGGTCAAATCATTCTGACGGCCATCAACGGTGGCCTTCGCTGAGGCGGAAATGTCCACACCCTCGATGTTACCTTGATTGCCTTGAAGTTGAAGAACGCCGGCTTGTGCTGAAATAACTGACAGGGCAGCTGCTGCTGCCAAAACAAACTTTTTCACTTTTCCCCCCTTAAAATTGTGCATCCAATTTCGTAACGGCGCCTTATACATAAATTGATAAGTGCGTCCAAGCGTTAATCTGCAAAACCCCTTGTCACTGGGCAATCCTTAAGATTACTTAATCAGAACTCGTAATTTGTTCACCCCAGAGCTTTGTTAACGTAGGAGAATAATTTCATGAACCTTCGACTCCTTGGCGAAAGCCTACTGAGTATCACTTCTGTTACTCTTTTTTCGCTCTCTTCATTGCCGGCGTGGGGTTGGGGAGAACGCGGGCATCACGTCGTCGGTCGCAGTGCCGCTCAACTCATCAATGCCGTCGCCGAGGAAAATGCGGGCGCCGCCGAACTCAGCGAGTTTATGAAAGAGCGCGCGTTGCAGATGGGACACTTGGCAAATGTTCCTGACTTCTCTTGGAAAGAGTCCACTCGACACGACAGCAAGTTGATTGGTATCAACTCCCCCACTCATTACATTGATGTGGAAATCCTCCTGGGGGCGCCGACCAAGGATCTCAAAGAGTACGCCTCTCAGCTACGAAAACTCTCGCCCGATTTTGCCCAAATCTTAAAAACCTACCAAGGCAAACCCAACCCACTGCCGGGGACGCCCGCCAAGTATAAAAACATCGATCTATACAACGACGTTGGAACGAATCCCTGGCGCGTTCAAGATTTGTACGCAGCACTGGTGAGCGCCTGGGCCTGCGCCAAGAGCAAAGAAGGCGGGAGTGATCTTAAGGCTGAGCGCAAGAACTTTAAGAGTCCGCTGGTCGCGCGGGCTGCGCGCTCACCTCAGGGTTATTACCAATGCACAAAAAAGCAAACACGCCTTGAGGCCCTCTCGGCTGCGGTCGCCATTGCGGGCGTGCTGGGTCACTTTGTTGGCGATCTCGCCCAGCCCTTTCACCTCACCGTTAACTTTGACGGTTGGGAGTCTGGAAATGGCGGCATTCATCACTACCTCGAAGAAGCTGTTGTCGAGGCCCTTCCTCCCAGCCTCGAAGACGAGGTCTTTCGTCGAGCGCAAGAGTCTGGTTTTCGCAAAGAGCAAAGTCGGGCCCTGGCCATTAACTGGGGTGAGCCACTGCCGGGGTCGCGATTTGCCTTGGCTCTCGCCGAACAGTCGTATTTGCAATTGAACGAAGCCCTTCGGTTGGACAATCAATTTGCGATCATCAAGAAAGGAACGATTGTTCCTTCCGGCGACAAGTCCTTCTTGTTTGATCGTGAAAAGTATCAACCGGCGGAGCGCAAACCCGCGGCCACTCCTGAAGTCTTGAGAGGGCATCGAAGTTTCGTCACTGACCGTCTTGCCTCAGGAAGTCTGGCGCTGGCGGCGATTTGGTACCAAGCCTGGCTTGCCGGTGGGTCGCCCAAAGTCGCTGACGCCAACGGAATTGCGATCCCGTATATTCTTGATGTTCCGTTCTTGTGGCCCAATTACTAAGCCGGAGCCTGAAGGCCCTCGTTCGTAATCACCAGCTAACTGCAGGTTCGAATGACGAAATTCTCAAGCCAAATATGCGAAGAAACTGGTGACGACTTAAGAGCCTTGTCGGTTTCGTGTAAGGCTTGAAGGGTTTTGGTGAGTCGCTCAGGCGGCCAACCCCGAGACTGGGTGACGTACTCTTGCAAGAAAAACTGCGGGACACCGGCCTGGGTACTCAATCGGGCTCCCGATAAACCCGCGGCGATTCCCTCGCGCACGGAGTGCAGGATGCGAACGTGACGAGTGATGAGGCTCAACACTCCCACTTCGTTTTGCCCGTGTTCCAACAAGTTTGCCAGGCACACCAGCGCGTGAGCGCGATCCCGCCGGCCGATCGCATTGGCCAAATCAAATACACTGTCAATGCGCGAGCGAGAAACCAAGCGCATGACATCATCTTCGCTGACCGCTCGCTGTTCGTTGCCAATGAATTGCTTCAGCTTGAGCATTTCATTGTTAATCTCACCGAGATTGCTGCCCACAAATTGATGAATCAATGCGACCACGCCCGACGCGAGTTTGACGTCATGGCGGTAGGCAATGTACTCAATCCACGACGCCACCTGATTTTCAAATGGCCGCTTGAGCTCAACCACCGCTCCGTTTTCATTGATCTGCCGGTAATACTTCTTTCGCTTATCCACTTTGTCAGCCACGACAATCAGAGTTGTGGTGGGCACCGGATTTTCAAAAACCGGAGAGAGCTCTTCCCACTCACTTTCCTTCAGTCCCTTACCGATCTTGTAAACCACCACCCGACAGGGGCTCATCATAGTAAGAGTTTCGACCGTATCCTTGACGTGCCCTGCCGAGGTCTCGGGGTAGTAAAACTGGTCAAAGCTAAAGTCATCAATCCCATTTGGTAGTGCCTTGGTCTTTAGCAGCTTAACCGTCTCGTCGACCAAAAACTGCTCGTCACCAAAGACCAAATAAAGTGGCCCCGGCTGCTTTTTTTCCAGATACTTCTGAAGTTTGCGTAAATCCCAAGTTGTCGAAGTGGCCATTTAAAAACTCTCAGTCACACGGTCATGGGCTTCCACCATCATGTCCGTGGCTATTTTAAACACATTCTGATGGCGGGCACTCTGATTGTAAAGCGCGTTCGAAGAATTGAGCCCTGCCGATCCCAATTGAGGAGCAAAGTAGGGCCGCTCACTCTGAAAGACACTCTCCCATAGAACCTTGTCATCTGAGTTGCGGCGCAACCGAAGTCGCGTGGTGACCAAAACCCGATACTCAGTTGTCAAAACCGTCCCCAAGGGCAGGTGGGTAATCTCCTTTTGCGTGGACTTAGCACCTCTCTCGAAGGTCAAGTTCTCGATGACACCCTCTAAGGTCACGGCGGCATCACTTCGCTCAACGACCCTTGCCACTCCACTCCGGGCAAATTGGCGAATCAGCTCGTTGGTAAAATAGGTTTCGATTCCGACTTCAGGTGTCTTGTTTTTAAAGACTGGAATGGCGACGTGGTCGTACCCACCTGGCAATTGACGGGCCTTAAATCCCAAGTGATACCCACAGCCCCCCAGCGGAACCACAAGCAACAAACAGAGAATAAAATGGCCTAACCCCATGCGCGTCACTGCCCCAAGTTAACCACTCTAAAGCGTCAATTCAAGAGACAAATCTTTATTGCGAAGGGCTATTGAATGCGTTATTTCTGAGCAAATTCATACAAGGAACTTGCCCGATGGCCCATCCTCCTGAATATCCCTATCGCCTTTTTGCCCCGGGTCCGGTGCCGCTGTCGGAAGGGGTTCGCCAAGCCCTGGCCGAACCCATGATCCACCATCGCAGCGAAGCCTTTAAAAAGATCTTGCGCGAGTCACTTAATCTTCTCCAGCACGTCTTCCAAACTCGCCAGCCGGTCATGATTCTCAATTCGGTGGGCAGTGGGGCCATGGAAGCGGCCTTGGTAAATACCTTGTCGCCTGGCGATGAGGCCCTCTTTATCGTCGCGGGAAAATTTGGTGAGCGCTGGTGGAAGATGGGCCAAGCCTTTGGCCTTAAGTGTTTTGCTCTGGAAGTCCCGTGGGGCGAGGCCGTGTCGCCCGAAACGCTAACGGCCACCCTCAAAAAACGACCCACCATCAAGGCCGTCTTTTGCCAAGCCTGCGAGACCTCAACGGCGGTGGCTCAGCCCTTAAGGGAAAGCGCCAAGGTGATCCGTCAACACGCCCACGAGAGTCTCTTTGTCGTCGACGCCATGACCGCCCTTGGAGCGATGCCGATTGAAATGGACGAGTGGGGCATCGATGTGTTGGTCGCCGGTTCGCAAAAGGCCTTTATGCTGCCGGCCGGGATTTCGTTTATTGCGCTCTCGGATCGGGCCTGGAAGATGGCAACCAAAAGTTCGATGCCTAAGTACTACTTTGACTTGGCGGCAGAGCTCGAATCTAACACCAAGAATGAAACTCGCTTTAGTTCCTCAGTGAGCCACATCCGAGCCCTGCATACAGCCCTGCAGGAGAGTTTTGCTGGTCCCAAGCTCGCTCGCACGATCGCCCGCAGCCAAGTCTTGGCTCGCGCCACCCGCGAAGTGTGCACCCAAGTTTACCAACTCCAGATTTATCCCAAGGCCCCTTCGTCTTCGGTATCGGCCCTGCTGATTCCCGAGGCAATTCAGGACAAAAATCTTACGAAAATCCTGCTCAATAAGTTCAACCTCTTTATTGGCGGCGGTCAGGATCAGTTGAAGGGAAAGATTTTTCGAGTGGGTCACCTGGGGCATATCAGCGACGAGGACCAATTGTTTTTTGTCCAAGCCTTGGGGTTGGCCCTCAAGGAATGCGGTTGGGCGGCGGCGACGGATCACTCCATCACTCAAGCAGTGGCGCTCACCCGCCAACTGCTCACCTCAAAGGAGTAAACCCAAGCATGGCGCGCATTCTCGTCACCGACACCTTTACTGGTGAAGCCCTGGCTTCTCTGCGCGCAGCCTTTCCCAATGACCTCAAGGTGAGCTTAAGCCCGTTGCCCGAGGCCCAGGATCTCATGGACGTCGAGTATTTGTTGATTCGAAGTCGCACTCAAATCAATGAGGCACTCTTGGATCAGGCTCGGAAGTTGCGTTTGATTGTTACCGCGACAAGTGGTTTTGATCACATTGATCTTTCCCTATGCCGCAGTCGCCAGGTGCAAGTGGCATCAACTCCCGAGGCGAACGCTTCGAGTGTTGCAGAACTCACCTTTGGGCTACTGATCGGTCTTTTTCGTCAGCTCAACCACATGAAGCCGCTGCTCAAGAACAACCAGTGGAAAGATGCTCTCGCTTGGGGTGAAGAACTACAGGGTCAACACTTGGGCATTGTGGGCCTTGGGCGTATCGGCTCCCGCGTGGCACAAATCGCCCAGGTTTTCGGAATGCATGTGAGCGCGCTCGACCCTTATGTCGGCGACGAAGTCTTTACTCGACTGGGCGTCGAACGCTTGGGGCTTATGGAAATTCTCATGTCTTCAGATATTCTGACTCTTCACGTGCCCTACAACCAAGAGACTCATCATTTGATTAATCACCACACCCTTCCCCACTTGAGCCCGGAGTGCATTCTCGTCAACACCTCGCGAGGAGCCGTGGTGGCCGAGACCGAACTGATTGAGGCCCTTGAACTGAAGCAGCTACGCGGAGCTTGTCTTGATGTCTTTGAACGCGAACCCGTGGGCCACACCTCAAAGCTTCTCACTCTTCCGAATGTGGTGGTGAGTTGCCACGTGGGCGCTTACACCAAACAAGCTTTTGGCCGCGCATCCGCTGAAGCCGTGGCCAAAGTTATCCATTTTGACCGCACGGGCGAGTGCCTTGACCCAATTCCGGAGCCGCCAGCCCCTCGTTGACCTTTTTATGCGGTGCATTTATTCCCCCAGAGCCCCCACTCGCGGGATTTGTGATTGATCTTCAAATGGCGGTCGGTATGATCTCGCGTTGTTCAAATTTCTGGTGTTCTACCTGAGCGCAAGGAGTTCGCATGGCGGGCATTATTGTGGTCGGCTCACAGTGGGGCGACGAAGGCAAAGGCAAAGTGGTCGATGTGTTTTCGGCCGAAGCGGACTTTGTGGTGCGCTACCAAGGGGGAGCCAACGCCGGTCACACCTTGATCGTCGACGGCAAAAAAACCGTTCTCCATTTGGTGCCGTCGGGGGTTTTGCATCCCAACACCAAGTGCATTATCGCTGCCGGGGTGGTTCTCGACGTTGCCACCTTGTGGGAAGAAATCTGTGCTCTTAAGGCCAATGGTTTATTGGAAAGCCCCTCACAACTCATGATTTCCGATTCCGCCACAGTCCTCACCACTTATCATCGCAAACTCGATGCCGCCCGTGAAAATGCCGCTGGCCACGAAAAGATCGGCACCACTGGCAAGGGGATTGGTCCGGCCTACGAAGATCGGGCGGGTCGCAAGGCCCTTTTGTTTGGTGATTTGTTTCAGCCTGAAACTCTTAAGGCGAAACTTGAGTCCGCATTGCGTGAAAAAAACTTTTTACTCGAAAAGTTCTATAATGTTCCGCCAATTCAAGTCGACGAACTGATGCGCGAGATGCAGCGTCTTGCCAAGGAGCTGGAGCCTTACCGTTGCCGCGACACTTCGCTGATGATTTTTAAGGCCCTGAAGTCGGGCAAGAAAGTGTTGTTTGAAGGTGCACAAGGGACGCTATTGGACCTCAATCACGGCACCTATCCCTTTGTGACGAGCTCGTCGACACTCGCAGGCTCTGCTTGCGTGGGCTCAGGAATTGGACCCGGCCTGGTCAGTAAAGTCGTTGGTATTACCAAAGGTTACACCACCCGGGTGGGAAGCGGACCTTTTCCTACCGAGATCAATGACTCGGTAGGCGAGTTAATGCGCGAAAAAGGCAAAGAATTTGGCGCGACGACGGGCCGGCCGCGCCGTTGTGGATGGTTGGATTTGGTTGCACTTCGCTACGCCATCCGAATTAACGGCATCACCAATTTGGCACTGATGAAGATCGATGTGCTGAGTGGGTTTGAGAAAATCAAAGTTTGCACGGCCTATGAACTCGATGGTCAGTTCCTTACCGAATTTCCCGTTACCACGGGCGACTTAGCTCGGTGCCAACCTATTTATGAGGAGCTTCCCGGCTGGAAAGAGGAGATCAGTGGGGTAAAATTTATGCGTGATTTGCCCCGCCAGGCGCAAAGTTACGTGGATTTTATCACTAACGAACTTGCCACGCCGATCGACGTCGTGTCGGTTGGCCCCGGCCGCGATCAAACCCTGTGGCTTAAGCCTCTATTCAAGTAATTTGAGCGGGTTAGCCGAGTTTTCCCAAAGACTTGCTTGCCCCGCTGACTTGAATAAATCTTAAAAAAGCCAGTTGACAGAAAGACCGAAAACCCTGAAATATGAGTACCCTCAAGCACTTGAGTAAGTAAGAAGTTCGGTGTGAACCTCGGATGATCCGCTAGCTCAGTCGGTAGAGCATCTCACTTTTAATGAGAGGGTCGATGGTTCGAGTCCATCGCGGGTCACCACTTTTTTACCTCTGTGCGCGAGCGCACCAATTGCGTCCGTCCCCTTCGTCTAGAGGCCTAGGACAACTCCCTTTCACGGAGTAGACACGAGTTCGAATCTCGTAGGGGACGCCAATCTTGACAAATATGTCAACTTCATATAGAGTACCTTTATGTCTGGCCGTAAAGAGTACTCGCTTCAACTTACGATAAACCATCATCAGATCAAACGAGTCATCATCGATCAGCATTACAAAATAAAACATCCCGACGTAACGGATGAAATTATATTGGATTTAATTCGGACTATCGATGGCGAAGACTACCCCATCGAAGATGAACGCGGCGACTTTCAATACTTCACAGCAGAGCCCGTTTTCAAAGATGACAGTCCGTACAGACTAGTAATGGTTTTATGTGTTTTTGAAGATTATCTCGGAGTGATTAACGCTTTTCGAGTAGACAGGAGCAAATATGAGTAAAACTAAATTCCCCTCAGAAGCAGAATTAAAAGAAATGCGAGAGAAACTTTCGAAGGGACCTGCATCGAAGCCGCTGCCAAAAGATGCAACTCCTGTCGACAAGATGAAATATCAAATCTGCAAAGAATTTGTTGTTTACAAAAATGCGCACAAGATTACACAAAAAGCTCTTGCCGAAAAAATTGGTGCCGACGAGGCCCTAATAAGCAAGATTCTTCACTACAACATTGAAGAGTTCACCATCGATAGACTAGTGAAGTTTTTGTCTGCACTTTACCCTGGCGCAAAAGTGAAAATTGAGGTGGCTTAAATATGAGTCGTATAAGAAAGACTGAACACGCTGGCGCGAAAAATGGCGGTGGTTATTGGGGAACTCGAGAAGAAGCCAAAGCACTTTCAAAGAAACTGCGCCGAGCTACAGGCAAGAAGATTGTTCAAAAAGAACTGAAGACAACGGTTGCGAAAAATAGAAGGCTCTCGACTCAGGCCACCTTTACTCTCCCCCAACTAGAAACCGAGAGACTCATTCTGCGCCCGCTTAGGCCTACTGATGCAGAAAATATTTTTGAGTATGCGAAAAATCCAAATGTTTCTCTGTTTACTCTTTGGGAACCGCACAAAAACGTCACTGATTCACTTAAATTCATTACGGAATATGCTCAACCTCTATACAAGGAACAAGTTCCAGAACCGTTTGGCATAATACTTAAGAGTAATCCCAAAAAAGTGATCGGAACTGTAGGATGTTTTTGGGTATCAAAGCCATCCCAAACAATGGAACTGGCCTATGCTATAGATGAACCATTTTGGGGAAAGGGCCTAGTTGCCGAGGCCTCTGACGCCATCTTGGGCTATTGCTTTAAAAATCTAAAGGTGAATCGAATTCAATCCCGCTGCAAAGCTGAAAACAAAGCCAGTAGCAGAGTTATGGAAAAAGTAGGAATGAAATATGAAGGGACACTTAAATCTGCAATATTTCATCGTAATCGCTTTTGGGATATGCACTATTACGCAATATTAAAGGCGGATTGGGCTCAGAAAAGTTAATTGTGGGCTACGGCGCCAGCACACGCAGTTCGAAACTGCACGACCAGGGGACGCCAAACAAGGCGCCAGTCATAGTACCACCTTGTTTGCTTCGTGCTTTTCTCTTATGTAGTTTTTGATAATCGGTATTTGTCGACAAGCTTCAAGGAGTCCACCGTCACAGGACAACTTGAGGTATTTCAGACCTTTCTCGTCTTCACCCCTTAGGCCCACTGAATAAGCAAGATGAGCGCAAGCTATAGCGTCCCTCGCATTCTCACACAGTTTGACCAACACCCCACACCCCTCTTCATCGCCATGCTGGCATTTGTCGGCTGCGATAGTATAAAACTCCGTAGATGGTAAGGGTGACTGAGCTTCATCAGCCGATCCGACCAGCGTCAATGCGAGAGTTAGGGTCAGTATTGAACATTTCATTTTCGACTCACATGTTGTTGTCGGTATTCTAAAAACCCCTGCCCAACCAAATAGACGATAAACAGTATCAGTGGGGCCGAGAGCAACATCAGCCCTGTCGTCTTATCCACAGTTTTGGCCAACAATTCGAGTACAAACACAAGCCCCCATATGGCAGTGCCAGCGACCCCAACAATTAATGTACCTGCGATAACACATGCTATTGGATTTTGATTCATATCCTACCCCCTGTTGCATCCAGAATATCTGACAACGGGGACACCTAAGGTCTGTCTCACATCAAGACCAAATGCAATTAAGCAACAGAAGTTTGGAAAACCCTGCCTATTCAACGGTATCGACGGATTCGATGACAGTGAATAACGCCAATTCTGTTTGGGCATCGGAGTGACCTCCGGAGTTGCGGCCTCAAATGTGCAACTTTGATGACGGACGACCTGCGACTTTGCAAATTTCAGCTCATAACCTTTGATTAACTCTCGCTCGACGGTTAAAACACCAAGAGTGGACTATCGAACCGGGGGGATTAACGTGAAGCGATTTTGTTTCATCACGACAGTTGTATTCATGAGCCTGACTTCAAATGCCGCGGATTTAGGCAAGGCGCTTGAACTTGCTGTAGAACCAAGTTCTGGAAAGTATCACCTGGGCGTTCATTATGCATATGATGCAGGAATAATGAGTGATAGTTTTAAGATATCCTGGAGTATTTTGTTTGGCGCCCAAATTACCAACCAGGAACTTGCTGCGATACCAGCCCAAATAAAGTGGAATCTGTTCAATGCTAAAACCAATCAATTTCTAGATGATTGGGCAGATCGAGCGATTATTTCAAAAAACGACCTGTTAATTGGAACCCTAGGTGTAGAGAGCGACCTGGCCAAACAGGTCATCGGTAATCAAGATTCAGTTGTCATTGTTTTTGCGACCATTGCGGGAATTCCGCTTTATAATCTCAATGTTGGTCAGTTTTGTAAGGCCCTCCCAACTTACTTTATAAATCTCACTGACCCTTCTAAGAAGTGCGATGCGGTGACTGTTGCTGAAATTGAGTCGGCACAACAGGAGTTTTGTCGAGATTCGGCCGACGAGCTAAAGAATTACCTTAAAGACGGTCTCATCACCTGTGATCTTGCCAAAAGGACCTTTCTCGACAAGGGTTGTGGCCAACTCTCCTGCGACTAATTGATTCAATTGAATCAACCCTTGCAATGCAAGGAAGAGGTCGGAGAAGGGTGTCGCTGACGAAATGAAGATCAGCGGTTGCGCTTGGGAATATAATACAATAAGACTCAGCTGCAATTTCGACAAATCTCAGAAGACTGGACGTTCCGCTTTACTTCAAAATTCAGTTGACCTACTCGTGTCGCGATATTCTTAACAAATTCAAATCAAGGCGGAAATCATGAAGTCAATCGTTGTGGCACTTGCTCTTCTGTTCACTAGCGTTTCATTTGCAAAAGATCTAAGAATTGGCATGAGCGAAGCGACTTTCCAAATCGTCAAAATCTCGGCTACCCAGGTAAAAGGGGTGAACATCTCTTTGGCTACCGAAATTGTCCGAGACGATTGCAATCAGCGTTCAATTCAGTTCGACCTTTCGTATCTCTCGGGCAATAAGGATTTTGGTTGGCATCAAACTCTGTTTGCCAACGCTGGCGTATCTATGACCGAAATGCACTGCCCACTTGATAGGCCAGTAACGGAAACGATTACTTCTGAGGCCGTTTTCGTAAACTCATTAATCAATAGAAATGCCGACGGCGAAGTCGAATTAACCTTAGTCGTCCCAACGGGATTTGACGTAATAGTGAAAGAGGTTAAAAAGTAATTGCCCCATACTCCAGTGCCCTTGCGGCACAGGAGTTCGAGGTGGACAATGGCCAGAGGGCGGTGCTGACAAGACCACAGGAAGTCGCTACATATGCTGAGCAGCGATCCAGCCACCAGTCCAGGAATTTTGAAAGTTAAAGCCGCCGGTGAGGCCGTCGATATCAAGAATTTCTCCGCCAAAAAATAGACCTGGACAGAGTTTACTCTCCATTGTCTTAAAATTGATTTCGTTCAACGACACTCCACCACATTCAACAAATTCATCTTTGTAGCGATTTTTGTCCAACACAGCAAATTCGGTGCTAAAGAGGCTCTCGCTTATTCGGTGAGCTTCAGCTTTACTTAAGTCGGCCCACTTTTGCTCCTCGCGTACCTTACTTTTACCCAAAATTTTGAGCCAAAATCGCTTAGCCAATTGTTTTGGGTAAGCATTGGCCATTTGCGCCTTCAAGTTTTGCTGCTTTAAGTTCTTCAATAGCTCGATGACGCTTTCTAAGCTTTTTTCCCCGAGCCAATTCACGTAAAGTGTCGCTTGGTAATTGGAGTGCATCATCTCGCGCGCCGCCCAGGCTGAAATTTTAAGTACTGCCGGTCCACTCAAGCCCCAGTGCGTGATCAAAATTGGGCCACTTTCCTTAAACGACTTTTCGCCAGGAATAACCAGTTTCACTTTTGAATTTGAAAAGCTAAGCCCGGCAAGCTCCGACAACAAGGAATCTGAAATTTTAAAACTGAATAAGGACGGTGCTAGCTCAGTAATGGTGTGGCCAAACTCTTTAGCCAAGCGATAACCTGATTTTGAGCTACCGGTCGCAATCATTACAGAGTGAGCAACCATGGGCTCTTGGCCGTCTAGCTGGACCAAGAAGAGCCCTGACTCCCTAGTAATCGACGTCACACGATGATTCACAAGAACTTTGACGTTAAGGCTCTCAGTCGCATCGAGAAAACACTGAATGACCGTCTCGGAATCGTTGGTGTCTGGAAACATTCGGCCATCTTCTTCCGCTACAAGATGAACACCGCGCTCTAAAAACCAAGCAACCGTGTCGCGAGCTTGAAAGCGCTGCATAGCTGAGATCAGCTCTTTTGAACCTCGCGGATAATTTTCGCAGAATCGTCTTACATCAAATTGATTATGAGTGACATTGCACCTTCCTCCACCCGAAATTTTGACCTTCCTCAAAACGCTGTCAGAAGATTCAAGAATTCGGATATCGACTGATTGGTGACTGGCTTTTGCAAGTTGAGCCGCATTGATGGCGGCAAAGAAACCAGCGGCCCCACCTCCTACGATTATGATTTTACGTTGCTCCATAGCTGTACCTCTTGGGTAGGTTATTACTAGCCACCCCCTTGATTATGATCAAGAGTTTGCTATTCTCCTGAAATGAATCTACCCGACGATGGGACCAAGCCTAAACGCCGCAAGCGCTACAAAGGGACTCACCCGAGAACGTTTGCCGAGAAATACAAAGAGCACGATCCTGAGCGCTATCAGGCTGCTGTCGAAAAGATCAAAGCCCGTGGAAAAACTCCGGCGGGGACCCACCGTCCCATCTGCGTAAAGGAAATTCTTGAAATTTTAAACCCAAAGCCAGGTGAGATAGCCCTTGATGCCACCCTCGGCTACGGTGGGCATGCTGCCGTTGTTTTGCAGAACCTCCTGCCCCATGGGCGACTTATCGGCATTGAACAAGACGCCATCGAGCGCTCGAAAACTGAAGAGCGGCTTCGGGCCCAGGGGATTTCCGAATCCTCGCTCCTGATCGCCCCAATAAACTTTCGTGAAGCGCGAAATTTTTTGAAAAGTCAGGGCATTCGTGGTGTCGACATGGTACTCGCCGATCTTGGGGTGTCTTCTATGCAACTCGACGATCCCACCCGGGGCTTTTCATATAAGATTGATGCGCCACTTGATCTGCGAATGAACTCTCAGGCCGGAGAACCCGCCTGGACCCTTCTTCATCGCTTGAGTGAAAGTGACCTGGCGACCCTACTTTTTGAATATGCCGACGAGAGGCGTGCCCGAGTCATCGCCAGCGCCTTAGTTAAAGCCAAGCCGAAGACCACGCGGCAATTGGCCGATGCCATTCGCGCCGTGATGGCCAGACTTCCTCAGCGCGTGCAAAGAGAGGAAGGCGACGCACCCATTCGACGTGTCTTTCAAGCTCTGCGCATTGCGATTAACGATGAGTTCACAGCCCTAGATCAGTTTTTAGAAGATCTTCCCCACATTTTAAAGCCCCATGGGAGGGTGGCGATTTTGTCGTTTCATTCAGGCGAAGATCGCAGAGTGAAAAAGTCTTTTCGCTCTTTGGCTCGAGAGAATGTCTATCGCGAGATCGCCCCTGAAATCATTCGGCCCAGCATGGAAGAACAGCGCGCCAACCCGCGCTCAAAATCCGCAAAATTACGTTGGGCCATTAAGGGTTAGAACCCATAAGAAGGCGCTTACTTGCGGGTGATGTCGGGGGCATCGATGAGTAGACCGAGAAAGCCATAGGGGCCCGACATATCAATCGAGCTGATGTTGGAACTCAGTGTCCCGGTTCGAGTTAATGAATCGACCTTGTTCGATTCGTAGCCGCCTTCAACAAACAAATAGAAACCCTTGTAGCCAGCGGCGATGGAGGCACCATAACGACTGGCGAAAGCGGCAACGAATTCTTTGTCGTCGCGTTTGCTGAGTTCACCACTTTGAGTCGCGCTGTTGATCTTTAAAGTTGTGTTACTCCCCCCGGCACCAGCGAAGACATCGAGCCGGAAAACACTGGACTTAACGATCTGAAACCGCGCCACGGCCAAGAAGACACTCTGGTCGAATTCGGATTGGTACTCAACCCCCACACCAGCGGTCTTACGAACATTCTGTTTTTTGACGTAGTTGAGTCCCACCTCGAAGATCGGCAACACGGTGTAGGTGATTTCGGCACCACCGATGGGAATTGTATCGAGTTCATCGAGGCCAAGGGCCTTTAACTCCGTGTTCACGTTGGACAGATTGCCGTTGGATGCCCCCAAGAAAACCCGTGCCCGAACTGGAACGTCCGCGGCGTAGGCCTGAGCACAAGAAAAAATCACCATGAGGCTTATGAGAATCATCGAGCGTTGCATAGGTCCTCCAAGACTTTATTAGGCTTGCGGACTGCAACGCTCGAGTCAAGTCCAGTCCAGTCGTCACTCGTAGGCAGACACTTCCGCTTGAATCTCACCCAGCAAGATGTAATCGGGTATGCATTCGCCATACGAACAACGTTCGCTCATCCAGTAAATTTCTGGCGAGACCTCCGGGTTGACGACAAGGGCGTCTGGCTGAACACTCTCAAGCTTGGTGTATACAATCGCCCAACCAATTTCCCCAGAAATCCGACCTTTAATGGGCAAATTGAGGACCGTTGAGAGAGTGAGAGGACGGATTGCCCCCTGACGATCGCTGCCGCTGATTTGCGCGGAAAGAATTCGTTTCGGGTTTGCAGCTTCGTAATAGCAGACAGCTTTGTGGGAACGAACCAAACTGAGGTCCTCGGTCACTTTCTTGTGAGCCGTAAAATACTTTTCGTAGGCCGCACGAGCATACTCCTTAATGACCTGCGGAGAATGAAATTCGACGTGCAATAATGGTGAGTGTAAATAAGCCCTTCTTCTTGATCGCTTGTGCGTTGCGCAAGGGTGGGGATTTACACAACTGGGATCGCAAATGCTTTCTAAAATATTTTAATTAGTCAGGGGCTTGTTACTCGGCATCATTCCACCGGTCATCGTTACAAGTGATTTGCGAGGCAAAAATCGCGACACACCGGCAAACATATGATTTCTGATGCCCGTTAAGATCGTCGGTTTACTTCGGTCGGCCAGCGCCTTGAGGGCTACGTCAACGACGTGTTCGGGAGTTTGAACGAGGGCTTTGGGCAGTTCCTCCTTTTTGACTCCGGAAGTGGCTTGAAAATTAGTGTCCGTAAGTCCAGGACAGAGTCCCATCACATAGACGCCCCGAGATTTGTACTCAAACCACAGCGACTCAGAGAGGGAAGTGACAAAGGCTTTGGTCGCCGCATAAAGCGCCATGGTTGGCGTCGGCATAAAGGCCAGAGCCGACGAAACGTTGATTAAAGCATCGCCTGATTTGGCCGTTTGCAAAAAGGTGTAGGCCAGGGTCGTAAGGGTCTCGTTATTTAAATGCAGCATCGCCAATTGCCGTTCCAACGGGACGTCCGTAAAGGTTCCCAGCGTTCCCACTCCAGCGTTGTTAACTAAAAGGTCATACTTTGTTTTGACCAACTCTTGTTGAACTTTGCTACAACCCTCAGCGGTTGATAGATCAGCCAAGATAAATTTAAAGTTTTCGCCGAGAGATTGAGCTAGCTCCTGCAAATTCTTCTCGCTGCGAGCAACCCCGGTTACTTGGTAACCCGTCTTTGCTAATTTATTTGCAAACGCCCGTCCGATTCCAAAACTCGCCCCGGTCACCATTGCTCGCTTCATTTTGAGTCTCCTTTGGTCCTTGAGTTAGCATCAAACTGTTCACGCGACAATACCTCGTCTGGCTGGGTACTCTCTATTTCTTTCCCTTGTCTTTTAGAATTTGGCGCACTCGCGTCGAGTGTTTGGCCCATTCCCTGCGTTTTTGACTCTGGTAGGCTTTGTTACTCTTGTGCGCCTGAAACTCCATCTCTCTTTTGATCTTTTGATAGTTCTCCCAACGCGCGAGTGACAACTCCCCAGTTTGCAAGGCCGCCAAAACTCCACATCCAGGCTCGCTCCGGTGTGAGCAGTCACCGAACTTGCACTTCATGTGAGTCGTCACATCATCAAAGGTGCGATCCAAAGACTGCTCGTCACCGGAAAAGGAAAATTCGCGGATTCCTGGATTATCGATGACCCAAAATCCTTTTTCTGACAAAAAGAGTTCACGATGGGTCGTCGTGTGTCGCCCCCGACTGTCCTCTTCACGAATCTCCCGGGTGAGCAACACTTCCTTGCCTAACATCGCATTGATGAGGGTGGATTTTCCGACGCCCGACATTCCCAAAAAAGCCACACTCTGACCAACATTGAGCAGGGCTAAGAGGTCGGTGATACCCTCTGACGTCTGGGCCGAACAAGGCAATACCG
This sequence comes from Bdellovibrionales bacterium, assembly GCA_020850475.1. Classification (GTDB taxonomy): domain Bacteria; phylum Bdellovibrionota; class Bdellovibrionia; order Bdellovibrionales; family UBA1609; genus JADZEO01. The sequence goes on along the minus strand of JADZEO010000044.1, from coordinate 14,163 downwards.
CCACACCCAACCGCGCGGTTAGCTCCGCGACTTTGGCGCTCACCATCTCAGCAGAAACGAGATCTGACTTGTTAACAATGACGACCGGTTTTGCCCGGCTGTCTTCAATCATCGCCAGGCCACGCTCCAAGCGACGCTCATTTAGATCCTGATTGAAACTCGTGACTAAGCCAATGATGTCCACATTTGCAACTAAGGTTTGATCGCCCATTTGTGAATCTGCCCGTCGTAAACTGGACCACCGAGGCAAAACCGCCTCAATGGGCAAACTCGAATGGTCTCCAGCCTGAAGTTCGATTGCCACCCAATCACCGACCACCGGGAGTTCATCTCCCGTATGGTAAAGTCGGCCACGAACTTTCGCCGCCCTTTCAATCTCCCGACCCAGGATCATGACCTGATAGTGATCATGACTGGAAAAGGTCACTCGTGCCGGAACCAAATTCGGTTTTTCTTCTTGGAGCGAATTAAAAAATGCCTCTTGCATGGGGTGAAAACCCCACAACTTCTTGGTACTCTCATTAAACATGATAGCCTCTAGATTGTGAAAATCGACCCGGCCGGCCCTCGGTGCTGAGTCAAATTTAAAATACTGAAATGTTTTATGATAGACGGAGGACGCTACGACTATCGCTGAGTATTGCAATCATATTGTCCTCCTTTTTGAATTGGCGTTGATGCCACGTTTGAGTGAGCATACTAGCACGGAATGCAAATTTGGCAAGGGCCAATTCTATGATCGATGACAAAGCCCAACCGGCGCACCTGGGATGCGTGACCCGCCCCTTGGCAGAATACTCACCAGTCTCAATCCGAACGACCGTCCCATTTTGAGCTGACCTCGAATTTGCCGGTGACAGAAACTTTGACAGTCAGTAGCCCTCCTTTTGAATTCTTTCGAGCCTTTGGATATCACGAAAATTGCAAGCTCTAATGGAATGGATCGACTTTCGACTGTGGCATTGATGCTCAGTTTGTTGATCCTTTCGGCGTGTCAAGGAGGACCTAGCAAGTCGGGCTCTGCGCCTAACGCTTCCAACTCCTGCACTCCTCAAGGATCCCTACCAGTCAACCCTGGTGTCGTTACTTATGACGAAGATGTCGTCCCGCAAGTGTTCTCCCGGGTATGTGCTGAATGCCACAGTCCGCCGGGGGCCATGCTCAACCTGTTCGATTATGACCAAGCCTTTGCAAGCCGCGCTCTCATTCGGCAGTATGTGACCAACCGAACCATGCCTCCCATCACCGCCGCTATCAATTCACTCACCCCCAACGAAATCGAACTCATTCAAGATTGGGTCGACGGCGGGGCCGTGAAGTCAGACGCAATCGCTACCTGCAAGTAAAAAGTGTTGCCATTGGTGAGTGGGTCACTAGAATCATCCAAGGCGCTCGAATTTAATAATTAACATTTCTCCACTTGTTGGCCGATCCAAGATCAAGCGTAGCGCTAGGGGGACGGATGAAACTCAATGTCGAAAAGTACGACAAGCTCATTTGGCGAGCCAATGGTACTCTCTTACTCTTCGCCTGCATGGGGGCCATTGTAGTTTGCACGGTGGTCGGCTATAAACTTTTACGAGACGTATTTGGTAACCGCCAGGTACATGACCTCGTAAACGTCGACCAAAATACCAAGAAAGAGGAGTACCTCCGACTTGGGTACTTTCAAATTCTTAAAGGGACCAACCTTATTTTGATTCCGCTGACTTCGGAGCAAAAGTACGACGTCTCGTACTACTCGAAGTCGGCCTACAGTCCCGCCAGAAATTATTTGGTGTTTAACTCAAGCACCAAGGAAAGCTATTGGATTTGGAAATCCAATGCCTTTTTAGTTCTGGAGGATACAAAAATTTTTAATCAGATTAAAGAGGAGAACTCGCAGCAAACAAAGGCCTTGGTATTTGAGTTTGTCGCGGCTGACTCCAACACCGATGGTATTTTGGATAACACTGACCTAAAATCCATTCAATATTTTGACTTGGCTTCCCAAAAGCCGGTGCCCATTGTTGACCAGGTTGATCGGTCTATTGGCGTCCAACAAACCGCGGATGACGAGGTTTTATTTTTCTACTCTCGTTCTGGGAAGAGTTATTTTAGAAGCTTGAGTGTTTCGTCTCTCGGTCTTTCGGCCGAACGAGAAATTGGACTGCCACTTTAACTGCCGGCCGCCCTGGCCAAAATATTGGGCCTTGCCAAATTGCATTACCTTTAAACTTAGCCATGGCGAGTTTTCTGAGGTTAAGATTGAAAATTATCACCAAGGACATCGTAAAGCACGACTGAGGACACTCGACCATTGGAAAAGATCCACCTGCCACCGACAATTAAATCTGAGCGAATCACTCTGAAGAAGCACCAAGCGGAGCTTGCTGAATTGATGTTCAGCTTTGTTGACCGAGACCGCGAGAGGCTCCGCGAGTTCTTGCCTTGGGTGGACCACACCGTGCAAATTGCCGATGAAGCGAACTACATTCAAATGACCCAAGCCAAGTGGGAGTCTCATGAGCTTTATGATTATGGGATTTTTCGCAACTCCGACAGTCAATACTTGGGAAACGTGGGCGTTCATTCGATCGCCTGGGAGCACCAGCGCTGTGAGCTTGGGTATTGGATACTCGGCGAGTATGAGGGGCAAGGTTATATGTCAGAGTCCGTCCTCGCGCTTGAGCGCGTCTGCTTTGATCTTGGCTTTCATCGGATTGAAATCCGCTGTTCATCGAGAAACCGCCGCTCGGCCCAGGTGCCGCTGCGATGCGGTTACCGCCTCGAAGCCACGCTAAGCCAAGACTCCGTGGAGCACCGCCTATACCGGGACACTTTGATTTTTGCAAAACTCAAGAGCCAGCAGCCCACGGCCTTGGCGCCACTGGTGGCTCTGGATTTTGTTTATCTGTTTACTCCGGATGTTCACGCCAGCAAAGACTGGTACCAAACAGTCCTTGGGGTCGGTCCCGTGGTCGATCTCGATAATTATGTGGAGTTTCGACCCGGAGGGCATTGCGGACTTTGCTTCCACCCAGCCGATGTCAAATCACCGCTGACGACCGGCGGGTCTGTCGGATATTGGCGGGTCTTGAACTTCAAGGCAACCGTGGCCCATTTTCAAAAGCACGGGGCCAAGATTTATCGTGGCCCCCTAGAAATCGGCAACGGCGATACCATTTGTCAGATGCTTGATCCAATTGGCAACGTGATCGGCCTAGTGGGAGTTAGCGCCTAAGTTGTGGTCCTGGCGCCAGCCTCTTGCCACAATCATGGCAATACACATTCCGGTTTTGTCGGCGGGCGGCATGCAACTCCTCGTTGCAGCGATTGGTGATCGATGGGTTCAATATTTTGCCGCAGTCTGTGCAATAGCGGATTGAAACATTACTACGCCCATGATTCATGTTCGGACACCTTATGTTCTCTGACATTTAATGAACCCATTGTTTTGAGATTAAATTTTGCGCTTCTGCGATTTCATCTGCCGTGGCCGTGCGGGCATCGGTCGTTTCGATTTCGAAAATCAGGTCTTGCCCCGCAAGAGATACATCGCCTAAAATGAACGGCCGGAATCGAACCTGATCGTAAAATCACAATCGAGGTTTATGACAAAAGCAGATTCGGTGCCGAATTCAGAAAAAACTGAGAAAAGACTTAAACCGCAATGCTAATTCTATTTTAAGTACATCACACTTCGCACCGAATAGATACCTCAAAATCCACAAATGACCGAAAACCCACGCGTTATTTGGGGAAAGGAACACCGTCGAATTGAGATCACGACTACAGTGTGGAGACCGACTCAGTGGGACAGGTCGCTCCGCACCCGCTTATTATCAGGCACCAGACTCTTCCCCTTAATAGTTGTATATGCAATTATATGATTTTCTCACCTGCGTGGCTTGCTTAAAGTTCAAAGGAGATTTTGTGAAAGTCGGAATTTTGGGATCAGGAGTTGTCGGCGAAACCCTTGCCAATGGATTTTTGAAGCACGGATATGAGGTTATGCGTGGCTCGAGAGACCCTAAAAAGCTCGAAGCTTGGAAGGCCAAAGCAGGTGGCAAGTCTCATGTCGGAAGTTTTGGAGATACCGCCAAGTTTGGACAAGTCGTAGTTTTGGCAGTCAAGGGTACGGCGGCTGAAGAAGCCATTAAACTCGCTGGTGTTGAGAGCCTCATTGGCAAAACCGTTTTGGATGCCACCAACCCCATTGCGGAGCTTCCTCCCGTCAACGGCGTCCTCCAATTTTTTACAAATTTGAACGGTTCCTTGATGGAGCGCCTCCAACAATTGGCACCAAAGGCTAATTTTGTTAAGGCCTTCTCTTGCGTGGGCAATGCTCTGATGATCAATCCCACTTTGCCTGGAGGCAAGCCGACCATGTTCATTTGCGGTAACAATGCCCAAGCCAAAGCCACCACGACTGAGATTCTCAGTCAGTTCGGCTGGGAAACGGAAGACATGGGAGCGGTGGAAGCGGCTCGCGCCATCGAGCCATTATGTATGCTTTGGTGCATTCCCGGCTTTACCAAGAACCAATGGTCTCATGCATTCAAGCTGCTAAAGACTTAGTTATGCATTGTATGGTTTGCGACAAACATCGAAATTTTTTGAAGGTGACCGGCCAGCCGATCGCCGAACGCGGGGGATTGGTGCTTACGCACTTTCCAGTCCTTGACGGACAGCCCGCCAATCGCGGTCATTTGCTGATTGAGCCGCGACGTCATGTGGTGGATCCTGCCGAGCTGACGGACGACGAAGCCGGTGCGTTGGGCCTCCTCCTTCGCGACGCTATATTAATTTTGCAAAACGAAGTTGGCGCCGAGCACGCGTATGTCTTGCGAATCAATGACAAAGTGGCCCACTTTCATTGCCATGTGGTGCCACGCTACCCCGGAACACCCAAGGAGCATTGGGGACCAAAACTCATGGAATGGCCGGAGTTTCCCAAACTCGACTTAGAGCAAGTGCAATCTCTCTCTGGCCAACTTCAAAAAAAGCTCTCCCTTATTCGTTGAGTCAGCCTTCACCAGGCAAGAATTCTCGGAGTTGGCAATCAGGGCAACGACCGCTAGGATATTGACTCTTCTTGAACGAAAGGTGGCACACATGCAATACCCGGAACTTTTCCAAACCCTCAAAGTCGGTGCAATGGTTCTCCCCAACCGAATCGTAATGGCGCCGCTCACTCGTTGCCGCGCAGGAACTGAGCACATTCCCAACGATTTAATGGCCGCCTACTACAGTCAGCGCGCCACTGCTGGTCTCATCGTGGCTGAAGCAACCATGATTCAAGAATGGAATTCTGCGTTTATCGCGGAGCCAGGAATTTACAGCAAAGAGCAAATCAACGGGTGGCGCAAAGTGACGAGTGCTGTACATAAAAGTGGGGGCCAAATTTTTCTGCAAATTTGGCATGGTGGTCGCGCTTGTCACCCTGAAATGAACAATGGCCATGAGACGGTCGCTCCTTCGGCAATTGCCATCGATGGCGAAGTTCACACGCCCAAAGGAAAGGCTCGTCATGTGGTGCCGCGCGCTCTCGAAGATCGCGAGATCCCCACGTATATTGGCTATTTTAAACAAGCCGCCATCAATGCGCGAGAAGCTGGCTTTGACGGAGTTGAAGTCCATGGCGCCAACGGTTATTTAATCGATCAGTTTTTGCGCGACAGTGCTAATCGTCGTTCCGGCACCTACGGCGGCAGCCTCGCCAATCGGTCGCGCTTTCTCCTTGAAGTTCTCAGAGAAGTCATTGGAGTTTGGGGTGCGGAGCGCGTCGGCGTGCGCCTTTCCCCGCTGAATAGCTACAACAGCATGAAGGATTCAGACCCCCTGGCCCTCGTCAAACACCTCGCTCGCGAACTCAATCCGCTCAACCTGGCCTACTTACATCTCATGCGCGCGGATTTCTTTGGTCAGCAATCGGGGCCAGTGATTGAAACCGCTCGCCCTCTCTACGACGGCGTAATCATCGGCAACATGGGATACACGCCTCAAGAAGCTGCACTGAGTATCGCCCAAGGCAAAGTTCAGGCGGTCGCGTTTGGTCACCAGTTTGTGAGCAACCCCAATCTGGTGGACAAAATTCGCCGGGGTCAAACTCTGACTGAACCTGATCAAACAACTTATTACACCCCAGGACCCAAGGGTTATACCGACTATCCCGTCTGATGAAGAAACTTGCTCTAACGGCGGCGTTTTTGGTGGTGATGGGATTTTTTGGTTATCGATCTTGTGCCTCTCACAGGATCGATGAGCGGGTGTTTTATCAAGGCCGCGGCCTGGAGCTAAAGGTCGTAACCGCTTTTGAGAATTTGCCACTACACTTCACTGGCAATGTTTATCGAGTTCAGTGTCGTTCGACCAAGACCGCCAACTTTGCCCCCACCAAATTCAGCGATCCGGGCTGGCAAAGTTATGTGCCCCTCTACAATGGTTTCCAGGCTCTCGGTTACAGGTCAGATTCCAAGCACGACATTGAACGACTGGTCGAGGTCGCTCGGGTCGGATATCACATCACTGATGAACTCACGCTCATGGTGGAGTCGGGAACTGGAGTGGCCGTGAGTTTTGGCGGTTGTGCCTCTTTTGCGGTTTGGAACTACGACCTTGTCGATGAAAGCCTGTTGATCGAAACCTCACCGGAATTCGAAAAGTGCCAAGCGAATCTTCAGGAGTCTCAGCAATGGCCCCACATTCAACAACTCATCAAGCGGCACGGGAGCATCGCCCGAGCCTGCCAGTACTCCAAGTTTGAAGGGGTGAACAAGCCGCACTTCGAGAATTTTTCTGCCAGTCAAACCGGCGCTGCGCGGTTTGAAATCTCGTCCTCGGCCTTTTTGGCGCATCCAAATTATTCAGTCAGTACCGCCGACTTCGGCAAAAATTGGGTTCTAGCCCCCCTTGACTCCGCCAAAGACTCGGGGCAAGACCAGTGAATGCCCGTCGATAAGGATCAGCCCAGCTCCTGGGTCAAGTACAAGCCCAGTTTGTGCCGCACTTGCATCGGCACTTGTTGTACGATGCCAGTTGAAGTGAAGGTGCACGATCTCATTCGCCTGGAGTTAACTACCGAGGATGAAGTGGAAGCCGGCGTCGGCAAACTCGTTTCGCGCCTAAAAAAGCAAGGGATTATCAAATCGTACCGAGCAAACACTGGACTGTTCCTGCTCACCGACCGACCGAACGGCGATTGTTTGTACCTTGATTCCCGATCTCGACTTTGTCAGGTCTATGATCTGCGCCCCGACGTGTGCCGAAGGTTTCCCGAGACTCTGAGCCTGCGCCCAGGCTATTGCCCGGCCATTGCCCGTACGCTGAGGTGATTCTTTAGGGTCACAGACTCCTTGATTCGCCCCCAATTTTCGATTTAAATGGAGGCGTCTTACCAACAGAAATTTTAAGGAGCTAAGAATATGGCAAAACGCGCCAAGAAGAAAAATCGCCTTCATTCCCGTCGGTTGGCGAAGAAAAAACGCAAGATGACCAACCACAATAAGCGCGCTGGTCGTAAACGCAAATAGTTCTCTCTCGAGGGTGGCCGGACGGGTTGCCCTCTACCCTTTCAGCGCTGAGCGTGCTTTTGCACACTCACTCGAGCTGGATTTCAGTCGAGCCTCGTCGAACTTGGGTAAAAGGCCTCCCCTGAGCCAATGGGTCCAGGCTAATTGTCGGAACTAGACTCCTCGATGAGCCGGTCGGTGACCGATAAATCTCTCATGAACAAAATCCAGATTTTTCGCCTGTTCTCAATTCTATCTGCGATCGCAGTAGGCCTTTGGCTACCACTCAAATTGATCGGAATTTCCTTTCCCCGCGAATTGGACTTGGCACTCGATTTCCTGGTTTCATGTTCGGCTGCTTCAAACATCGCGATCTTTTTTTACGAACGCAAACTGTCGTCGAATGATTGGCGCAGTTGGATCAAGCTCTCTGTTTTGCTCGACATGATTTGCGTCATGCCGTTATTACTCATCGAAGATTGGCTTTTCGATGGAGCCCATGTGAGCCTGGTGTTTTTGAATCTCCTCGTCTGCCGCCATGTGTGGAACATCAAGGCCTTCCTTGACGAGTTTGACAACCTCAAGCCCATTGTCTACTGACTGGTTCCTCTCGCCTTAATGATGCCCATTCTGGTTCACCTCATCGCTTGCGGATGGATTGCTCTTGGTAGCGGCACCGTGGGACCCGACCCGAACAAACTGATGGAATACGTCAAGGCCTTTTACTGGGCTATGACCACGCTCACCACCGTAGGTTACGGCGACATCTCCGCAAAAACTCCGCCGCAAATGCTCTACGCCACCATGACTCAACTTCTCGGCGTGGGCGTCTTCGGCTTTATTCTATCTAACGTTGCGAGCCTCCTCAGTCGCCTCGATGCGGCCCGCGAACACCACATGGAAAATATCGATCAAATTGAAACCTTCATGAACTCTTACAACATTCCAACCGACATTCGCTGGCAGGTCAGATCTTACTACCACTATGTCTGGAAGGAACATAACGGACGGCTGGATCGCACTCTGCTCAAGAGCTTGCCCGATAAGCTCCAATCTGAAATCAACTTCTCCATCAATCGGTCCGTCATCGAACGAGTTCCATTTTTACGGTCCGCTTCTCGCGAGCTCCTCGAGGACATTATGCTGGCCCTTGATCATCGCGTGTACGTCCCTCACGAGAGAATCTTTCGCGCCGGAGACCCCGGGGACAGCCTCTACTTGATTCACTCTGGATGTGTCGACATCCTCACCGCCGACGGACAACCCATTGCTTCACTGGCCGAGGGCGCGGTGTTTGGTGAAATTGCCCTCATTTCAGATGGCCCTCGCACTGCTACGGCCAGAGCCTCCTCCTATTGCGACCTTTACGTACTGCCCAAGGCGAGTTTTCTCGCAATTATCGATGCTTACCCTGAGTTCAAGGCTCATATCGAAGGGATGATGCTCGAGCGACAAGGCGCCAAGACTCTTGCCGACGCCAGTTGATCATTGGCCCTCAAGAGATTTGCCATTCCTCTAGACCCATGCTATCTGCCTAATATGAAATATTTAATTCAAAGCCTGGTCTTAGTTCTTTTTTTATCAACAACGGCCCACGCCGCAAAGGTAACGGAAATCCGTCGCGGCAATGTCACCGTATCAGAAAAAAATGTCGTGGTTTCTGATCGGGAGCTGGTTCCGCTGCTTGCGCCCCAGGGCAATATGCTGACCTACGTGGCGAACCTACGAATCAAAGGTGTGCCGCCGATGGGAACCACGCTTTTGTTTAATACCGTCGCTAACGGCGTTCAACCATCCAAGGCGACTTCAATTGGTACTTGTGAATTCGTGGGCGTCTCGGTGACCGCTGCCGACACGAGCATCTATATCACCGGCCTGGTCCGAGGAACTCCCAATTCAGGACTGAGTCTGGATCAAGCGCGCAATTGCTTGACCCAATTTATGACCTCACTTGAGTTTCGAGCGACACCCTTTAAAATTCTGCTTCTCGAAGGTCACATCTAAGCGGCCGTCACCCTTGGTGGCACTTTCGCCAGCAATTCATCAAAACTATTCGTAAAGGTCGTCTCGTCGAACGACGGAAGTTGGCCCTGGGCCGTCTTGACCAGAGATCCGCCAACAATCAACGCCGGGCGGGCTTTGCCTAAACCTCTGAGGGCTCGCTCCAGATCCACCAACGCCGGAATCTGCAGTTTCGTTGAAATGCTCACAGCGACACACTTAAAGTTGAGACTTTCAGTTAGTCGTAAGATGTCCTGTGGAGGCAAGCCAGGGTAAACTACCAAATTGCCAACGCCGCGTGAAAATAGCCAAAGCGATACCAGTCGAATTCCGAGCGTGTGATAGTTACCGTCAATGTTGCAAAGCAAGACTTGAGGCGAGAGGGACTGCGTGGGTTGAAGTCGGCTGCCGACGATTCGCACCATCTCTTCACAAACTGCAGTAAATCGATGCTCATCAGCTACGGAAATGGTTCCCTTTTCCCATTGGGCTCCCACATGCGACAGCAGCGGAGAAACGAAGCCGAGCAAAATGTCCACCGGACGCACCTCTAGGGCCAGGCCCTGGTCGACCAAATGTGCAGCCTTGCCCACATCACCGGCTCGCCCGGCCTCGAAGAGTTGATCAGCAAAGGACTTTAGAGCTTGGACTCGCCTATTGTCCTCTTCACTCAATCTCAAACCCTTTGTTTTGCAATGACTACAAACTCCGTGCGAGAGCGAAAAGTCTGAATACGGTTCCTTTTCGCCCATGAACTCCTGACAAAAGGCACACCATCGAATCATTTGCATCCCTCGTTGCTAATTTTATAGGTCCACCTGCTTATCGACAGATTGATGTGGGCAATTCAGAATTGTTTTGTTAAGTATTAACGATGGATTTTTTTGAGACAGTTCAACGTCGACGCAGCATTCGACGCTTTACCAACGAAGCCGTCCCTGAAGAAGTCATGCGCAAGGCGCTTCATGCGGCGACGCTTGCTCCTAATTCTTCAAACACTCAAACCTGGAATTTCTTTTGGGTGAGGAGTCCTGAAAAGAAAGCCCGCTTGGTCGAGTATTGCCTCAGTCAATCCGCCGCTCGCACCGCTGCGGAGCTTGTGGTTTTTGTCGCCAGCCCTAAGATGTGGCGGCGATCACAGCCAGGGCTCATTCAGTGGGTCAAAGATGTGAAAGCGGCCAAGGATATCATTTTCTATTACGAAAAACTGATCCCCTACTCCTACCGTTGGGGAGTTTTCAACTCTTGGGGTCTCATCAAGAAAATCGGGTACTTTGGCGTTGGCTTGTTTCGCCCCATAACCCGCGGACCTGCGTTTAAGGGCGAGATTCAAGAGGTCGCAATTAAATCAACGGCCTTGGCTGCGGAGAATTTTGTGCTAGCATTGGCAGCTCAGGGCTTTGCTAGTTGCATGATGGAAGGATTTGACGAGTGGCGAGTCAAGCGCCTCCTTGAACTCGGTTGCTCCGATCGTGTAGTGATGGTGGTCGGCATTGGGCGAGAGCAAGTGCCCGGCACCTGGGGCTACCAATATCGAATTCCGGCAGAGCAAGTGATCCACGAAATCTAAGCCGGTCAGCATTTCCTTTGAGATCGAACTTATTTGGGGACTTGGGAGATAAAGAGCAATTCGGATGCCATCTACGCCCCATTCTTTGCTGCCCAAATCGCGCAAAATTGGCGGTCCCACCCAGCCTGACAAACTATTTGACAACCAATCATGTCATTGATTGTCGCGCACTCCTGATAGGGTGGGTAAAAGTATTGAGTTGTGTTGGAGAGTCAAAGAAAAAACTATAAATGGGGAGGGTAAGATGAGAGCTGTAAGCTACTTATTGGTTGGGTTTCTATTTATTTGCGCAAATCAGGCGCAAGGGGCAGATAAAATATTTTGTCGAGAAGTAACCAAATTTTCGCGAAACCAAGATCTGTCGACTGAAAATCTTCATGGCAAGATTAATCACGATACTTACATGACGAGCACGTCGAGTCGTTCCCAATGTAAGCACTATAGTGATGTAGCGAACGAGACGCTGCGAGAGAAGTGTATTGCTCAGGCGACAAGTGGACGTGGTCTGCCTGCTAAGGCGCAGTTGATTGTCCAGTGGTTCGTGAATTCAACCAGCGAGACGTTACGAACCTATACGGCGTATTGCCAGGATTTGGTTACAGATACTCAGCTTTATTTCTGTAACAAATTCGACAAAGTTAACAATGTTTGGGTGGCCAATCCTGACCCAATTTGCAATCCCGGAGGAGATGGTGACGGTGACGGCGATGGCGACATTGGCGGCCCCTAACCAATGACCGGTTGCTCGGCAGTTACACCCGGGACGAGGCTTCGTTCCGGGTTGCTTTCTTGTTAGCCACGCAAACAGGCTCACGACTTTAGTCTGAGTCTGGATCTCAGACTGAAATACCCGCAGAAAAATACCGATAATCTATACTATGGATCGCTTTGTGAAATTCGGCTTGGCGCTGACCCTCATTTTACTCGGCGCACTTAACGTCGAGGGAGAAACCGCCAATCCAGATTGCGAAAACCTGACTTCGAGTCGCCAGGCTAATCAGGTTGGAAATGTTTCGTGCATTTCCGAATGCGAAAGTTACTACCAAGAAAATCCCAATGCCCGTCCAGCCAACGGTGCGTCCATTTGCCAAGTGGGTGCCGTTGAGCGTGCCTACCGCATGATGAATCCAATCAATTGTTGGCGGGGTGCCTGGGACGGTGTCTTGAGTCTTCCCCAAACTCTCAAAGCCTACGGTCTTATGGTTGAAGATGTGGGCGGTTACATTCGCCGCCATGTTCGAGAGCATCACAGTTTTGTCATGGCCTGTGAACAGGACTCCGCTTGCCGGCGCGAAGTGGCCCGCAGCTTTACTCAATACAGCCAGCGCGACAACCAAGGTCGCTACTCAGTCTCTGACGAAACCGTTGACTCTGCAATTCGAGGATCTGACATCAACCATCTACTCATGACCGCCTCCAACCACACCAATTCGTTTCACAATTTTTGTATGACTCAACTCCACCGAATTCAAAATCAATTGCGTCTGAGTGGGCTGGCCCCATTTGAATTTGCCCTTCAGCGATATCAGAAGCTCGGTGAGTTTGAGCCCAAGTGCATCGGTTCACTACAAATGCGTCCACCGCGACCCGAGCAATTTCGGGAGCGCGAAACGGTCGACTTCCTCGCCGCGATTGGCATTCGCCTCCAATGTTACCCGCCCGACAAGATTTCAGAACTCTTATGTTACGAAGTTGCCGCATTGGTTGTTGACCCGGTCAACCTCGTCGGCAGTGGCCTCATCGCCAAGGCCGCCGCCAAAGCGGGAGTCACGGCCCGAAACTCCGCGAGAGTCTTAGGAGCCCGACTCGGAACGCGGGGGGAACTCACTTTGGTTTCAAATGAAGCCAGACTTTTTGATTTTACTCGATCCGGGACTGAGTCGTTGGCTCACACCTACACTTACAAAGTCGGTACTGGGAGTGGACTGCGTGAACTCGAAGTCGTAATACCCGCCACAAGCTCAGGCGCCATTAGCCGTGGTCAGGCCGAAATGGTGCGCGAGATGTTAGGTTCAATGCCAGAGTCGGCATTGACCAACCTAGACACCTTAGTGGTCAATCCTCAGCGGTATGTCCACGACGCCCATTGGGCCAAGGAATACAGCACTCGCGATTTTCGAGCGGCAGCAACCGGAGGACCAGGACCCACATTAGGTTCGACCCAAATTGACTTTTATCCGGCCGGCTTGAGGCGATTGATGACGCAGACGGAACGATCGAGTTTCATGGGGCACGAACTGGGTCACGTGATTGCGCAACGACGATTCGGAACTGTGGAGCCGCCAGCTGAGTATCTCGCGGCGATCAAACGAGATGGCCGAAGCGTTTCTCGCTACGGTGACAATGCGCCTCGGGAGGACTTGGCCGAAGCGGTGGCCGCTTACATTCGCACCGAAGGTGGAATCCACAATCCGCAATTGCTGGCTCGCTATCAACACCGCTTTCAGTTTATTGACGACCTTATGAGATTAGACCCGGTTCAAAAACGCGAAGTTTTTGCGGCCTACCAAGCCCGGTTGCGCGAGATCCATGGAGTTACCTTGCGCAGAATTTCGGGCGCGACCACGATGGTTATCAATGGTAGGATAATCATTATTCCTGACCAAACTGAGTAAATCGAACTGTTCTGAATGAGGAGGCATCTTGAAAATCATCCCGACTGATCTCGACAGCGCTGCTCAACAAGGAATTATCAGTCCCGAACAAGCAAAAAAACTCTGGCAATATCTTGAAACACTCCGGCCCGACCAGGCTCGCTTTCAAGCCCTTCATGTCCTCTATTACTTTGGTGGCGTTTTGATTCTTGCCTCAATGTCGTGGTTTTTAACCAACGCGTGGGAAAACGGTTGGGCGGTCATGGGCATCGCGGGCTTGTTTGCAGTTCTTTACACCATTGTTGGTAACGGACTATGGACCAAACAAAATCTCAAAATACCAGGAGGTCTGTTGATCACCGCCGCCGTTGGCCTCATCCCGGTTTTTGTCTATGGGCTGCAAAAGGGTCTTGGCTTGTGGCCGCAAGGCGATCCCGGTGCTTACAAAAATTATCACCTGTGGGTCAAAGGGAGTTGGTTTTTCATGGAAATTGCCACGATCATT
>JADZEO010000043.1 GCA_020850475.1 Bdellovibrionales bacterium | reverse complement strand
ATCGGGAAGTCCTTCACCTCACCGGCAATTTGCACCGAATGATCGGTAGGATCAAACTGTGTCACCCGAGTAATTCCTGACCGGCCGTTGATGAGGGCCTGCCAAGAATCAGCGGCCGTATTACCGACCGGAGTGATGTTTGAAAGCCCAGTGATCACAACTCGACGTTGCTCGCGGGCAGGGCGACGGAAGCGTTTATCACCAGAGGTCATGGTTCCCCCTTAGGTCTCTTCAGTTTTTGGGCGAAAAGGCAGGCAAAACTAAGCCTTGCCTTTACCCTCCAAGTATTTGCAGACATCGTTGACGGTTTTCAGCTTTTCAGCATCTTCGTCGGGAATTTCAATTTCAAATTCTTCTTCCATTGCCATGACGAGCTCAACGATATCGAGACTGTCAGCACCCAAGTCATCGATAAACGAAGCTTCGGGCTTCACACGCTCAGGGTCTACACCCAGTTGCTCTTCAATAATCTTTTTCACTTTTGGTTCAATCGACATTTCCGTCTCCTCCGGGGTTCGTCGTTGTTATCTCGTTCGTTTCAATTCCTAGCTCATCCTTCGTTACATATACATGCCACCATTAACATGAATGGTCTGGCCGGTAATGTAGGAAGAAGCGTCACTCAACAAAAAACGAACCGCGTGAGCGACATCGTCCGTATGGCCGAGTCGATTGAGCGGAATTTTTGTGAGAATGGCATTTTTTTGGGCTTCATCAAGGGCATCGGTCATGTCAGTCACAATGAAGCCAGGGGCGACACAATTCAGTCGAATTCCCCGCGACGCCACCTCTTGGGCGACGGAACGGGTAAAGCCATCGATGCCGGCTTTGCTAGCGGCATAATTGGCTTGGCCGGCATTACCGGAATGGCCAATCACGCTCGTCACATTCACGATCGAGCCGGCACGAGCCTTGAGCAAAGGTTTTAGCACCGCTTTAGTGACTAAAAAGGTGCCTCGCAGGTTGGTCTTAATCACGTCATCAAAGTCTTCGGCCTTCATTCGCAACAAGAGCTGATCACGAGTGACACCAGCGTTGTTAACGACGCCATCGAGTTGATCAAACGTTTTGAAGACGGACTGAATACCTTCGTTGACGGAATTTTCGTCACCGACATCCATTTTGACGAGGAAATGGCCGTCTCCGGCGAGAGATTTCAGGACTTCACCGGCAGCGTCCGGACGAGAAGTATAGGTAATCGCAACGCGAGCACCGGATTCAGCCAAGCGCCGGGCGATGCCGGCCCCAATGCCGCGACTTCCACCAGTTACAAGAATTCTCTTACCTTTTAAGTCCAGCACCAGGGCTCACCTTCTCAATGTGACAACAGTCGATTTTCCAAGTTCTTAAGTTCCTCAAGCGAGTTGATATTGAACGTCTCGAGGTGCTCACTGTCAATTTTTTTAACCAGACCAGATATAACCTTTCCGCAACCGAGCTCAACCACTTTTTGCACTCCCATTTGGCGCAATTTCTCGACGCATTCCACCCAACGAACGGGTGCCGAGATTTGACGGATGAGGTTTTCGCGCAAGGTTTTGCTCTCTCGCACAGGTTCGGCAGTAAAGTTTTGCACAATGGGATAAACCGCATCGTTAAAGCGAGTATCCTCTAAGATCCGACGCATTTTCTCTTCAGCGGGTTTCATCATTGAGCAATGAAAGGGTGCAGAAACTTTGAGCGGAATAAATTTGAGTCGACTCGGGCCGCCTGAAGAGAAGGCTTGCGGAGTGTAGTTCTTTTGTAACCATTCGACGGCTTTGGCATGGCCACTCGCAACAATTTGTCCGGGAGCATTAAAATTGGCGGGCTCAATGGGACCCAGGCCAGAGGTCTTCTCTGCCCATTGGCAGAGTTCCACCATTTGCTCAGGAGTGATTCCCATGACCGCAATCATTGCGCCTTCGCCGACGGGAACTGCGGATTGCATGTATTCTCCGCGCTTGCGCACAGCCTTCATGGCATCTTCAAAATCTAGGCTATTCGTGGCAACTAAGGCCGCGTATTCACCGATCGAATGACCAGCTCCAGCGATGGGCTTAAAGGGTGCAATTGAAGCTACCACTCGGGCGGTAGCGGTTGAAACGAGCAGTAAACAGGGTTGGGTATTGTGGGTGAGGGCCAGCTCACTCTCTGGTCCGTCAAAACAAAGTTTTTTAAAATCGACGGAGAGAGTATCGCTGGCCTGTTCAAAGAGAGTTTTGGCGATGGCAAATTCATCAAATAAAAATCGTCCCATCCCAGGGTGTTGGCTGCCTTGTCCGGGAAAAAGTGCGCCCCACATGCTTCAAAACCTCATTAAGAGGCTGCCACTCGTAATGCCAGCGCCGAAAGCGGTGAGAAGAACATTTTGTCCCCGTTGAATGCGCCCATCCCGCACCGCTCGGTCGAGGGTGACGGGAACTGTGGCGGCCGAGGTGTTTCCGGTGTCTTCGATTTCAACTACGACCTTTTCCATCGGGATGCCAAAGTGTTTCGCAACCGCCTCAATAATGCGAATATTGGCCTGGTGGGGAATGACCCAATCCACTTGATCAGCGGACATTTGATTGTACTCGAGCGCCTCTTGGCAGGCCTGGCTCATCGTGCGAACTGCATTCTTAAAGATTTCCCGGCCCTTCATGCGCACATATTGGAGGTTATTATCGAGGACATATTGAGAAATCGGATGAACTGAACCACCTCCGGGAAGGACAAACAAGTCAGAGATTTTCCCGTCGGCGTGTAAGTGATGACTGTAGATCGTGGAGTCTTGTCCTTCTTCGGCTCGGGTCACGACCGCTGCGCCTGCGGCATCGCCAAACAAAATGCAGGTGTCGCGATCTTTATAGTTCACAATTCGATGGAGAACTTCGGCGCCCACCACCAAAATATTTTTGAGCGGGCCCGTGCGAATAAATTGATCGGCAATGGCAAGTCCATAGACAAAGCCAGAGCAAGCCGCCGAGATGTCCAAGGCCATACACTCGGGAGCACCCAGTTTTGCCTGAAGAACACAGGCCGTGTTGGGCATGATCTGATCGGGGGAGACAGTCGCAAGTAAAATCATGTCGATGTCAGCTGGCGTGCGCTCCGCCATTTCAAGAGCGCGCATCGAAGCATGAAAGGCCAGATCACTGGTGAACTCGCCATCAGCCGCCATATGGCGGCTTGCGATGCCGGTGCGTTCACGAATCCACGCATCCGAAGTGTCGACTAACTTTTCGAGTTCGACATTCGTCAGAATTTTTTCCGGTAAATAGGAACCCGTACCCGCAATTCGGGTACGGTAAGTCGAGGTGTGCGCCACGATGATCCCCCTCCGTTTTACACCAAACGCTTCAAAACCTTTTAGGCTTGAGCAGCAATCACTTCCTCACCTTTGTAGTAGCCACATGAGAGGCAAACCCGGTGAGGGCGATAGATGGCACTACAATTAGGGCAGTTGTGCACGGTCGGGCGAGTCACTTTATCGTGAGAGCGACGGTGGCCTTTACGCATCCGCGAACTTTTCTTCTTTGGACATGGCATACTTACATCCAGTGTTAGGGCCCTTGGTTAGGGGCCGTGTCGATTTCACGTCAAATTCAAAGCGCTATAAAATAATCAAATAAGGCGCAAAATCAACTATTTAATTTGAAATCCTTGAGGATTGAGAAGGGATTTTCCGACTTTGGGCTTTCTCCGCCCTCTTGCCCGGCCCGACTCAGCCAACCCTTCTCAAAGGCTTCCTTAAGATTTTCGCAATCATCACCACAATTTTCTTTAGCCTTGGGTTGGTAAGGTTCCGCCAAGGCAATAATTTCGTGAACAAAATCAGCCACATTAAAGAGTTCGCTGGCGAGGGTAGTGACGGATGGCCCACTGGAGTCGAGCTCCGAGCTATGATTAACCCGGGCGGACTTGGCGGATCGAGGCCGCTCGTCCTCGATCACTAAAATTTCGCGAATCGTTTCGCGAACTGGATGCTTAAAGTCGAGGGCACAGCGGTAACAAGCCAAATCCTGAGAACTTTCGATTTGCCCGGTGGCCTCAAAAACATTTCCCATCGGCCTTATAAATAGCTGAATTTTAAACGGATTATCGCCAATTAGGTCACCCAAAGCCTGGCTCATAGCGAGGTTCGCAGAGTCATAACTCAGCTGGCGGCCGTCCTCACCGATTTCGCCTAATACGATGACCGTCGGGTCTTCTTTTAGGATTTTCATAGGGAAGGCAGTCTATTGGTTTGGCCTAGATGCGTCAATATAAATGACGAGTTCCGCGAAACAGGTCTCCCCAAACCAATAAATCCCTTTCTAAAATAATTACTTAGGGAACCCTAAGCAGGAGCAGCAGTGAACCGCGCTTCCCAATGGATTTGGCAAGTCATGTTGTTGGCCGCAGTGTCGCTCGGTGCGCCACAGGCTTGGGCCATTCTTGATATTTATGTTCAGGATGATTTGCCGGTTTATGACAAACCTGAGGCGGGGTCGCGCGAAGTCAGTCGGCTGACTCGAGGGGACCGCTTGGTCATATCGCCGAAAATTTACGGTGCTTACCGCAAAGTCCTCGTGACCTATGGAGGCAAACGCCAAGGCGGGTTCATCAAGATCTCTCAGATTCGTCGTTCGTACATCAAGGATCGTGATGAAGAGGAACTAGCTAAGCAACGCATCTACAACCGTGACTACGGTTTAGGACTTAGTCTCATTGCCTCTCATATGCGACAGGATGGCCGCAAGTTCACCACCGGAGCTGCCGACACCTACGACATCAGCCCGCTGACCAGTACCACTTTTTTCTTTTCGATATTCTCCGATGTCCCGTGGAGCAACACCATGATGCTCAGACCTTATCTGAGTTTTAGGTCCACCAAATTTAAGGGCGAAGCGGAGTTAGTGGGCTCGATCAATCCGCTCCGACCGGCGCAAGTCACTTTGGAACAAAGTTTCTTGGGCATTGGCGTGTTGGCCAAAATGTATGATGGCCCTCGCGACACCTTTTGGTGGGGCGGGGGTATTGAAGTCGGCAGTGGCGACAAGAGCAATCTCATTATTGACGACGGGATTCCTCTTAAGGTGGAGGGTGAAAAACCCCTCTACGTTTTGTTGTATGGATCGATCGGCTGGGACGTACCAGCGCCTGGGGCTTTCTGGTTGGCTCCGGATTTACGGCTCGGAATTGTACCCAACAATGATCCCATCATTCTTTATCTCGAGGCTTTTGTTTCAGTCGCCTATTCACTGCGGTAGCAGTTAGCTTTCAATACATTTTCAGTTTCGGATAATCGAGCCTTTTGTTTGTCCCGAGCCAATCCTCTCGCTATCCCTAGTCAATACTCAACAAAGTAATTTGTTCGAAGGGGGACTTGGTGATCAAGATCATAATGAGTGTTGCAATTGGCTTGGTGATCGCAAGGGTCAGTGGAGCAAGCGAAGCCGCCACCGGTTCCCAGTCCACCTCAGTGGTCTCCACTGAAGTGGCCTTGACCCGGGAAATAATGAGCATCGAATCCGATTGGTCCCGCCCGGTGGCGTCGCCGCAAGACCAGGAATCGTCGCTTTCGAGTGGAACCAAATTGTATACGCCGCTACCGGCCTTTGGCGAGTTGGTGCAAGTGGGAGTGCTCTTAAGTTTTGATGAGGTTGAAGAGTGGCAGGCGACGACCGGACTCCTGAAGATGGGGAGTTGGTTTACTCCACTCGGGCGGTGGGGCGAACTCGAAGGTTTTGTGGAAACCTACTTAGATGGACAAGATTTTTCGCAGAGTGAAGTCGAACCTCACTTGGCATTTTCGTTTGGGGCCGGACGGGTTTGGACGGTGATCGATCCAGCACTGCGCCTGCGATTTGACGGTCGTGATCCTGCTGTGGGCCTCTTGGGAGTGGTCGCCGCTCGCGTTCATCCACTGGTGAGCCTGGGGGTGCGGACCCTCGCCGATTGGAATGAGGAGCAAGAGTCGATCCACTTGGGTCCGAGTTTAGAATTTGAAGCTCCTTCGGGGTGGTACGGTTTCGCCTTTGTCGGCAATGACTTTCACGCTGACAGCGGGCAAACCTTAGCGATGCTGCGACTGGGAGTCGCCCTGTAAAAATATTGACAGTGTTCATCTCTCTGACAGCGCGGGCCTCAGCTGCAAACCGTTGTGGGCTTGCCAACCCGGGAGTGCTCTTTTTAGTTGGCCCTGTTTTTGATGTCTGGCGGGGGCTTGAATTTTTGGGGATAATGAACTCTAGCAGTACGTTGCTTCTATGAGTCGGCCAGGAGCGAGGCTCGACTCTCACCACCAGCATCAAGGAGGAGTTTTGATGATGCATCTGGAAATGGTTCAGCGTATTGTCGATGGGGCGCGATGCCCGTCCTGCCAACACCACCACACTCTTTTCGCTAATATCAAATGTGATCGCGATTGTGACGGACTCGAATACACGATTACCTGTCAGCAGTGTGCGTTTCGCATGGTTTGCGAAGTCGAAGCGATTCGCGGCAAGTCCAATGTGTGGGCGCAGGTGTCTTGTGACGACCACAGCCCGATTTGCCACTTGGCTTTGGATCCTACACTCTACGCCGTCCACCTCGAGGGGCGTAAGAAAGCCGCAGCCTAACTGCTTACGGCCGTAATCAAGCCTCAATCGGGGTGTTAACGGAATGTTGACCTTGAGCGGTTAACCTCCTGAAAGCACTCGGGTTGGCCAATTCTCAATATATTGACCAGTCGGTTGACAGTTGCCCAAGGTGAAGGGGAGGGTGTCTACACCTTTTACGCGAAACGGCCTTGAGATGCGATAAGACGGGCATTTCCGGTGGTATCCGTGTTGCAAATTGATTCGACATAACTGGCACACGGAGAAGGATATGGGATGCGGTCGGATTTTTAAAATGGTTGTGGTTTCTATTGGTCTATCAATTGGCGTGAGTTCCGCCGTCGGCGAAGAGCTCAACATTCAGCGAGAAAAGCTCGAGCTGAACTTCAATGCCATGATTGAGGATGTAAACAAAGAGGGAGCGGCGATCGCCGAGAGCATTCAGGGCGATATTGTTCCTACGGCCGGCCAACCAGCCCGCGAGGTGAGCGATACCCAGAGGGTGCGCGAGTTCCTTGACGTGGAGATGGGACTGGGCGACGCCTCGAGCGTGGTCAAAGCAAATGGGCAGATCAAGGCCCAACCCTCGACTCCAATTCCAAATCGCGAAGAACCAGTGGGCCAGGACTCGGCTAAGAGTGATGATCGTGGGCCGAGTAGCCAACTGGCTCAAAAAGGTATGGGCGCTAAGAAATTAGCCCCTAATTGAAATTGATTTTTTGACCCCAGACCCCCTAAGAAGTACCCCATTTTGCCGGCCGTTTCCCCAACGGACCGGCTTTTTCCTGGCTAACACTTCAACAAATCGCCGTGAGATTTTAGGCTCGAAGATGGCTTTCGACTTGTCCTTGGTCGAGGAGAAGACCCGGATTGAGGGGAATGAGTCGATGGAAGGGCCATGGATTTGCCAAAATCACCGAGTCAAATACCGAGCATTTTGCCCAAGATTTTATCGCTCGTAACGAGTGATCAGTTTTTTACTGAATTCGCTCTCAGTGCGGAAACCAAAACCAAGATATTCGTCCCCAGGACGATCCTTTGGCCCTGCCCTTGCTTAACTGAAGGAGGTGAGGGGGAAGGGTTATGTTGTCTAGGGTTGTCACCGCCGGATTAGGCGGCTTGCTCATATTTTTTCTTAGCGCGGCTTGTTCGGACGTTCGTCTGACTCGTCCCGAAGATCCGATTGTTAATGTGAAAAGCCAAGGTCACTTCTGCATCAGTGATCCGGAAGAGATCAAGCGATACATGAAGTTCTTGTTCGTGATCGATAAATCGGGCTCCAATGATGACACCGACCCAGGCGGCATCAAACGCTCAACCAATATCGAAAAGTTTGTGCGCGACAATGAAAAACAAGAGTACTATCGCTATGGTCTGATGATCTTTGAAGGTAACGTGGGAGCTGAAGCCTATATTCATGAGGGCGACAAAAAGACGCCGACCTTTACCGCCGACCATCAAAAAGTCTATGCGGCAACTCAAAAAATTAGAGACGTAGGCGAGGGGGGATCGACTCCGTACAAAGCGGCCCTCACGGCCGCCCGCCTGGCCATTCGTAATGACATGGACAAATTCCCCAACGATGAGTCTTCTTACATGGTGTTTTTTGTGTCCGATGGCATGCCCACCGACACGGAGAATGACGACGAGTTGCGGACACTCGTTAAAGAGATTGTTGATCTCGGAGAAAATGTCCACGTGAGCACCGCTTTCTACGGTAATGGTGGAGGCTCAGCCGTTGCTCGACTAAAGAAGATGGGCGAAGACTGGGGCCGAGGAAAGTTCATTAACTTCGAAAACAATGCGGAATGGGATTTTAATGAGCTGATCATTAAACCCACCTATAAGCCATGGCAGATGAAATACTTTTTGGTTTATAACCTCAATGCTAGCTACTGTGAAGACGGCCTCGTCGACATGGACTCAGATGGCGACGGGATGTGTGATCGCGATGAGTTGCGGTATGACGGTCTCGAGCTGAGAGGGAAGAAATTTCGCTTCGATCCCGCCAATCGTTACAGTAATGGTGGAGCTTTTAGTGACTACTTTCATTGGCGTGAGCTGCGCTACGGGGAAACCATTCCCACGGTCTCGCAGTGCAACTTCCGCGATGATGAAGACCACGACTTTTTAACAGCCTGTGAAGAAAACTACATTCGCAACGAACGCCCCATCGACGGTGTTCCCCGAAATGGCGACAAGCTCAATCCAGACACCGATCGAGATGGAATGCTCGATGGGCTCGAGACCTTTGTCTATTTCACCAGATCTTTGGCTTATGCTCTCGACCCCTACAATTTGCTGCGAACCAATTTAGACGGTGAGGAGCAAGCAGGCCTGCAGATTGGTGAGCACCGCAATCCTTTAATTAAGGACAAGGGAGTGGTGGCCTATGACACCACCCTTGAACGCACGGGTGAAGTGAATCGTGATTGCTATAACTTCTCACAAGAAGTGCTGCCGCTGTTTCCGACTTTGGCCGTCGCTGACGGTAACACTTTGCCGGGTATGGGGCACGAGGCGGGTAAAAACGCCGTGCTCGTTTATTACATCCAAACGCCTCAAAATGATCCACAGGGTGATGGTGTACTCAAGTGGAGTGTGCAGCACCTTGAGTACGATCCGGTCAACGGCGTCTTTTTAGGGGCGAATGCGGGCCTCAAGGTACAGGACGGGGTCTTTAAGTCCTATAAGACGCCCAAGCGGCCTTATTGAGCATACCCTGGGCTTGTGGTGAGTAGCTTTCTTCCCAGGGTTTTTGTAAGATTAAAGCATGAGTAACATAATCGTTCGTACATTATTGTTGTTGTCGATGGGTGGGGCAATGCTGGTCAGTCAGACGGCAGGGGCTCAGGCCAAGATGGACTTGGATGATATCACCATCAAAGGGGAACTCCATAATGACGACCGTTTGAAGCTCTTAGCGCGGCAAAAAAACGAGCTCAAAAACTACGTCAAGTATCGCACTAACTATCGCAAAGAAATGGTCGAAGGACTCCCCAAGCCTCGTCCCAAAGTCACCTACTAAGGCGCTCCGTCCAAGCCCTCTGACCAAGAACAAATGGAGCCGAGCGGGAAAGGCAAAAAAAAGGCGCCCAAAGATGGCGCCTTTTTGTCTTAGGGTACACGAACTCTCTCGAAGCCTGGGCTCAAAAGTAGTAGCGTGCGCCGATGGCAATATCAAATTCCGTCTTGGTGGCTTGAGTGACGTGGTAGGTGAAGGCCGTTTCACCGTAGAGCTCGATCGGCCAAGAATCCATTGCCGTGGTGAGGCCGGCTGCTGCGCGAGGACCTGCCATGTACTCTTCTACAACGTCCGGGTTGTTTTCAGTGCGAATCTTGACGCCACCGCCCCAGTACCAGCCGAAGCTCCAATCCATCATCGCAAAAGAGTTGGGATAAATAAAAAGATAATCAGCCCACCCCGCAGTGTTTTGATCGCCACCCATTTCCTGAGAGACGGCGATGTCAATGGCGTTGGTGGCACTCAAAATATAAGTCGCCGACGCACCCACTTGGCCGCTAAAAAAAGCGCCCATGCTGAGTTGCTGAGGTTGTCCGACAAAGCGATTGCTCGCTAGGGCTTGGCTAGTTAAGACCAAGCTGGTTACCAATAGCGCGGTCACGACTACGACTTGTTTTAAGGAAATCAATTTCTTCATGTTACGGCCTCACTCAAAGGGTTTCAGGTTCCACGGGCAAAAGGGGAGCAAGGCCTATTCCAGGGCCTGGGGAAAACCCAAGGGGACGGGGACCACCCTTAGCAAGTAAAATTTCCTTTGGGAGTGACAATCTGCGCTTAGAGTCGACCGAAGGGGAAGCCGATATTAGGAGTGGTATCTTCGCCGTTTTTGGCCACGGGGAACTTCATCTTTTTAAAGATGGCAAGAACACAACCATTGAGGCTATCACCACCACGCATGTCGGACTTTTTCACTTTGGCCCACTGGACGGCACCTTTGGGTGAAATATTCCATTCGTATTCCACTCGACCGGCAATGCCCGGGTCGGTGAGCAGAGAGCGCTCATAACATTGTTGAATCTCGCCCAGGTAGTTCTTCACGATATCCATGACTTCCTTGCGGGTGAGACCCTCAGTTTTATTAATCTTCATGAGGGTAGGAGTTCCGACCACGGATCCCGCTACCCCGCGGGTTCCTGCTTGGCCTTTGATGCCTTGAACTCCGTAGCCGTCGCCGGTGCCAAACCCTGTGCCGGTGGTTTTGACTCCCGCAATGGTGGCACCTTGCAGCTGTCCACCCTTGGCTTTGATGGCACCGATGATCCCGCTGGTCGTGACCTTACCGCCACCACCGCCGGCGTTTTGATTCACGTTGATCGCCACGGGGAGGTTCGCTGGATTGGGTGTCGGAGCATTCGCATTGATCGCACCCAAGGCCGCCAAGGCTCCAACTTGAGTCAAATCCTCTGTCTTGTTGCCAGGAACTGGTTTTTCTGTGCCCACCTCTGTAGGCGGAGTTTGTTGCACCACCTTAACAGGCTTGGGTTTTTTCTTCTCCACAACCTTTTTCGGAGGCTCTTTGACTTCCTTTTTCTTAGGTGGCTCTGGAGGCTTGGGCTCTTCCTTCTTTTTCGGCGGTTCTGGAGGCTTGGGCTTTTCTTGTTGGACGATGATAGTCGCCGCTCGTGGGGCCTCGACAATTTCTTCTTGATGCTTGGGAGCGACGAGCATGCACATCATGGTAAACAGGAAGTGAACCAGACCTGATCCCACGAGGGATTTCTTTAATGGCGCATCCCCTTCGCTTAAGTTTTTCTTAGAAAGCTGACGGGGGGCCGGTGCATAACGCAAGTTAATTTGAACTTCATGACTCAATTGGAGAGAGCAAATGTCGTTGGAGCCGAGCTTTAAGATGTAGTTGTCACCCTTACGGGCAAGTCCCTGGCTGCGAATCAGCTCTTCAAACAAGATCGGCTGTTGCTCGCCGGTGCGCAAGTAACCAACCGCACGCTTAGGAATCGAGCAGCGAGCAGTGGAGCCATCATAATCGGCGATGAGGAATTCCCCTTTGAGGGTGGGAATGTATAGACCATTCTTAGCTCGTCCGACCACCACTTGTTCACCGGGCCAAAAAATCCAAGTGTCGATCAAAGCACCCTTCCAGAGAACATAGGCTTCGATAATGCGGCGGTGGCGAGGGACTCGATCAATGCCATCAAAAGCTTTGTCGCGATCGACGACATAGTTCACCAAACTTCGGGGTCGGCTTTGGTGGCTTCTTGCACCATGATCCGCCCTTACCGATGGGCGAGCGGGCGCTGGCCGTTTGTTTGGGTTGATTTCTTCGCGCAAATAATAAGGCATTGGCTTGGCAGGACTCTTCGGCGACGACGCGGGATGAGGCGCTGGACCCTGGTGGTGATGGCCACCTGCTGAGGGGTTAGCACTTCGACGAGGACGATCGATAATAGTCGGATCATTACTGCGGGAACTGCCTCGCGGTGGAATCGGTGGTTCTGGATACACCGGCGCCTGGGGAATGTGCGAGGGGAGTCCCTGGTGAAAGTGACTGGGCTGCGGATCTGGCTGCTCAGTGACTAAGCTGTTGTCATCCAGTGTAGGAACAGGCCGCACGGATTTGCCGCGCCCACCGCCGTGGTCACCCTGGTGGGTGATTAAAGTTTTGTCATCTTCCGGCAAGGGACCTGGTGATACATCCACGGGAGACTGGTAGAGACCTGGAGTGGGGCCGCTGCGCGTTTGCGCCGACCGCTCAAGCGGCAAGCCAAATTGAATCACCAGGGGGCCGATACTTGCGATGGTTCCGTTGTGAACTTCGACCCGATCATAGGTGCGGCCGCCCAATTGAATGCCGTTGGAAGACTTGAGATCGACAAGATAAATCCGGCCGCCCTCACTATTGATAATCGCGTGTTGGCGACTGATCCAATTAAATTGAGAAATTGTGATGTCGCAGTGACTGCTGCGACCAATCGTAATGGGCAGCGACTCAAAGGTTTTCTCGAAGATGATTTCATCTCCGTAAAAAATCACAACGTAGACTGGGAATTCTAACCTTTGTTCTGCCGCACTCATAACTAAGTAAGATATCGGCTTTAGGGGAGGAAAATTCGAGGAACTAGACCCAAGATTTTCTGAAAATTCCTGATCTTAGGACTTCTGGAGAGGCTGCTGAGTTCTCAATTTGAGGCGTCCCATAAACTGAGACAGGACTTGAGCGCCTTCACAACCTCCGTGAGAGTAAAAATTGGAAAGTAAGGGACCCTCTTTGCGCACCAGATTGACATCGACTAGTTGTTTGACCTGCCGCTTTTGGGGGTATCAAGATGAGAGGCAGTTGGTTTTGTTCATTCGTTAGTCTAGTCAGCCTGCTTTATTGGGGGGGTGGAGTTCTAGCGCAAGAGAGTTCAGTCTGCATGAGATACGCGCAAATCAACAATGAAATGAACTGTCAGCCCGGCAATTATTTAATGAGCTTTGGCTACCACTACTGTCACCAGTTTGAGAAAGAATTAAGGAGCTTTAGTGTCGAGAGCCAGCAAAAATTGACTCAAATAAAGCTCTGTTTGATTCAAGGCCTCAATTTAGACCGAAGTTTGACCTGTGAAAACGTTCGATCACGAAGTCTCAATCGCCACATTGAATGTTATCTGCAGCACGGGTTTTGCCAAATGCCGATGAGTGATCGGTTGAAGGTTTATCAGGTGGTCTTGAAGGAGTTGTTTGAGCCCGATGTATTTGAAGTCGCTCAAGCCATTCGTCGACAGTGCGGCTTAGTCTTGTTCAACGTCAATAAAGCCGAATTTGATTTTACTGGACTGCTTGAATAAAGGGATGAGAAAGGCCGCTGGGAGCTCCCGCCGAACGCGCGGCCGCCATGGACTTCGACAATCGTGATTTAAAGTTGAATTGCTTATGAAGGCCTGCGATCCCATGTAAGGCCAGGGAATTTTTCTTATTAATTTTGAGCGCATTATCAAACCACTTTTTGGCCCCACTTAAGTCATTTTTGTGCATTTGAATGACTCCGAGTGAAGCCGCAATGATGGCATTTTCTGGCTCAATTTCAAGAGCGCGATTGAGAATGACTTCACCCATGGAAAAATCTTTGGCGTCGACGTAAAGACGCGCCAACTTAGTCAACAGGGTGATGTCGCGAGGCTTGTCATAAAGTTGATCACGGACTTCTTTGGCTCCGCCTGGGGCCTTTTCCTGGGCTCGCGAAAACATTAAAGTCTCTTTGGCTTCGTCGACATCAATTTTGCCGCGGGACTGGCAACCTCGGACAAACAAGGTGAACACTTCGTACTTTTCTGCGCTGGCAAGACATTGTTTGAAATACTGATCAGCACCTTGCTGATACTGATTGGCTTGATTCGCCAGGGCATCGGTGTACTGCTTTTTTTGTGCCGCACTCAGCCCGGCGGGCACGGGAGCTTGGTTGATAAAATCAGCGAATTCTTTGTTGGCTTGGCCGAGAGCATAGAGGGCGGCAATAATCCAACGTCCGTTACCAAAGTTGATCACTGTTTTCAGCTTGGCATCGAGGTCTTTTAACATCGCGGCCTTACTATTAACGGCTTTGGCCTCGTTGCCGGGGCTCATGCGAATCTGTTTGTAGCGCTCAAGAGCATCCATGGTGAGCAGGTAAAGTGCGTGGGCGGCCATCTCCTGGCTTTCAGGGGAATCCGAAGCCATTCTTGAAGCCCGATCCAAAGAGGAGCGGGCGGCGGAAATTCCTCGCAAACGGTAGTTTGCTAGACCTTCCCAGTAAGGCGATTCAATTCCTTGGGCTTGTCCTGCGGAACGCACCAGAGACGCCCAGTCGTTAGCTAGAAAATCCATTCGCGCCACAGAAGTGTAGTCGTTGAGTTTGCGATAGTTGCGGGCGGCGACCTTATAGTCACCCATCATCTCTCGCATTTGGGCCGCATTCTTTAACAAATCGCGAGCGTCTTTTTCGCCTGGGTATTTTTCGGAAAAGAGCTCAAAATAGAGTGCCGCTCGACGGAAATCGGCGGTGGTGAGGGCCATCTGGCCCATGGCGGTTACGACTTCCAGGGCATACTTCGATTTCCCGTGTTGCATGATCAGTTGCTCGCCCGAATCGTACGCCCGGGGATCACGTTTTGAGCGTAAGGCGATGAAGGCTTCGTAAAGAGCCTTGTCACCAAGTGATGAACCCTTATATTTGCGGGCCAATTTAAGAAGACTTGTGGCATAGTCGGCTGAAGCCACGTCACCCGCCTGAGCTTGGACGTTGCGCATTTCCGCTTGCTCGATGAT
Source organism: Bdellovibrionales bacterium (assembly GCA_020850475.1). Taxonomy (GTDB): domain Bacteria; phylum Bdellovibrionota; class Bdellovibrionia; order Bdellovibrionales; family UBA1609; genus JADZEO01. Next base: position 11,134 of record JADZEO010000043.1, on the reverse strand, counting down.
TTGCGATATTTGATTGCGAAGGGCGGGATCGTTAATGGCCTTGTTGGCCAAAATGGCTTTACCTTCGGAAATGATGCTCTTGTAGTCTTCCTTTTGATTAAAGGCGTCCAGGATCAGGTTGGCGGCAATGGACACGCTCTGATCGGTGGGGTGGCGTTGGATATAGTCTTTGAAGGACTTTACAGCCTCGACGAAATTTCGTTCATCGTAAAAAGTTTGGCCGATGTTAAAGCGGATACTCGCAACTGATTTTTCGTTGGGATAAAGCTTGATATATTCAGCACCCACATCACGAAGGCCGGAGCGAACTTCGGCCAATTCAAGGCGGGTCAACTTGGCTTGGTTGCGAATCGAACTAATATAAGATTGAATGGATGACTCAAGAAAGCTCTTCTTTTGTTTGGCGTTTTTAGTTTCGGGTACGAGCTTTTCATAAGCCTTGGCGGCTTCGATAATATTTCCTGAGTTAAAGTAACTTTCGGCCAAGTTGAGCCGCATGACGGGCGCATATTTGGACTCGGGGAAGGCCCAGAGATAGGCCTTGTAATCTCGCATCGTCCATTCCCAGTCTTCCTTGGAGCGGGTCTTTTTGGCGCGTTTATTCGCTCGAGTCGCGACGTCGCGGGCAAAGATCTCGTAATCAAACAAAGCCTTTTTGATCTCGGCCTTTTTCATGGTGTTACTGTTGCGGATTTCCGCGATGGTACGCGCCACTTCCTGCACAAACCCCCGAATGGGCCACAATTTTTGGGTGTTCTTCATGGCGACATAGGCCCGTTCAATGGTGTCCCGACGGGTGTCAAGGTCGTTGGTGACTCGTAACAATTCAAAATAAGCTTTGGTGGCCTCAAAAAAACTCTTTTTTAGGTCCATCCGGCGTCCCAGCTTGGACAAGACCTTCTCGTAGCTGATGCGATCAGGCGAGAGCCGGCGGAAGTACTCCAGCGCGTTGAGCCGCCAGGCTCCGTTTGGAATCCGCCGCAGACGAGCTTTGGTGACCTCCGAATAAGGCCAAACCATGGCTCCCAGGGCTTCTCGCCGCACATCGGTCTTTTTATAGATATCGGGAAGCAAGGAAAGGTCGACGTTGCGGTTTTGGGTCAGGACTTTCTCGAATGAAAGAAGGGATTTTTCAAATTCATTCTTATTAATCAAGGCCCATCCGATTTTGTAATGCGCTAGGGGAGTAAACGGGCCCACCGGACGTTTGAGGATTTTTTGATACATTTCGAGAGCCAAGTCGATGTCCTTTTTTTCTTCAAAAAAGTAATCGCCGATCACCAATTGGCTCTCTTCCCAGAAGGCACTCTTGGGGTATTCGCGGGTCAACTGCGAGTAGGATCGCACCATGTCTTCCAGCCGACCCAGTTCGCGTTGTTCGTGGGCCTTAAAAAAGATGGCTTTGTCGCGTTCCGGTAATTTGGGAAACTTCTCAATGAGAATGTCGTAGACCTCAATGGCGCGAAACTTGGGACGCTTTTCCAGGTTAAAATCAAGCTCATCAAGGGGAGTTCCCTTATTTTCCGCCACTTTGATGGCATACATGTAGCGGGCTTTTTCAACCAGGAATTCCGCCAGCGAAAAGTAAAGGTCGGGCAAAAACCGGGCATCTCGGACTTCTTTGACTTTTTCTTCAGTTTCATCAACGCTCTTGTTGATTCGAGCGAGGTCTTGGCGCATTTGTTCAAGGCTGATCTGCTGCGCCACTTGCGCAGCTGCCGGAAATCCTGCTCCCATCAGCGCCAAGGTTGTTACGACAGCGAGTTTGAGGCCGGTCCTCATTGAAACTCCTTCTCGAGTTGATCTTCATCTGGCGACGTCATATCGCCGCATCTCGATGAAATGAGCATCTTGTAGTCAGGCATTTCATCCCACCAGAATTCGCCGTCGGCCGGCCAGTAGATCTTCTCAAAGGTTAAGTAACTGATGTCCTCCGCTTTATAGGTTCGATCGTCGCCACGACGAACGCGGAGTTCATCCAGTCTCGAGGTGTATTCCAGAAACAAGACCTGCTCTTCGGCGTCAAGCAACTCGTTGGCCGCGTAGCGGGCTTTTTCTTCGAGTTCGATATCAACTCGTGCCTGCAATATATTGTCCATGCGCGAGTACTCGTCGAGGATGATTTTATAAAAGCTAAACTGTCCCCAGTTGTACTCGGCAAGCATTTGCTTTTCCCGCCGCATTTGTTCGATGAGGTTGGCGGTGTTTTGCACATCAAGGTCAAGCACCGCCATGTTGAACAATTTCTTTTCGTGGCGCAAGGGGTTGCGCTTACGAATCGTTTTAAGGGAATCGTTAAAGTCGAAGCGAAAGCGCTGAGCGACGGACTCAACGGCTTTATAGTGGCAGAGTTCTCGGTAAATGATCATCTCCAAGATATGTCGTTCATAAGTCAAGGAGGGCTCGAAGTAAGGGGATTGAAGTGAAGTCAAAACCCCCATCGCTTTGGCGTAGTCCTTCATATAGTAGAGGACCCAGGCTCGTTCGAGGTTGATTCGCCCTATCTCGCGTACACCTGTGAGCCCCAAGTTATTGTAGATGGCTGAAGCCGTGATAAAATCACCTTGCTCAAAAACCAACCGAGCGTATTGAAGAGCTACTTTTTCAAAAAGTTTGGGGTGCAGGTTTGGGACCTCAAGAAGATTTTGAAAGAGCTTGGTGGCGTTTTCGGGACGGTTTCGCACCAGCTCCCCGACGGCGGTCCAGTACTTATAAAGATAATCCCAATAGGAATCCTTTTTGATGCGGTCGAGGTGAACTTTCGCCCACTCGGTAAAACCGAGCTGCAAAAGCTCAATTCCCTTGTAATAGGAAACAAAGGATTCAACCTCGGGGTGCAGGGTTGAAAACTCGTTCCGACTCAACAGCTGTATAAGTGCCTGTTCATCGAAAAATGAGTCTTGGGTGAGCCGACTGAGGTGGTAGAGTGCCCCTTCGCCGACCGAGGTGCCGATGCGATCTTGCACGAGATTGGTCAAAATGTGAAAGGCCGCAAAATAGAGGCGCTTTTCCATGAGTCCGATGGCCATGGCCAGCTGGGCCTCGCCTCCTTCGGGGGTTGACGAACCCATCGAGTCTTCTTGCTTGGCCGCCTCAATGACCACGGCGACCTGATTTTTGTCACTCAGTTGACTCATGATCTTGGCCCAAAATATTGGGTCAGCCGGTTGATAAGTGTAAGGCTTTTCTTCTTCATCTTTAAAAGCTTCCGACAGATCCACTGTCTTACCGGCCGCTTTTTCATCTTCAGGTTTGTCTGGTGTGGTGGCGTCGGTTGGCTTGGCGGCAGCACTTCCACCAGGAGTGCCGCTCCCTGGGGTGGCCGAGGTTCCCGTCGCCGGAGTGGTCGCTCCTCCAGTTGGGGTTTCGGGCTTGGCGCCACTCGCACTTGGGCTCGCACTCGGTGCGGGCTTGGTTTTAGCTGCAGGGGCAGTGGATTTTTTTTGCGGTGCGGGCTTGCCCGGGGCGGCTTTGGCAGGAGCTTTTTTTGCGGCCTTAGCCGGAGCCCCTTGTGCGAAGGCTATCCCCAGAGGTAGCGCGAGCCAACCAATGAGAGCGAGAGAAAGAATCCTTCGAGTCCTTCGACAGCTCAGGATCATTTGGGTTCCAACTCCTCACTGGTGGCGCGGCTTTTGGGGGGATCGCCCAACTGCATGGAATATCCCACCATCAGGGAGATGGTGTTCACCGCACCCAGAGACTTTTCAAAATACACATTATTACGGAAATCAAACTTCCAGGACCGATCTTCTTTGGTGAAGAAGCGCAAATAAGCCCCGGCCGTAATCAAAGCCCGTAACCCAGACTCATCAAACCCGGCGCCACCGGCGCCAAAAACAAAGCTCACCTCTCCGCGCACAATATTTTTGTTGAACAATAAACTCTTGGTGTAGAGGGGAGTGTAAACGACATTCGAAGTGAAGTAATAAACAATGAAGTCAAGAATCCCGCCGAAGCCAACGTTTTCAACCGCCGCCCCGAAGTTCTCCAACAGATCTTTTTTGAGGTTGGTTTCGCTATTAAATGAGTAGTTGGCGTTGACCACTTCCCAACCCAAGTAGTCACTAAAGAAATAGGTGTAGGATCCACCAATGGTGTAGCCCTTATTGAAGGCATCACTGGGAAGCCAGCCGAGATTTACCGTGAGGTCGCTATTGAGATAGTAGGTTCGATTTTGAACGGCGACCACTTTAGGGAGGTCATAGTACTCAGTCGGCGGAGCCCCGAATGCACGGGGAATGGCGGCAATTGCTGCCAAAGCCAATAAGACCAACGAACGCGCGGGCACAGCGGGCTCCTTTGCAAAAGAAGAGGAATCCAGATGTTAGAGCGAACAGGAACAAGCTTAGCATGGAGATTTGGAATTACTAGGCCTAACTAGGTGAAACCAGTATTCAAAAAGGCAATTGGCGCAGATCATCCAGACCTAAGTCTAAAAGTGGGTGCGAATCCGGTCCTCTTCCTCACTTAAGTGCGGAGGTTTTAGTTGCCCCTCACCGGCCGCAATAATCACCGACACCATGGCGTCACCAGTCACGTTAACGACCGTTCTCATCATATCCAGAAAACGATCAACCCCAAGAATGAGAGCAATTCCTGACGGAGGAACGCCAATGGATTCGAGAATAACAATCAACATGACACTCCCGGCACTTGGTACGGCGGGAGTGCCGATGGAGGCCAGCACTGAAGTAAATACGATCATTCCTTGCTGAGCCCAGGTGAGTTCCATGCCCAAAGCTTGAGAGATAAAAACGGCGGCCACCGCTTGGTAAAGGGCCGTGCCATCCATATTGATGGTTGCTCCTAAGGGTAGCACAAAGGAGCAAACTTCCTCGGAAACCCCCAGCTTCTCCTCACATCGTTCCATGTTCAAAGGCAAGGTGGCGCTACTTGAGCTGGTCGAAAAGGCCAAGAGCTGAACCGGGCCGATGCCTTTAAGAAAAGTCAAAAACTTCATTGGACTCATGGCCCGTAGTAAGAGCGGGTATGTTAAAAAAGCATGAATAGCCAATCCCGCGATAACAGTAAGGCAGTATAGACCCAGGGCACCGAGGAGTTCGAGCAAGTTACTGCCGGATTCACCGCCAGCGACCGAGGTAATGGTCTTGGCGATCAAAGCAAACACCCCCAGTGGCGCCATGAGCATGATGATGTCAACGATACGAATGGTAACGTCATTTAGGGTGTGCAGAAGATCGATCATCGGTTGCGCCTTAGTGCGCGCCACTTGAATGAGACCAATTCCAAACAAAATCGCCACAAATACAATCTGCAACATGTTGCGATTGTCGGATGCCGCTTCGACGAGGTTGCTGGGAACAATGTCCACGATGGGTTGCAAAGGTCCCTGACTTTGAGTTTTCTGGGCTTGCGAGGTGCGTTCAGCCACATCACTTTGATAAGAAGACTGCAGGCGATCGCGTAGTTCGGCCGGCACATTCTTACCCGGCTGCGTGAGGTTGACCAGCACAATACCAATTAAGACCGCAATAAGAGTCGTGACGATATAAAGAACAATCGTCTTGCCACCCATTCGCGACAGTTGAGTTAAATCCGACAGTGAAGCAACACCCGTCGAGAGTGAGGCCAGAACCAGAGGCACGGCAATCAACTTCAGTAAGTTGACAAAGATCGTACCCCAAGGAGCGACCCAATCATTGGTGAACTCGCCCCAACCCATGGTGGCCGCGACAATTCCATAAATTAACCCCAGACCTAAGCCCGTGAGAATCCGCCAATGCAATTGCTTGTACCAGGCCATCGCCTACCACCTAAGTCATGAGGGTTTCGTGACTTATATCAAATCTAAGGCGCAACCTGCAACACTTAGCGGCGGCGAAAGACGAGGGCTTTGCCCAGTGCTGGCTCGATGACCCAGTTCACTTCAGTGGCAAGGCCGACTGAATCAAAGGTAAACGACACTGGAAAATTTTCGTCGAAGGCTTCGACGAGGAATTGCCCCTGACCCAAATGAAGAAGTGGAGAACTCAGCTCGTTAAACAGCAGCGCAAGCTTTCCGTCGACTTCCGTGATGCGAACGATTCCGTATCCTGGATGTTCAAACTCACCTACGAAGCTTGCCAGCGGGTGTTCCAGTTTTTCGCTGGGGGGGAGTGGGGGGCGAGCCGGAGTGGGTGGGTTGAGTTTGCTCACCCAATCGGAGTTTGGATGCCCCAACAAGGTATCGTAGGCGCGAAGAGCCAGTGGGAGTCCATCGAAGCTTCCGTTGTTAGAAAACACCACAATGGCGAGATTTTCTTCGGGCATAAAACTCACATGGGTTACAAATCCGTCAATGCCCCCATTATGAAACACCAGACGCTCGCCCCGATAAAAGGTGGACATCCAGCCCATGCCGTAGTGAAGGTCGGTCAACTCCGGGAATTTGGCATGAAAGCCGTCGGTGACATAGGTCGTGGCTTGGTGAATCGATTTGAGGGTTGGAGCCGCGACGAGCTGACGCCCTTGCCACTGTCCTTGAGCAAGCTGCAGGCGTAACCACTGCGCCATATCGTTGAGCGAGGAGTGAATCGAGCCCGCCGGGGCAACGGCCTTAATGTCGCGGTAAGGAATTTTCTTGGCGGGAGTGCCTCGGGCCCCTGAGTACGCTTGTGAGAGGTTTCCGAATTGCACAGCTTCGTCGAGGTTAAGTGCGGTGCGATTCATTCCTAGAGGCTGCAGCAACTCAGTTCGGGTGAAATCTTCCCAAGTTTTGCCACTGACCCGTTCGATGAGAATTCCCGACACGAGGTACATCAAGTTTTGATACTGCCACTTTTGGCGGATTGTGACGGTGGGCTCAAGAAAGCGGAGGCGCGCGTAGAGTTCCTCTCGAGTGAAGTGTGACCCATACCAAGCCAAGTCGTGGCGGGGGAGCCCCGTGGTGTGGCCTAGAAGGTCACGTGGGGTTGCCAACTGCGAGGTCAGTTCATCAAAGAGTTGAAACTCGGGCAAGTAAGTGCGGACCCGTTCGTGCCAACGGACTTGCTGACGATCCACCAAAATCCCCACGCCCGTTGCGGTAAAGGCCTTGGTGGTTGAACCAATTGCAAACAAGGTGTCGTTGTCGACCGCCAGCTGGGCTTCGACATCGCGATAGCCAAAACCATGCGCCCAAACAATCCCGTCTTTATTCACTACCGCCATGGCGAGACCGGGAATGTTAAATTCCTGCATCGTGGATTCAATGTATTGATCTAAGCCCGGCGAGAGTTCGCGAGTTTGCGCGGCAGTTGAAAGGGCGAGTAGGAGAAAGCTCAACAAAATAAAATGGCGGCTAGTTTTCATAGAAATCCCCTTAACCCAGAAATTGTTGTAACCGAGGCTAGGGTTTAGATGAGGTACTCAAAGGTGTTGAGAAGTGGGAAGGAAGTTGAAAAATTAACAGGGAAAAACGCCTGAACCCGTCCGGCTCAAGGAGGCTCAGTGAAAAACTGAGCCTCACCGTATGGGTTGAATAAGGTGGCGTTATCGGCGGCCCAACTTAGAAAGAGAAGCCAAGCAAAAGAAAGGGCAGCATCGAAGATTCGCTGGTGTCGGCTTCAACTTCAGTGGTGCCGTTGTCATATTTTTTGTATGAAAGAGAGCGGTAGTTGAGTGCCATGCCGATGGAGAACCAGTTGCTGACACTCCACATGTAACCGAGATCGGCACCAAAGCCTGAGCCTTCGATCAATTTGACCGTAGCTGAAAGTTCGTCTTCGGCCGAGACGAGATAGTGCAGAACTGCAATCCAACCATTGTTAGAATAGCCAACGGAGGCACCCATATAGGTGTCAGTCGTGTCAGTCGTACCGTCGCCAGAAGTACGTGCGCCGTAGATGGCACCCACATAAAGACCATTGCCCCAGGTGTAACCCAAATTCAGATCGTAGTAGGTCGAGGTGGACTCAACTTCGCCACTGCCGATTTCCGTTAAATCCATGTTCGTGGTTGAGTACAAAATTGAAGGGGCGACAGAAAAGCCACCGGCCTTTCCAGAGGCAGCCCAGGCCGAAGCAGGAAGTGCGAATAAAATGAGTAATAAAAGGTGTTTCATGATGGTTTCTCCCATTGATGTTATCAATATTACCTCGCCTTATTTATCGGACTGAAACGCTCACAAGATAAGACGACGAAGTTCCTGCTGCGAATAAAGATAATCAGCATAGACCATGGTATTGGTAATATTGCGGTGGCCGAGGGCGACCTGGACCAGCCGCAAGTCTTTGGTCTTTTTGTAGAGACGAATCGCAAAGGTGTGTCGGAGCGAATGAAACTTCTTAGGAGTGGGCCGATACAAGTCCCAAATTTGTCGGAGCCGGTTGTAGGAAATGGGGAAGAGGCGGTCGTTCAGGTGAGCGCCGTTTTGCAGATGTTTTTGAAGCTGGTCAAACAGCCAGGGCGCCAGCGGCAGCTCTCGATCATTACTGCCCTTAAGCCCCTTGATCAAAATCGATTGTTCGAAAGAATTGACGTCATCTGGTTTTAGGTTGAGAAGCTCCTGAGCCCGAGCCCCGGTGTGAAGCCCCAAAAAAAGGAGCAGGCAATTGCGGTGATCCTGGTCGAGGTGACTCTTAAGCAAGTATTCGAGTCGCTCAACTTCCGGGTCGAGGAGATACTTATTTTTGTTAAGTGAGTATCGTGATGAGCTCGACATGATGTATTAACCTTGCGTGAAAATTCGCGATAAATTAATAAAATTTTGCTGCAATATGCTAGATCTATTGCGCCACGCACAACCTATCCGGTGGCGCCCTTACAGACATAATTGTAATTACAAAAATCAAATAAAAACAACTATTTAATAGTGTAGTTTATAACTAAAAGTCACAGTCAATTTTAGAAAGGTGGATCCTCAGGCCCAAAATTTAGAATTCTTCAGTCGTGCTTTGGGTTTGGAACTTTCAATTTAAGGACCTGGACTTGGCAAATTGCAAAACACCACGAATAATTTTGTAAAACACAATAGTGAGGTTGTGAAATGCAAGATCAAGGGATGATCTCTGAAGAGGGTCCGATCCAAGAATTCAAGGATTTGTCGGATAACGAAATTGAATGGGCCTTGGGCCACTTGTCGGGCTCACTGGATGGGGCGGAGAATTCCGTCAGAAAAGACGCCAAAAATCGATCAAAAACCCAGGATATTGGATCAAATTCAGAAGAGGAGAAAACAACCTTATCATCGCTGCGTTTGCGTTATGAGGCGGAGGTGGCGGTGATTCGTAAGAGCCTGGGCGGCCTTGAAGAAATTCGCTCGGGACTGGGGCTCAGTCGGCGCAAAATGTGTCAGCTGCTGATGGTGGACCCTTCGGCCTGGACCCGCTGGACCAAACGAGGCAGTCATCCGCCCGCCCATGTTTATCGAGCCCTGCAGTGGTACTTGGCCCTCATCGATAAACAGCCCGGGTGGCATCCGAAAAATTCCTTTAACGTCGGTGAGGTCACCCGCGTTCAGGACGAGAAAATGGGGCTGCTACAGGCTGATTTAGAGAGGCAAATTGCCTATCTAAAACGTGAAAATACGCGTCTTGAGGATATCTTAGGAGAAAAGATTGCTCAAATCGAAGCCCGCAATCCATTCATTGACTTAGAGAAGGAACTCTCGATAGGGATGGGCTGGAAGCTCATCGCTTTGGTCAACTTTATAGCCGTGGTGGTTATGATTTTGTCTCAGATGGGGTGGCTTTAATTTCGATTGGCCGTAAGGGGTGAGGTCTATGGAACAAGTTGTGGTAAATGCCGAGCGCGCGCCTGAGGCAGACGATCGGGGCCATCAACAGGTTGTCGGGCAAGTCATTCGGGAGATTGAGCTTGTCGCTCAGGTGATCCAGTCTTTGGGCTTTCCCGTTTTGAGCACTCGCGAGGATTTCCAGCGGATTCGCTGCGGTCTTTCGACTGAGCAGCTCGTAAAGCTTGAAACTCAGCTCAGGCCAACGGCTTTGTTTATGAATCGCTTAATGACTGAGAGTGGGGAGCTAATCCCGGAGAGCGGCCGGAGTGTTGATGAGCTTCAGCTTTTGCGGCGTTATTTGTCTCATCAAAGAACGGCCGTGCCAGGCGATCTCGAAAATTTCATAAGTCCTGGGGACATCATTGAAGTCTATGATAGTGAAGGCATTCAGCACTATCGCAGCTTTAATTTTTTTGAACTTTGCACCTATTCATTGGAAGAGATTTTTACCTATGAGTGGTGGCATCTCTATGAGCGCAATGAATTCGTGACACGCCAATTGGTGAATCATTTTGTTAAGTTTTTTACGGGCACTGCCAAACCCTATTTGATTGACTTGCCTTCGCACGTGGCGCGGGAAATTTGGTCTCCCGGCCGGTCAACCATTAGAATTAAACAAAAAGCACTCATTCCCGTTCACAATTTGAGCGGTGAGTTGAATTTGATTATTTGCACCTTTCGAGTCTTAGAGAGACTTGAAAACTATCAAGGTAACATCCAGACCGATCTCGGCAACTGACTCTTCCTTTTAAGCTTGCACCCTTGTCCTGGTCGCTCGGTCAGGCTGGAACCTTCTGTTTTGATTTCTCGATAATTGCCTCGAGAATTTCGCCATATTGGCGGCTTGCCGTTTGGATAAGGGAGTCCACTAAGTCAAGTTCCGCCGTGGTGAGTTCGACTAAGCTTGCCTCGGTAGCCTTTACATGGCCGATGTCCTCAGTGGCGTGGACTTGCAGGAACTGGCAACAATTCGACCCAAAACAGGAACTTATGACGCGCGTGAGGTGGGGGCCACTTTGGACCGCCAGTGTCTCGAGAAAATGCATGTAACCAACCAAGCCAACGGGTCCATGGCGAAAGATCGCCTTTTTGGGGGATTCGAAGAACTGACGGGTCTGAGGAAGTTCTGGGCGGACAATTTCACCGAGATTTTTGAGATCCCGCAAAGCAATTTTTTCGTGCCCCAACTCTTCGCGAATATGCCGAGCCATTTTGTCATGCCAATTTTGCTGTTCTAGGGAAGCGACGGCGGCGGCTAAAGCCAAAAGCCTCGTTGAGTGGCGGACGAAGTGATACGTTTGAGACAGCCAATCGGCATAAACACGTCGACTGGCCCAGGGGATTTCAAGTAGGTTTTCGAAGGTTTTCTGAGTCTCTTGCTCAAGGAATTTTGCGATTTCCATGCCAAGTCCTTTCCTT
>JADZEO010000042.1 GCA_020850475.1 Bdellovibrionales bacterium | reverse complement strand
TCGGTAATACGGCCGCTGATTCTTGGCAGGCCCTCATCAACGGCCGGTCAGGAATTACTCGGGTGACACAGTTTGATCCTACCGATCATTCGGTGCAAATTGCCGGTGAGGTGAAGGACTTCCCGATCGATCTCTATGTCGAGAAAAAAGAGCAGAAAAAGATGCATCGGTTTACGCATTTTGCTCTGGGTGCGGCGCAAATGGCCTTGGCCGATTCTGGCCTTGAGTTAACCGAGGCTCTCGCTGAGCGCACGGGCGTCGTCACCGGCGTCGGCATCGGCGGCTTGCCGATGATTGAGGCCCAACGGGATGTCGTGGTCCAACGAGGCCCCTCGCGAATCACGCCGTTCTTTATTCCTGCGGTGATTTCCAACATGGCTGCCGGCCACATTAGCATCAAGTACGGTACTAAGGGCCCTAATTACACTTTGACCTCGGCCTGTGCCTCCGGCGCCCACGCGATTGGCGAAGCTGCCGGTTACATCCGTGGTGGCCAATGTGACATCATGTTTGCAGGGGGCACCGAAGGCACGGTTTGCCCACTCGCAATTGGTGGTTTTGCGGCGATGAAGGCTCTCTCCACGCGCAATGATCAGCCCACCGCCGCCAGCCGCCCTTGGGACCGCGACCGTGATGGTTTTGTTCTCTCTGAAGGCTGCGGAATGTTTATTCTTGAAGAACTTGAACATGCCCTCAAGCGCAAGGCCCGTATTTATGGCGAGTTAACTGGCTACGGGTATAGCTCTGACGGCTATCATATGACCAACCCCATACCTGGAGGAGCCGGAGCGGCTTTGGCCATGAAGATGGCACTCAAAGATGCGATGATCAACAACGAGGACATTGGTTATATCAACGCGCACGGGACCAGCACTCCCGCCGGTGATCAGGCTGAGACTGAAGGAATTAAGGCCGTGTTTGGTCCTCACGCGTACAAGTTGTGGGTGAGCAGCACCAAAAGTATGATTGGTCACACCCTGGGAGCCGCTGGAGCGGTGGAAAGCGTGATTGCGCTACAGGCCTTGTTCCACGGCATCGTGCCCCCGACCATCAATCTTGACAATCCGAGTCCGGAGAATGATCTGGATTACGTTCCCCACACGGCCCGGGAGCGACAGCTCCACCATGTGATGAACAACAGCTTTGGCTTTGGTGGCACCAACGCAAGTTTGATCTTTTCGCGACTCAATCTCTAAACGAGGTTGAGTCTTTGATTTATTGCGAAGCGAGGTCTCATGGCTAACGATTTACCCATCCTGATTGCGTGCGACCATGCCGGACTCCCGCTCAAAAACCATCTCGTCAAAAAATTTCCTCACCTCAAGTGGCAGGACTTAGGCACCCATACCGAAGAGCGGGTCGATTACCCGGATTGGGCGGACCAAGTCTGCAAAAAGCTCAAATCGAAGCCCCTTCAACGGGGCGTATTGGTGTGTGGCTCCGGACAAGGCATGGCCATGCGGGCCAACAAGTTCCCCTGGATTCGAGCGGCTCTCTGCTGGTCCACGGAATCGGCGGTTCTCGCTCGCTCGCACAACGACGCCAATGTTTTGTGTTTGGGTGCCCGCTTGCTGTCACTCGAGCTCGCTGAGGAATTACTCAATTTGTTTTTGTCGACACCATTTGAAGGTGGGAGGCATCAGGAGCGCGTCGCCAAAGTCTCCAGCCCAGTTGATTGATTTTTTCGCAACTTGAAAACGAGGGAGTTCAACATGTCCGTCATCGAAAAATGCGACCCTGAAATCGCCGCCATTCTCCGCGCGGAAATGCACCGACAACAGTCGGGGCTGGAAATGATTGCGAGTGAGAACTATGCCTCCCTCGCCGTCATGGAAGCACAAGGCTCCTGCCTCACCAACAAGTACGCTGAGGGTTATCCCCGCAAACGCTACTACGGCGGATGCGATGAAGTCGACAAAGCCGAGCAACTGGCAATTGATCGAGCCAAGAAACTTTTTGGCTGTGAGCACGCCAACGTGCAGCCCCATTCCGGGTCTCAAGCAAATATGGCGGTGTATTTGGCCGCGGCCAAAGCTGGTGACACCATCATGGGCATGGATCTCTCTCACGGGGGACACCTCACTCACGGGTCGCCGGTGAACTTCAGCGGTTTCCTGTTTAAGGCCGTTCACTACGGTCTCGATCCCAAGACGGAGCAGCTCGACTATGACCGGATCCGCTCCCTCGCCATTGAACATCGACCCTCCTTAATGATTGCGGGCTATAGCGCCTATCCCCGTCTCTTGGATTTTGCCCAGTTTCGGGCCATCGCCAATGAGGTCGGAGCCAAACTTCTAGTTGATATGGCGCACTTCGCAGGCCTGGTGGCCGGTGGAGTGCACCCCTCACCCGTTCCACACGCCGACTATACGACCACCACCACGCACAAAACACTGCGTGGACCTCGCGGGGGAATGATTCTTTGCTCAGAAGAAAACGGCAAGGCCATCAATAGTAAGATCTTTCCGGGCATTCAAGGCGGTCCGCTTGAACACGTCATTGCCGCCAAGGCCGTGGCCTTTGGGGAAGCGCTTAAGCCTGATTTCAAGATTTACTGTGAACTGATCCTTAAGAACGCCAAAACCCTGGCTCAGACCCTGATGAATCGCGGGTTTAAGCTGGTCACTAACGGAACGGACAATCACCTGATGTTGATCGATCTCAGTGACCGCGAACTCACGGGTAAGGATGCCGAAAAATCCCTCGATCTCGCCGGAATTACGGTTAACAAGAACACCGTTCCCAACGAAAAACGCTCCCCCTTTGTCACCAGTGGCATTCGCATCGGAACGCCGGCCTTGACGACGCGTAAGATGGGACCAAGCGAAATGGAACTCATCGGCGGATGGATCGCCGAGGTGCTGAGCAACGCCAATAATGAGACCGTTCTAAAAAAGGTCCGCCAGCAGGTTCGCGAATTGTGCGACAAGTTTCCGATTTACGCTTGAGCGGCCAACCGGGCTGGCCAACCATCGGAGTTTTGTTTGCCATTGGCGTGCTCGCCGGTTGTTCGCATTTTCAAGGACCAGGGGAACTCGAGACTCCGGAGGACCTCCAGGGCCCAAGCAGTAACTACGAGCTGCTCCTCCCAGAGTTTCGTGGCCCCCCCACCCCTGGAGCCACAACGCCGGGGGAACTCAAGGGCCCACCTAAAGAAGGACCCTTCGTCATTGAATGGCCAGTTGAATCTCCCCGCCTCACGCAAAAATTTCGACCGACCAACAACGTCGACCACCAAGGCATTGATCTTGGGGGCAAACGCAACACGCCGATTCTGGCCGCCCACGACGGCATTGTCGTCTATGCAGGACGTGGTTTTAAGGGCTACGGAAAGATGATTTTGATTGAGTATAATGAGATGTGGGCCACCATCTACGCCCACCTCAACGGCTTCAAGGTTAAAACGGGCGATTGGGTCAAGCGGGGACAATTGATTGGCCTTATGGGACGCACGGGTCGGGCCTCAGGAGTTCATCTGCACTTTGAACTCTTAAAAGATAAGCAGCCCGTTGATCCACTTTCACTCCTGCGATGGGAAGGAGATGTCGCTTTTTCACCAAAACAGCGATTCACGCCCCTTGCACTCCTTGAATAATTCTCACGCACTCGCTCTGTCTCATTCACAAATTTAGGAATCAATTTCAAATTATTGTGCGATAGGTCATTTACAACTTATTGTTTTTATAGATGTTAACAATCTCCTCACCATTCGCTTCACTGTACCTGTGAAAACAAAATAGAGTGCTTTGTGAATTTTATTTTGATTTTTGTGAATAACGACTGCTATCCCTAATGGCGAACAAAACAATCAACAGCTTTTATCGGGAGGAAAACACATGAAAGCTCTTATCGTAACTTTGGCTTTTGCCGTAGCAGGAATCGCCTTCGCAGACACTCGGGTTGAACACGACTATGCTAACGCTCTTCGTGGAATCGCTCTGGACAACGCTTGCTTGACTGCAACCCAAGTCAAGACCATCAAACCCCAAAAAGAGTGCACCAACTTGGTTGCTGTACCTGTTCCGGGCTGGAACCCTGAAATGGGCGGACCGCAAGTTGATTACGTTTGCAAAAAATGGGAACTCCTTCACTCTACCGCCAGCCGCAACTACGCTGATCCGGTTTGTTTGAAGTATCGCTATGAGCCAGACGGCAACATGTTCTGTGACGAGCTTGGCCAAAAAGCAAAGTTCCTTCCTGATGTTATCAAAGTTCGCGAAGTTAGCTCTTGGGGCGAAGGCGACAACTGGCCCGGAGTTGAGAAAGAATTCAAATTCCCAGCTTGTGCTAACTAATTTCTCGGTTTTTGCAGTATACCTTCCCGCATAGGGAACACCGCTCAAGGGCTCACGAGGCCCTTGAGCTGTTTAAATGGGTGGATCTGAAACTATGACCAATTATGAGTTTCAAGATTTTAAAGACTTCTTCTCTTACCAGTTAAGAGAACGTCTGCGCGACTCCAAGGGCCGCAAAAAAGCGACCCTCCAGCGCCTCGCCCAAAAACTCGGCTACAATTCTCCCAGTATCTTGTCGATGCTTGCCAAAGGTACGCGCCTTCCGTCAGAGAAAATGCTCGATGCGCTTTTTCAAGAATGGCAGGTCGACAAAAAAGCCCAGAATATTTTACGCCTCAAGGTGGCCCTAGAGCGCCAGGTGCGCCGCGGTCAACCGGTGGCCTCGTTGCTCGATCAGCTGGTTCACATGGAACCTAAGGGCACCTATCTCAAACTTGATCTCAATCAGTTTCAGTTTGTTCGCGAGTGGTACAACTTGGTGGTGCGCGCTCTGGTTGGCACTCCTGAGTTCGTCGAAGACGCCAATTGGATTTCGCAGCGTTTGCGCAAGAAGGTCTCCCCCACTCAGGTAAAAACCGGCATCGAAGCCATGCTTAAGATCGGGGCTCTGGCCCGCGATCCCGCCACCCAGATGCTGGTTCGTCCAGAGGGCGATGTTGAATCAACCAACAACCTTCCGTCTGAAGCCATCAAAGAACACCATCGGGGCATGATGAATCGGGCTCTGGAAGCTCTCGATGAGCAAACCACTGAGACCCGGCAAATGAGTGCCGCGACGTTAGGCTTTGATCCCAGTCGTCTAGATGAAGCTAAGACCTATCTGCATCACTTCGTAAAAGATTTTAACGAGCGCTTTGGCGCCACCGATTCATCCCGCGTGTTCCAGCTCAATATTCAGTTTTTTGAACACACCTGTCCGTCAACTCCAGCAACGGAGGATCAACAGTGACCTCGATGAATTTTCTGACAACACTTCTGTTATCAGCATCTTTGATGAGTGCAGCGCCGGCCCAGCCGCCGGCTCGTGAAGTCCGCGACTTCTCGGGAGCCATTGACCGCGTCACCGTCGGCGGTGGCGGGGGAATCGTTGGTAACGGCGCGGGTGTTGTTGAGTTTGAATTTCATCAATCCAAACACATCATTGATCGTGTCTTGGGCGGCTGTTTCCCGGGCAATCCTTGC
The DNA here is from genome assembly GCA_020850475.1 of Bdellovibrionales bacterium. GTDB lineage: Bacteria > Bdellovibrionota > Bdellovibrionia > Bdellovibrionales > UBA1609 > JADZEO01. The sequence goes on along the minus strand of JADZEO010000042.1, from coordinate 23,221 downwards.
CGCTTCGAAACCGAAAATTTTCAACTCGCCGAGAAGATTTTGGCCTTGGTTCGGAGTTCAGCCGGAGATCTGGTGCGCTTTGAGTTTGTCAGTGGCAAAGAGCGACCAGGGTTTTTTAATACCGGCGCCAATGAATTTCACCGTATCGCCAAAACCACGCTCACTCCCGGTAGTCCCATTTACGTCAACACGGATCTGCTTTATGAAACTGACGGCAAACCTCGCCTTAGTTTTGGCCAAGTTGTGGGCCTGGTAGTTCATGAACTTGGACACCAGACGGGTGAACCGGACCATCGTGCACTTGATGTCCTGGGTTCAGAAGTTGCTCAGATGCTGCAAGGCCAATCCTTTTACTATCGCTATGCGAGCGAAATGGGTGGATCGGCGTTTCAGTTGGGCGTTACCAACTTGAGTTTTCCCGCAAAAATTCCCTTGGTGGTGTTGTTTGCAAATGATCGCTCACGTAACCTGACCACCACCATCACACGGATGGTAAAATGTCAGAAAGCTAAGACCCAGTTTGTTGGCTATGAAGTGACCAACGGCCACTTCTCAGTCCCGACCTCCAACGCAGTGTTGGGAGTGGAAATCGACTTTAATGCTTGGCTGCGCGTGAGTTGCTTTGATTCGGCGGCTAAGACCCGGAGCGAAGAGATCCACTCGCTCAAAATGACGGTTGATAAAGACCGCGACGTGGAGAGCGTCAGCATCGTCCCCATTCGTTTCTAATCAGTCCAATTGAGCAAACCTCAAAGGAGCCTTCGGGCTTTGGGGTTTGCGCCTTGGGTTTGCTTGAGTATCCCTTTTTCACCTGTCTCAAGCCTAGACGATTGAGGCCGGGGCAAAGACTGACCTAATTAAAATAACCTAAATATTTCAACCTGTTATATGCTCAATAGGATCGCCTCGTTGCGGAACACTTATTGAAATTACCGGTATTCACTGGCTGGGCACAGGCATAGCCAAAACAGGGGATATCGGGATGAAATCAGTCGCTGCTAATGAAATCAAAACCTCGTACAACTTATCGCGCACCGAGTGGTTGATCTTAGGGCTACTCCTAACGCTCCTCCTGTCTTTTAACCTTGCCGAAGCCGGTCCCGTCTATGTTTACGAAGAGGGCCAGTGCCAAATGATTCAGATGGTGGGTGGAAAGGCCCAAGTCACCGGAGTCGACATCATTAAATGTGGCTTTGGTGCTAACCCCAATCACACCGAGTGGGATGTGGTAGGCGGCAAATGCAAAAAGGTTTACGTTTATTTGTCCTCGATGAATTCGCAGTGGAACTTGCGCAAAACGCGGCCAACCGAAACCTTTGATCTTAAAGAATGTGGTTATGATCTCAACACGCCAAAGAAACAAAGCATCTTCTACGAGGCTCACTCCCAAAGTTGCCGCAAGCGTTTAATCTACACTTCGGCCTTGGGTCTTGAAGACCTCGAAGTCGTGACGGAAGAACCCAATCGCAGTAAGAAGCTCCGCCAGTTGCGACGGGTGGACCGTCGCATCGCCTCTCAGACGGGTCGCTCCATTTGTCGTTAACCTTCCCATGGCAGAAGTCGAACTCAGTGCTCAAACTCGTCTGAAGGAGCGGCGGGCATAGTTGCCACTTAAGGCCGCACAGGACGCAAAAATACCACCCACCAGTCCTATGACCATATAGACTAGAACAAAATGCGGGAGATGGAAAATCTGCGCGAGTCTCTCCCCCGTTGCGAGAGCATTTTTTAAATCATAATAATAGGCGGTGGAAACCCAGGAAATGAAGACGGCGAGTCCCGTGGTCACAACCGCTCGAAGTCGAGAACGGGTCATCCAACCCGCAACAAACCCCACCCCAGCTACCGACCACCAAGGCAAAAAGAGCCCGCAAACGGAAACCAAAATAACTAAAAGATAAATCACTGAACCACCTCTGGTGGGCGAAAGCTCCACCTTGTTTGTGCTTCACGCACGGCCTCACTGGCACTTTGATAACGACGAAATTCGCGCAGCTTGCCCTTACTCCAGTCCTTAACAAAGCGCGTGTAGTCGGGATCAAAGGGGTTGCCGCTGATCCCCCCAGGAATATTGCCCCAACCGCGGGGCTCAGGTTCAAAGCTCACGATCATGCGCCAGGTGGGTCCGTGGTGCCCTTGATTGGCGTTGACGGTGTATCGACTCCCAGCCACCTCAAGTCCTTCCACACCGAGGCCAGGAAAGCGACTCACGTGGGGCAAATAAGTTGGGCGCACGAATTGCCACTTCCAGTCCTTTAACTCCGGACCCAATTGTTCGCGCAATTGATGGACCGTCTCTTGAAGGGCGACGGCCAACAAGTCACCCAAATCTTCGACTTGTTGAGTTTGCGGACGATCGAGCCACTGGCGATCATTGTGCTTGGGGTGATCTCGCAGGTTTTTGATCAGCTGAACCGTGCGCGGGGTTGCCGGATAAAGCTCGTCATCACCCGTCTTAAACTCATCCTCCCACAGGGAAGCTTCAAAGCGCGACCACCACTCTTCAAAAATAGACGAGGCCACGGAGTGTTCGTGATCGCGGTAGTCCCACAACTCCAGTTCATCGAGGACGGCCTTCATTTCGCTGGTCTTGGGTACTTTTCGCTCTATCAACAGCAACATGTCCGGCAGCACTTCGCGCGCATGGGAGTTCAGTAGATCATTTTGCAAATCCAACATATCCGTCCAGTCCAGGCGTTCCCGCCGCGACAAGAATTCACGAATGCGGGCCCCTCGGTAAGGATCTGCATAGTCCCAGCCTAGATAATGGGGGTAACTCGAATCGACGGGCCGTTGATTAGCGGAGTACACAAAGCCCTGCTGAGGATTAAGCGCTTGCGGAATATCCTCTCGCTTGAGAAATCCCTGCCACAAGTGATCTTCGCGCCGTCCATCGAGAACATAACGACCCTGCCCCTTCCAACGACTGGGAATGCGGCCGTTGTGCCAAATGCCGATACTCTTGGCGTCAGCACAGATAAAATTTTGCGCGGGCACTTGGTAGGACTCCAGCGCCTGGGCGCACTCATTAAAACTCTGCGCCTGATTGAGCTTTAACAGCGCCTGAAGTTCATTGGTCGACTCATGGGCCACCCATTTAAGGGCCAGTCCAAGTTTTCCTTCCCGGTAAACCACGGGGCCGACATGGGTCCAAAGAAGGTTTTTTTCAATCGATGGCTGCCCTCGCACCGTGATGATTTCTTGAGTGGTGGTTCCCGTTTGCCACTTGCCTTCGACGAGAAATTCAGAGCTTTGCTCGTCACGAAACTCAATCTCGTACCAATCCATCACATCCAATGTGGCATTGGTCACCCCCCAGGCCACTTTGTTGTTGTACCCGAGGATCACGCCAGGAGCTCCCGGGATGGTCGCTCCGTAGACCTTAAAATCCGGGGCATAAAGTTGCACCTCATACCAAATCGCGGGCAGGGTATAACCCAAGTGGGTGTCGTTACTCAAAAGCGGGAACCCCGAACGAGTCTTCTCACCGGCCACGGCCCAGTTGTTACTGCCATTGGCCCGGGCCGGCCGGATGGTGCGTGGCATATTGTTGAGTGCGGTAATAAAAAAATCAGGCGGAGCCTTCAACCCTGAGGTTGGTTTTTGCCCCCACCGACCCGGCGGAATAAACGGTGATTCCAGCGGTAACTCGTCAGGAAACAAATCCTCAATTCGGCTCCGACCAAAGCGCTTCAAATGGTGAGTCAATTGCAGATCAGAACTTCGCCCCGCCAAACGATAACTCATAAACTTCAGCAGACTCGCGAGCTCGCGCGTGGTCCAGCGGCGGGGTCGGGTTCCCGTGAGAAAATACTCAATGGGGATATCGTGTGGCCCAAGTGAGCGGATAAAAGCGTTAACTCCCTCGACGTAGCGTTCGGCCGCCAGTCGGGTCAGAGGGTCACTCCGAACAAGTTGGTCGGTGCGCTCAATTGTTTCACGCATTCCAATGGTAACAAAGAACTCATCCAAGTGGCGCGTGCGATCACCCATCAGCTCAGACAAACGACCTTCGGCAATTCGCGATTGAAAGTCCATCTGCCAGAGACGGTCTTTGGCTGTCAGATAGCCCTGCACCCAAAATAGATCCGCCGTTTGTTCAGCAAAAATATGGGGAACTCCCTGGGGGTCGTAAGTGACTTCAACCACTCCGGCCAGAGCAGTTGAGCTGATTCGACGATGAAGTTGTTTTTGGGCCTGTTGGCGCCAAATTCCTTGGAAAGGGTAAAGTTTGGGCATGATCCCCGGTAGCGGCGCCACTCCCCACTCCCCCACCCAAGCGAGAGCGACAACTAAATTGGCAAACACGAGCGCCATCAGTAACCGGCGCAGACGAATTCTCGTCATGTCCGGTTGGCCCCCTCCAATTCCTTTAATTCTTGATCAAGAAATGCCGGACGCTTGGTCCCAGGAGGGTAGCGCCATTGCAGGTAGGTTTTGTATTCGGTCAGGCATTTGGCGGCCCACTCAGACTGGGGAGCCGTTCGCACACACTCTTTAAGATAAAGATCACCCAGCAGGACAAAGGAGGATTGCCCGAGAATTCGCTCCACGCGACCCAGATGAAAAAGGTTTCGCGCTTTCTCCTCGCTCGATTTGGCTTGGTACAAGCTCTCATATAAAAAACCTGAGACCTTTAATAAATTGACCATGTAAGGTTGCGAATCCGACGGCCCTCGGTAGCCCTCCAGCTCTTTCAACAGGGCCTCGGCACGCTGAGCTGGGCTGGGGTTAAGACTTCCCGCTTTTGAACCGCCCGCCTTGACCTCTTCCTTGAGCCAACCTTCAAAGGACTGCCGCCAAGTTTCAATTTCGCGCCGAACACTGACTGGCAGTTGAGTGTTCTTGAGGTCTTCGTTGAGATCCGCAATGGCGCCGGCGGGATCGCGTTTAATCCGCGCATAGATCACCATCTTACGCCGATAGATATCGCGCATATCCGCTTCTTGCAGAACCGTCTTGGGAAACTCGCGCAGAAGGTAATTGTAAATATTCAAACTGTAATCGTAGCGGCGGGTGACAAAATAAAAATCCGCCGTCTGTCGCACATCCTTGGGATCTCGGGCCAGAACGTCTTTTTTCCAATCAAGCTGCGGCATCCCCTCTTGCGGCAAATGGGTGTGGCAACTCACGCAAAACTCCGTGGTCATCCGCACTCCCTGGTAAGCTCGGGTAATTTCGCCGAGGTCCAATGACTCCCGCGTGTCAGCCAGATGGCGCTTAAACAGTTCCACGGTTGCCTGGTGCCCCTCGCCGTTCAGGAGTTCCGCACTCTTAGTGTTTTTGAGCCGCGCCTCCACATCAGCCAGAGCCAAACGAATGGTCTTGCGATTCTTGGGATCAGAGAATTCGATTTCAGAAGTAATCACCGGTCTTAGCTCGATGAGGCGGTCATAGAAAAAGTGCATGACCGAGCGGATGTCCTCACCCGTATCGGGAACCAACTTTGGCGGTTCTTTTTTTAGAGCCTTGAGTTTGGTGCCTGCCCAACTGGAAACCACGGTGCCGCTCACGACCACCAGGGCGCAAACCACCCAAGGTGTGATTTTTGAAGCTCGGATCATGACAATTGCCCCCTTATGCGCGCCCTTATTCAAACCGCCATTTTTTGGTGTGACGCCAAATATTCTTCAAGGTTCATGACGTGAAACTTGTCGTCGTCGGGGTCTTCCAAGAGTTGGGCTAAAATATAAAGTGCATCCGTGGTGGTGAAGATTCCCCGAATGCGATTGGCAGCACCGGTCACCACCACACAGCCAAATTTGTTTTTGGCCATGGCTTTGGCGACGTCCGCCAGTGAGGTCGCCGCCGATACCACATATGGATCGTCCGACATGGCCTCGCGAACAGTTAGGTCATGGGTCTTTTTGAGCGCCATCGCGCGGTAGATGTCTCGATCACTGAGCATCCCCACTAATTTTTCGCCTTCAACCACTGGAAGATGGCGCATCCCCCAGGCCCGCATGATTTCTTGTGCATCGGTAATGCTGACGTTGGCTTCAATGGTAATGGGATCTCGGACCATCGAATCACCAATCTTTGATGACTTCGTCATAGTGGCCTCCCGCCGTGGATTGCCTTTGAGCGCGAATCTTCGTCACTCTTCTGAGGTCAAAGGTTAACACCCCGACCTGGCTGGAACAAACTAATTCCCACTGCCAGCACGATCAGTCCAAAGGACAAGTGGTCATACATCGTGGGCTTTTCGTGCAAATAAAAATAACTAAACAGGGCAAACACCGCGAAGGTGATTACTTCTTGCAAGGTCTTCAGCTGGGGAGCCGTTAACACTCCGTGACCGATACGATTCGCTGGCACCTGCAAACAATACTCAAAAAACGCCACACCCCAGGACAGCAGAATCGCCAGGTACAAAGGTTTGGATTTGTCTTTGAGGTGACCGTACCAAGCGTAGGTCATAAAGAGATTACTGAGGACTAAAAGTCCCACGGTTTTAAGAATGGTCGGCATGGCGAATCTCCTCCTTCAAAAAGTGGGCTATGCCGCGTTAAGTTTGAGGGACCAAAATTCCGGGCTGCCCAAAGTCACTATACAAGTTGAAAATAAACAGAGCAACTCGACACACCTTGGGACCGAGTCATGAAGTCGAACCGCAATGCTGTGAGATGGGCATGAAGATTCAGAGTTCTCAATTTGTCATCACGGGGGCGAACCGTGGGATCGGCCAGGCCGTGGCGAAAATGGCGGCGGTGAGTGGCGCCCACTTGCATTTGGTCGCCAGGAGCTGGTCCGAGGGTGTGCGCTCCTCGCTCACCCAACTAGGGGCAGCCTCTGTCGAACTCTATCAAGCCGATCTCGCAACTAAAGAAGGGGCGGCCCAGCTCGCTCAACAACTCTCCTCCGTTGAGGTGGATGTCCTTTTTAATAATGCGGGACTCCTGACCGGCGGTTTGCTCGAACAACAAAGTCTCGATGAAATCTATGCGATGTTTCAGGTGAACCTCAATGCCTTAGTCCACCTCACGCATGCTCTGCTGCCGGGTATGATCCAGCGAAAGAAGGGGAAGATTATCAACAACTCCAGCGTCTCCGCCTTTATGCACTTTCCCTGCGCCTCAACTTACGCAGCCTCCAAAGCTGCGGTCGTGGCCTTCACGGATTGTCTGGAGGCGGAACTCGCCGGCACCGGAGTCTCCACTCTTTGTCTCGTCACTCCGGGAATCAAGACGCGCATGTTTGATGAAATTGAAGTCAAATATGCCAAAAATTTTGAGATCCCCAAAGATTCCATTTCGGCCGAAGACTATGCCGAGAAGATTCGCGTGGCCATCGAAGGCGATTGGAAATACTATTGGCCAAAGGGCACCACCGCTCTGGGACTCTGGACCGCCCGATACCTCAACCCCGTCTTCCGCTCGGCCGTGCAAAAAAGATTTCGTCGTTAGTTGCGAATTTGGTTGGGATAACTGGACTCGAACCAGCGACCTCTACCATGTCAAGGTAGCGCTCTAACCAACTGAGCTATATCCCAACAAAGTCTAAAAGGACGGCCAGTCTAGAGGGAAACGCTTGAACGGTCAACCTCTGGGCGCAGCTGCGAGCGCTCACGGAGGGCCTCGGCCAGGTGGGTGCACCAGCTCGCGAAAAGGGTTTCGGAAGATTTTGTAACACCTTGAAATAACAAAGAATCTAGGTTCTGTCGAGCGACTCCGCAAGAGCGAATGTGGCGGAACAATTGAAGGTCATTGGCGACGTTAATGGCCAAGCCATGTGAGCTCACGCCCCGGTCGATTCGCAGCCCAAAAAAAACCAATTTTCCGCGCTCCGAATAAAGCCCCGGCTCATCCCCGAATTTTTTAACCACCACTCCCTCCGTCGCCAGCAGGTCGCTGGTCACTCTCTCGAGAAGTTCTATCAGCTCTCGACTCCCCATCCCCCACTGACGAACAGGCAAGAGGGGATAGATTACGAGCTGCCCGGGAGAATGAAGGGTGGCCTGCCCCCCTCGTCGGCAACTGACAATTTCGATTTCTGATTGTTCTTCGGAACTGGTCACAACATCCAATTCTCGGCGACCGCGAACTCCTAAGGTGATCACTGCCGGATGCTCAACCCCGAGCACAGTACCTCGCCCGGTGGTCCGCACCTCGCTTGCGGTCTTGAGCTGCAGTTCTTCAGCCTGAGAATAAGGAGTAAACCCCAGGAATCGGGAGGTGAAAGTCAGTTTCATGGTTATGGTTTTAGGGGACTTTGCTGAGTTAGTAAAGCTCGACCCGATCATTCTCCTGAAAGCCTGAGCCTGAGTGAATGACCGCAATGGCCCCGTCTTGGCCAAAGTAACTGACCACCTCAATGGTCCCCTTCATCCGACCGGGTGCCGTGCCGATGAAGCGACCGGTCTCGGGGTCAAAAACTTCTTCGTGTTCTTCTGTCACCTTTAAAATGTCGTTGATCTGCAGTCCCGAGAGTCGTCCGGCGTTTACGTAAATACGCTCCCCTGAGACCATCGCCACACGGCCCTCCCAGGTCAGCTTTTCGACCGCTTTGACGATGGGACCGAGAGCCCCATAGAAGGCCTTGGTCACCCCGTCGCGCACTAAAATCGGGTCTTCCTCGAGGTACCGATCGGATTCGGCAAATTTACCCACGCGTGTGGTTTCTGACTCGGCCGTGGCTTCGCGCACATCGTGCAGAATCTCGCGAGCGTTCTTGGTTGCAAACATGCGAATGCGTACGGTGGTATCGACCCGGGCCCGAAGTTTGCGGATTAAACCCACTTGGTCCCCGATGCGCCGGGCACGAATATCCATCACTTTGCCCTCGATCACGGCGGTGACGCCCAGGTTAGCGGCAATTCGCGAGATTTTTTCGAGATCATACTCCCGATCTTTCGTCATGAATTGGGAAAGATTATGCGGGAAATCTTCGTTCTTAACGACCACAAAAAAGTTGGTTTTGAGTAATTCCTGAACGATGGTGGTGCGGGCAATCTCCGCCACCTGCTGAGTCCGCTCCGCTTTTTCGTCTAAAAAGGGCAGCACCATGATCCGCTTGCGCGGCGCTTGATCCTGATTGCGCGCAAAAAATGGTACGTCGCGGGTTTGCACCGCCGGCTGTGGCTGTTGCGGTTTGCTAAAGAGCCCGCACGAAGTCGCTCCCGCTAGGATAATCCCCACTGCCAACATGGTTTTAAGTTGATTCATGCTTTGATTTTACCACTGGGGGCAAACCCCGAAAATCAGACTTAGGTCGTGATTGTGGTTGAGACTCACCTACTGAACGTCCAACTCCACGGTGTCGGAGGTGACTTTAGAGACGTCGACTTTAAAGCCTTTGAGTTTTTTTTCTTTGAGGACCTGAGCGATTTGCCGAGTGCCGACCGAGGAGTCCATCTCAAACACCACGCGGTTCAGCTCAAAAAATCGCTCTTTAAGCGTACGGATATCGCGCACTTCCTCGGTGATCGACTTTTTAAGATCCATCAGCTGAGGATAATCCAACTTCCCGTTGACGGCCAAACGCAAAAGATTGGCTCCGAAGGTTCCGCGCTTCCAGGCATCATAGACTTGGGTGGAAAGATCCTTGGCGACCGCATCCAACACCTCATTCATTTTGCGGGGAACAATGGTGAGAAAGGAACCGGGCTCGGTGTCGTAAGTGCGAATGACTTCACCGACGATGCGGCCGTTGCCCGAGTGGAGAGCAACCAGTTTGACGTCGATCTGAAAGGCGTCGTCGCGTTTGCGGTTTTTCGCATAGCGAATGTTTCCTTTGACGACAATTTGACTCGCAAAATATTCACCCAAGAAGAGGTAATCTTCTGTGCGCGGGTTGTCCGACATAAAAGTCGTCGGCATCATGTTGCGGTAACCGCTCCCCATGGGTGACAGACTAAAGAATCCCCGCTCGCGCATCTCATCGCGCAATTTATTGGCAAACTCTCTGGCTTGGCTGGCGGTAAAACCTCGCTCACCCGCCGTCACCTCGGGAACCCACCAGGTGTGCGATTGGCCGTTAATCCGATCCTGAAAGCTGACAAAAGGAATGACTCGTGGAGCCCCTTCCATTTTGTAGAGCAGTCCATTCTCCAGAAGTAAGTCTTGAAGATTTTTAACTGACAGCTTGAGCGTCACCGAAACCTGATGTCCCTTAGCCAACTTCACGGGTGGCGCGGATTTCATCGAAAGAATGTACTTGCCTGAATCCTTGATAATCTTTTTACGAATGACCACGGCGTTGCGCTCAAACTTTTGTGCGCCAATGATGTCGACGATGTACTTCTCCGACACCTCTTCGACGGCATCATCAAAGGCTTGCTGCCGAGCTGCACTGGGAGTGTCCGCCGCCACCGTTTTCTCGACGGTGATATCAACCATCTCCTCCCCTTGAGCCACGAGTGCGGCAACGGTGACCAAAACCGCCGCAACACCTGAGATGACTTGAATCGCTACAACCTTGAGCCTTTCGGCTTTCCAGTTCATCGCCCCTCCACTGACTTCTACTGTGTTATTACCCTAACCGAAAAACTTCGGGATTGCACAGGCCTTGCGTATTAAAAATATTATGTAACAGCTGATGCGGCAAAGAAACCTCGCCGAGCTTTGTTGCGGATCGTCAGCGAAACTCAACGTTCTCCGTAGTACCAAGGAGCACTTGCAGGCTCTCCAGCAATTCTTGCGAGGCCCGCACCGAGCGGGGATCTACCGAATCCACATGAACTTGTTTGGCTAAATCCGGCAGGTCCAGATGAAATTGCAAATGACTTTCGCCTGGGTGGCGCAGCAAGATTTCCCGCAGCAGCGCCAGCTTATCTTGCATCTCGGGTCGCAAATTGAGCACAACACTTTTGGCCTTGGCCATTAAATCCGGCAGCGACTTGATTTCTTCGACGAGTATTTTGCAAGCTTCGCCTTCTTTTTCCAGTGAACCCACAATGACCAAGGGAACTTCGGATTTCAAAAGAGTCTCGTATTTACCAAACGGCTCAGGAAAAATAACCAGTTCTACGGTGCCGGAGAGATCCTCCAAAACCCCAAAAGCCATGCGCGTGCCTTTTTTGGTGATGATTTCGCGCAAGGAACTCATAAGACCCAAAATTCTGACGTTACTCTTGGTCGCCAAATCTTGTAAGCCACCCACCGTGGTGTTGACCCAAGGGCTGGCCAAAGGACTGAGCCCCTGGAGCGGATGATCCGAAAGGTAAAATCCCAGCACTTCCTTTTCAAACAGCAAGCGCTGGCTGCGCGTCCAGGGCGTGCACTTGGTCATGACCACTTTTTCCTCAGCGGCCACGGCCTCATCCATGGCGAACAGACTCGCCTGCCCGGTTTCAGAATCTTTACGAGCTTGTTCGGCCCGCTCGATAAAGCGGGGGTAATTTTCCATCAACTCCGCCCGATGCGGTCCAAAATTATCAAAAGCTCCGGCCTTGATGAGGCACTCGACCGTTTTCTTGTTCACCCGACGCAAATCCACCGCCGCAAAGAAATCCTCGAGGGAATGAAAGCGTTGATCGGGCTGCAACGCTCGCGCTTCAACAATGGCTTCCACGGCCGATTCGCCCACGCCTTTGATGGCGCCCAAAGAAAAGAAAATTTCATCACCATGAACGGTGAATTTAAATTCCGAGTGACTGACATCAGGGGGAGAAACTTTGATCCCGTGGCGTTGAGCATCTTTGACGTACTTAACAATTTTGTCCGTATCGCTCATCTCAGTCGTGAGCAGGGCAGCAAAAAACTCCACCGGATAATAGTTTTTTAGCCAGGCCGTATAGGCTGCGACCACGCAATAGGCGGCGGCGTGAGACTTGTTGAATCCATAATTGGCGAACTCGGCCATCAGGTCAAAAAGCTCTGCGGACTTTTTTAGGTCCAGATGATTGGCTTGCGCCCCTTGCAAGAAGCGATCTTTTTGCTTAGCCATCTCGGCAGGAATCTTCTTTCCCATGGCTCGACGTAGGAGATCGGCTTCGCCTAAGCTGTAGTTGGCAATCTGCGCGGCAATCAGTTGCACCTGCTCTTGGTAAACAATAATTCCGTAAGTCTCTTTGAGAATGGTCTCAAGCTGCGGGAAAATATACTCGACTGTCTTTTCGCCCTTTTTGCGAGCCAGATAATCGGGGATCATGTCCATTGGACCTGGACGGTAGAGAGCATTGATCGCCACAATATCTTCGAAACAAGTGGGCTGCGATTTGCGAATCAGATCGGTGATACCCTCTCCCTCAAATTGAAAGATCCCAGCGGTATCGCCCTTGCACATCACGCTGTAAATACCAGGATCCTTCAGAGAAATATCTTGGACGGTAAATTGCTTACCGCGATTGCGTTGCACCAGCTTGAGTGCGTCGTTCACGTGAGTGAGAGTTTTAAGGCCCAAAAAATCGAACTTGATCAGTCCAATTTTCTCGGCATGTTTCATGTCGTACTGAACGACGTTTTCGCCTTCAACACCACGATACAAGGGAGCGTGAGAAATAATCTCGCCACTGGCAATAATAACGCCAGCGGCGTGGATCCCGGCATGGCGAACCAGCCCTTCGATTTTTTTCGCAAGTTCCAAAAGGTTTTTGACCTTAGGATCGGTCTCCATAAGGTCTTTAAGGCGAGGTTCTTCGTCGATTGCTTCTTGGAGCGTAATGCCGATTCTCTCCGGCACGAGTTTAGCCACGACATCCACTTCACCGTAGGTCATCCCCATCACTCGGCCGACGTCCCGAATGGCCGCCCGCGCCTGGAGTTTTCCATAGGTGATAATTTGTGAAACGCTCGCCTCGCCGTACTTTTGAGTGACATACTCAATCACTCGTTGGCGGTTCTCTTGACAAAAATCCACATCGAAGTCGGGCATGCTCACCCGCTCGGGATTGAGAAAACGCTCAAAAATCAAGTTGTAGGGCATGGGATCTAAATCCGTAATTCCCAAACTGTAGGCCACGAGCGATCCCGCTCCCGAACCCCGACCGGGTCCCACGGGAATCTGTTGATGCTTAGCCCAGCCGATAAAGTCTTGAACGATCAGAAAGTAACCGTTAAACCCCATGGCGTCGATCACACCGAGTTCAAACTCCAGGCGTTTTTCATATTGAGCCTGGCTGTCGGGATTTATGGGCTCTCCCCGCTTGGCCGCTTGCTCAATTCGGCGGTTCAAGCCTTCGCGACTCAAACGCGCCATCTCGTCTTTAAGACTGATGCCCTTCGCGGTCGGATAGGTCGGCAAATGATAGATTGCCCGTCCCTTGTCGTCCTCGAGCTTAAACTGAATATCACAGCGGTCCGCGACTTCTAAGGTATTGGCGACCGCTTGCGGATAAGCGGCAAAGAGCCCGCGCATTTCTTCGGGACTCTTAAAGTAAAACTGATCGGAGCCCAGTCGATAGCGATTCTCGTCCATCAGGGTTTTATTGGACCCAATGCAAATCAAAGTTTCTTGAGCCAATTGATCACTCTGATCGAGGTAGTGCACATCATTGGTCGCGACCAGGGGAACACCGGTCATACGGCTCGCCTCAGCGAGAAAGGGATTCACCTTTTCCCAGGCCGCCACACCCGTGCGATTCATCTCTAGATACAAGCGTTCCGGGAACAAAGTCTGTAACTGGCGGATCATGGCCAAGGCTTTTTCTTCGCCGTGATTAAGGAATGCCCAAGGCACTTCACCCTGCAGGCCACCCGTCAGACAAATGAGATGGTCGCGGTACTTTTGCAGCACTTCAAAGTCGACCCTCGGCCGATAGTAAAATCCTTCTTTGTACCCCACCGTGCTAATTTGACAAAGATTGCGGTAGCCTTCGAGATTTTGCGCCAGGAGCACCAATCGACGGTTGGGCATTTGCGCAGCTTCGCGGTCTTCGCCTTTGATGAGGCGGCTCTTCGGCGCCATATAGACTTCAAGCCCGAGGATGGGCTTAATTCCGGCGCCTTTGGCGGCCAGATAAAACTCGATAGCGCCAAACATATTCCCATAGTCAGTGACCGCCACCGCCGGCATGGCGAGCTCTTTGGCCCGCTTGACCAGTTCTTTGGCCTCAATCGTCGCCTCGAGGAGCGAGTACTGAGTGTGCACATGGAGGTGAACAAAACTCATGTTTACTCCCACTCAATGGTGCCAGGGGGTTTGCTGGTAACATCATAGACCACGCGGTTAACCCCTTTGACTTCATTGGTGATGCGATTAGAAAGTTGGCGCAAAAATTCCGGCGGGAAAGCAAACCAGTCGGCTGTCATGCCATCGCTTGAGGTGACCGCCCGAATGGCCACCACTCGTTCATAGGTGCGGGAGTCGCCCTGCACGCCGACGGTTTTTACCGGGAGCAGAACACAAAAGGCTTGCCAAATTTTATCATAAAGACCCTTGGCCTTGAGCTCATCGATATAAACCGCGTCGACTTCCTTGAGAATATCCAGATTTGCCGGGGTGATTTCATCAAGCACCCGAATGGCCAGCCCCGGTCCCGGGAAGGGATGCCGCCATAAGACGTCATGAGCAATCCCGAGTTCCTTGCCGATCGCCCGCACTTCATCTTTAAAAAGCTCTCGTAAGGGTTCAATCAGCTTGAGATCCAGATCTTTCGGAAGACCGCCAACATTATGGTGGGATTTGATAGTCACACTGGTGCCACGCAGAGAAATCGACTCAATCACGTCCGGGTAGAGAGTTCCTTGGGCGAGCCAATCAATCGAGCCCAGCCCTTTAATGGATTCCTTAAACACATCAATAAACGTGTGACCGATGATTTTTCGTTTTTTCTCCGGATCGGCGACTCCGCCCAGTCGCGACAGAAAAGTCGCACTGGCGTCCACCCCTTTGACGTTCAGCCCGAGAGTTCGATAGGTCTCAAGAACCTGACTAAATTCATTCTTGCGCAAAAGTCCCGTATCAACAAAAACACAATGCACGCGCTGAGCTCCTAAGGCCTTGGTCAGTAGCGTCCCCACCACCGTGGAATCCACTCCACCACTTAAGGCGCAAAGGACATGCTCCTTTTCGGGAACTTGTTTGCGAATGGTCTCAAGCAAATGAGTTGTAATAGAAGTTGGTTGCCAGTTTGCCTGGGCCTGACAAAGATCAAAAACAAAGGCTTTGAGTAAGTCCAGACCATGATCGGTATGACTCACTTCTGGGTGAAACTGAAAAGCCCAAACGCGGTCACTCAAGATCACAGCTGGGTAATCAAAGCCACTGGTGGCGGCCACTTGAAAACCCGGTGGAACTTTTTTAACCACATCACCGTGACTCATCCACACGTTTTGTTCCTGAGGGACCGCGCCAAATTTCTTTTTCCATTTAACGATGTTGAGTCCGTACTCGCGACGGTCGGCACTCTCGACTTGTCCCCCGAGTTGAGAGGCAATGAGTTGCATGCCGTAGCAAATACCCAAGAGTGGGGCAATCTGTGCCAGTTCGGCCACCGAGCGCAGCGGAGCTTGGTCTTCGTTGACCGAAGACGGGCCGCCACTGAGGATAATACCGGATGGCTTACGTCGTTTGATTTCGGCGAGATCCAAGTCAAAGGGGATGAGCTCCGAGAACACTCCCAGTTCCCTTAGCCGTCGGGCAATGATTTGAGTGTACTGGGAGCCAAAATCAAGTACGAGAAATCCGCCTTCCATGCTTCGTTTTGTCCTTCTACTGACGTCGGTTTTTGGTGAGTGCTCCACCATAGCGAAAGGTCGTTCTTTGGTCTACAGAAGTCTCGAAATGGGACACCAAAAGCTGGGCCTGACGTGATCCGTTAAGTTGCTGAAAGGACATAAGCGGTGTCTCACCTTGAGCCACGCAATTTGAAACAGTGGCTCCCGCCAAAACTCTCGCATAAACTAGGAGTACTCGAAAACACTTTGCTGAGGAATCGTCCGGCAAATGCCGAAGAGTTGCTTTGGGGGCATGGCGTTGGGTCGGAGGGGCAAAATTCAAGTTCTATTGCTTTTCGTGCTGTCTATGGCGGCCTCCGCTTGTACCAGTCAGGTGGCGGATGAAGCCAAACCCTCGAAAGAGAATCAGTCCGTCGAGCCATCAGATGATGGAAATGCCAAATTTTGCGTTTCGGCCACCGGCATGACGGTCCCCGACGGCGGCACTCTGGAAGTTTATTCCGCCGAATCCGCGCCATGTGGTTCCTCTTGCCCAAGTCTTAAGGGATCAGTGAGTTGTACCAAGGGCCAACTCTCGGGGGATGTGGACTTTAAATTTTCGAGCTGTGTTGCTCAGCCTTGCCGCTGTAAATATGGTTCTCTCTTACTTAATGAGGGGACTGAAACTCCATTTTATAAGATCGCCACTGGGGCTTGTGAGCAACCGGAGCAACACTGCAATCACGCCTCCAACATGGCGATGGTGAAATGTTTGCCGGGCGGTGTTTTGGAAGGCCCCGATCCTTCCGAATTCCCTAACCGCAGTTGCTCAATGCCGACGTGTTATTGCGAACTCCCCTCAGGCATTAAGATTCCTCGAGGGTCCACCAATCGTACGGTTTATTCCAAGGCTGAAGCCGGTTGCGACGAAACCTGCTCCTCACTCGTCGGTTATGTCACTTGCGACAATAATGGCGTCCTCAGTGGAGACATTGCAAAGGCTCAGTCACTCTCTTGTAGCCCTAAAAAGTGTTCTTGCGACCTCCCCATTCCGATCACCATCGCCTACAAGGCCAAGATGTCGTTGTTTAAGATCGACAAAGCTCCTTGTGGAATCAAGTGTTCGGACAATGTGGGCGAAGTCAGCTGCATGACTCCGGGAGTTCCAACCGGCAACCCCGCAGAAGCCATTGACTACAAATATACGACTTGCTTGCAAGAAGGCTGTGAAGGTGAAGGCGGCGGCAGTGGCGGCGGCCAAGGTAACAGTAAAGGGCCCGGACAGGGTTGGTTTGGCGGCGGTGACGGCGGCGGCGGCATCGGTGGTCCCGCGACCGCCAATTCCATTGCCTTTGTCCAACCCGGGTGCAGCACCCCCTGGGACGCGGCGACCGACACCTATCGCAAACCCGGTACCCACAAGGGTCGGATCAGTGAGGGCTCACGAGTCGTAGCCTTTAAAAAAGCGACCGTGGCTTGCGGAGAAACTTGCACGCAAAATTCTATTGTGAGGACTTGCATTAATGGCCGGCTCTCAGGAAGCGATGCCTACATCTATGGGGAGTGCCAAAACACATGCAAGTAATGAGCACTTTCTTTATTGTGGTTTTGTCTCTGACCCTTTGGAGTTGCACCTCACAAGTGGGCGATGAGGTCGCCAAGCCTTCGGATGTGGGCGAACTCGTCAAAGTGGACTGCAAGACCGAGGGCACCTGCTTTTGCAGTTTGCCCGATGGCAGCCAGATTGCCTCGGGGGCAAAGCTGACTATGTTCAAAGCCCAGAAGGCCCCTTGCGGCCAATCCTGCGCCACTCAGAAAACCGAAGTCGAGTGCGTCAATGGCCAGATTCAACTCCTACCCACCCACCCCTACTTGGCGTGCATCGATGCCGAATGCCAGTCTTGTGAATTGCCGTGGGGTGAATCACTTTTGGAAGGGCAATCAATCCCCGTGTTCAAAGCAGAGAAGTTGGGCTGCACCGACTCCTGTGAAGCCAATAAGAGTTCGGTTTCGTGCACGGGCGGAAAACTCGTCGGGGCAAACCTCGCCACCTACAAGTTTCCCAGTTGCCAATTGCAGGCCTGTGCCGATTGCAAAACTCCCTGGGGAGATTTGGTTAAAGACGGCTCGTCAATTTATCTCCATAAGTCTGAATCGGTGCCCTGTGGGCAGAGTTGTGACAGTGTCTATAGAAAGTGTGTCGCCGGAAGTTTCCTCAACGTCGACATCAATGTGTACAAATACAAGTCTTGTTCCACCGCTTCATGCAAAACCTGTAACCTGCCTTGGGGTGGGACGATTAATAACAATATCCAAATTCCTACCTTTAAAAAATCCGAGGTGGGATGCTCGGAGAGTTGCTTGGATAACGGCAATATGCAAATGCGCGTGTGTCGTGACGGAGTTCTCTCCGGAGACTCTGACTTCCGTTATGCCAACTGTGCCCCCCAAAATTGCGATGAAGGCGGCGGAGCGCCGGGATGGAAGTGTCGTTTACCCTGGGGCTCGGATTACGTTTTGGCGGGGACCAAGGTTTCTGCCTATACCAAGTCGTCGGTCGCCTGCGGTGACACTTGCGACAAGTATCGCGTGACCCTGACTTGTAGCCTCCTGTTTGGCTACATGGAAGGACCAGCGGGGGCCATTTACATGAATTGCACGGAGGATTGCAAATGAGTCCGAAGACGCCGCACTCCTCCCCTCCATTTCTACCGATCTTGATGGCCAGTTTGGTATCGCTTCTGATGGTTTTTCAAAACTGCGGAGGTAATGAGTTTCGGGCAAAGTTTTACGGCGAAGCCTTGTCAGGTCCCATCCAATACCCTTCGCCTTTTGCCGACAAGAAACTCGTTCTCGACACCTCCTTCGTAGTCAATCAGCCGGTGGTGTTTTCCGGCGGTCTGTCGAAGGCAGCACCGCAAACTCTCCTCGAATCCAACCGCGATCTCGTGGTATTTATTAAAAACACTTGTGCGGCCCAAATCTGTGACCAAAAAACTAACTCACTTTCTTGTCAGGCGTACTCCAATGGTCAGCCCGACAAAGATCTTGCGACCCAGGCCTACGATTTTCGACTAACGGAAAATTTGACGGAAGCTCAATTAAACGCCTGGATCTCGGCGCCAGAACCGGGCAACGAATGTTTGGTCGGGGTGACCAATTCCTCTGAAGTGACTTTAGGGGCGACGCCTTTGACCAATGATCCACTTGGCAACCAAAGTTACTTCGATCAAATTGGGTATTGGGAAACCTTTAGCTACTTCAACGCTAGTCTCTGGTCTATCCCGATTGGCATTGTGGACTCCGGCACCAATCCCACTCACGAAGATCTCGCCAATGTTCTACTGGAATACAATACCGTAGGGACTGACGCGATTGATTGCATTGGACATGGTTCGATGGTGGCAGGAATTATCGGCGCGACCCAATATAACAGCAAGGGTGCCCTGGGAATCACCGGCGCTTCCATTTACGTCTCTGATAAGGCCTTTGATTGCAGTACTACAACGTCCATCACTCAGATCGTCAACGCGATTAATCGGGTTTCCACTTGGTGTTCGCCGACCAACCCGGGCGTAATTAATCTCAGTTTTAGCGGGAAGTCAGGTGAAACAGCTCTGGCTGAGGCAATTTCAACTTCGCTCAACCGGGGTTGTGTGATTGTGGTCGCAGCCGGCAACGACGCCCAAGACTTGGAAGTTTCGCCAGTCTACCCGGCCGCCCTCAGTAAAACCTACCGAGGATTGATTACGGTCGGTTCAGTGACAGCTGAAAACAAACTCAGTTCATTTTCGAATCACTCAGCCAAATTTGTCGACATTGCGGCACCCGGCGAAGACATCTATGCCCCGGACAAAGACAATGGCACTTATCGCCAAGGCTCAGGAACATCCTTTGCCGCTCCCATTGTAACGGGTGCTATTGCCAACATGTTGAGCGTATTTCAACGCAACAAGATTCCTCTCACTCCGGCACTGGCCGAAGAGATTTTTCTGCGAGGGGCAACCAACACCCCGGATTTGGATTCCTTCGTGGTCGGCGGTCGCAGGCTTAATCTCATTGCCCTGAAGGCGGAAGTCGAGAAGACCATTAAGCAACTCACCTCAGTCCAAATTGGCTTTGGCGAAGCCATCCCCGATGGCACTGGGTTTCGCATTCCCATCACCTTTGACCGTACTGCCAGTGGGTATGTCATTGAACTCGTGGAAATTTTTAGCGGCGAGCGCACTGTCATCGGATCCTACAACGTGACGACCACGCAAGGACGAACGGAGTTTGCTCTTGCGGTTGTCAGGCCTGAGAAGAGTTACTCCTTAGTTGTGCGCGACACTCTCGGAAACATCGTCACTGAGATTCCAATTCCCAAAGAGTACTTTTTTAAACCCGACCTCGGACTCGCCACTCCCCTCGGGACCATCACGCAAATTTATCCCGAAGGAAATGGCTTTAGCGGTCTGGTGCTTGAAGGCTGGACCTGCATCAAAGAGTATGCTGAGCCAGTCGACATCGAAATTTGGCTCGATGCAGTCGACACGGGCGTGTTGGCTTTTTCGGGTAAGGCCGCGCAAAGGGCGCGCGGCGACTTTTATGAGCGATGTAAGGACAGTTTAGGGCGTCCCCACCCCCGCATTGACGTGGGATTTTTCTACCGGATCCCCGACAACCTTCGCAGTTACACGGCAGAACGCAAAGTCTTTGTTCGGGCTAAAAATCCCGCCGGCAACAAAGATAAGGACGTCCTCCTCGCGGGCAGCGGCGACTTCTTCCTTCCTCCGCGAAGCGAGACGGCAACTTTGTATCATGGCATTCAACAGGCCACCCGCAACCCGGCTGGACAAGTCACGGTCAAAGGATGGGCCTGTAACAACAATCGCAATGAGCGTGTCACGGTCAATCTGGTGGTAAAATCCAGTGAGATCTCAACCTATATTTTACCTCCCCTTCTCGAAGACAATGTGGGTGCCCAAACGCCTGTTCCAGCGACCAAAGGTATTGCCTTTGGGACCCGCGGCGGATGCGGTGGTGCTTTACCCTTTCCGATTGGTGGGGCCCTTTGTAGCCACTCGGATATTGATGGCGAAAGTCGGGTTTTCCAAGATTTTATTTCGTCCGTTTTTGAACCTGACGGATACTTGCGGCTGGCGGGAGTGGTTGCTCATCTGCCATCGGCGTCACCAGCCACTTCCTGTTACAACAAGGACCTTGCCAATTTTGAATTGGTGATTACCGACCCAAAATCCATATTTTCTTCCTTGGGGTATTTTCTCCCTGAAGCCGAGATCCCACCTGGGGGCAAGTTAATTACACCGACCTTGCTTGAGCAGACGACCAACATCTTGTCTAAGGCCCCTCTTTATCTGCAAATCAAGTCAAGTTCACCACTGGTCCCGCCCAAAATTGTGCCGCTGTCCTTCTGAGGGAATTTTCCATTCGCACTGCAGCCGCTCTCACTTCGGAAATCGTCTAGACCTGACGCCGAAGTTTTGCTTACAATGAGCTCATGCGAATGATCACCCTGCTCTTATCTTTCTTAGTTTCACTTGCCAGTGCCCAGGCTAAACTCCAGGCTCAGCTGATTGATCCCGCCACTGGTGCTGAACTCTCCGGTTGGACGGTGCAACTCAAAGAGGCTCTGGTGAAAACTCCCGCAGGAGCGGTAACCTTGACTCCGCGGATTGAATTGACCGGCGACGCCGCTTCGAGCGCCAAACTGACGAGCGAAAATGAACGAGTTAAAATCAAAAAAACAGCCTCCGGTTATTTGCTCAGTACGCCCATGATGGAGACCCCGTTAGCGATCAAGGGCCAAGGCAAGACGGTTCAAGCCTTACTCAAAATCGAGAAAGTGAGTCCCAAAGGAGCCAAAAGTAAAGGGTGCAAGGAAGCCAATCTCGATTTGATTGTTGAACCTGCGGAGTTTCCTTTTTACCTGGCCGTTATCTGCGGAAATCAGGGTGACGAGTTTGCCATTACCCTCACCCGACCGGAAGAGGTTTCTTTGACCAGCTCAAGCTTGGTCGAATCGGCCGGCAAAGGTGAAAACTATCACTTTTATAATCTTGGAAAAATCCAGTCGATTTCCGGTGAAGCCGGAAAGTGGACTTTTGCCTATAAAGACAAGGAGTATAATCTCTCTCTGGCTGGCAAAAAAATGGAAAAGACCAAAATCATTCGTATTCGCGATAAGCGGCCGAAGGTTCGCGTAGGACCTGGATTTAATCAAATCTCGGTCGCCGGTGGAGCGGTCGAAACCGACGATGCTCAACCCGGCATTCTACTTAAAATCCCCTATGTGGAAGCCTTTTATTCAGTTTTTCTCTCTGGCGACATCAGCGTTCTCACTCCCGCCGGCGAAGCCGACGAAAGCGTGTCGTTTTTTATGGGACGAATTCTTTCGAGTTACCTCTTTGGTGCAGATTCAGACTTTGCCTTCGGTCCGGTGCTGTTTTACGAAGGTGTCAAGTTTGACCAATCACCGGATCGGATAAGTCTCAAACACAACTCCGTCGGTGGAGGACTGGTCCTGCTCGGCCATATTGGGGACCATGTCAACTATGACGTGGAACTGCTCACGAGCGCCTTTGCCGGCGAATCAGTTGAATCAGCCGTGAGTGCCCAAGCCCAGGTGATTTACCGAGGGGATGTCAAAAAACCCTTCGGCTACGGCCTGGGAATTCAATATCACGCCTACGGCACCAAGAGTGCGACCGGCATACAGCGTGAATTCAACCAAACGGCCGCGCATGTGGTTTTTCAGTTCTGAAGCTGGATTTTATTGTTAGCGTCGATGGAAAAGCTGGTCTGGTAGGAACGGCTTCCCGTGATCGGAATCGTAATTTTAGGAATTGATTTTTCACCTTGGGCCGTAAAGATCGAGAGCTTGGCCTGGGTCTCCTGCTTGTTGCCGTAGTCGTTGTAAAGGTTGAGCTTCACCTTGTAAACGCCCGCGATGACTTCCGTCGCTTGCCAAATTTCTGCCCCCGGCCCCACCTTGGAATCAAGAGTGAATTTTCCCGGGTGACCGGCGTGGGCTTTCTTCTGAAAACTAAATTCTTTGCCCGCTGGATCTACCAGAGTCAAATCAAGGTCGTGGCGAGCCGTCTCCCACTGGACAAAGACGGTAATAAAGTTACTTTTGGCGCCCACTTCTTTTAGTTTTTTAAGTTGAATCTCTCGCTCTTGGAGTTCCTGTTGGGCCGTTTTGAGCGCCTTTTGAACTTCCGCCAGCTGATCAACTACAACTTTGTGCTCAGCCGCCGGCACCTGTGGTTTTTGCGTTTGCGTGGTGAGACTTTCGAGCTGTTGGCGCAACTTAGTCACGGTCTGCTCTGTCACCTTTAACTGGGCTTCGATGGCCTTCACCTGCTCTTGGTGCTTGGTGACCTGTTCCTGGTGTTTGGAGACCTGGTCATTTGAGCGCTTAAGCTCCTCTTCGTACTTTTTAATTTGACCCGAGCTATCGGTTTGAAACTGCTTGATCCGCGATAGCTCTGCTTCAGCTTGTTGTTTTGCCTGAACTGCTTCTTTGTTAGCCAAGTCCAATTGGTCTATTTTGGCCAATAGCTCGCGCGGATCAATTACCGGCTGAACGGCCGCAATAACTTCCTTCGACTTGTTCTTGAAATAAGGAAAAAGGAGGGCGCAAATAATGATAAAGACCCCCATCGACGAGGCGAACAAGTCGA
>JADZEO010000041.1 GCA_020850475.1 Bdellovibrionales bacterium | reverse complement strand
GCCACGGACTTCTCTTGCAGTGACTCACTTTGTGGGTGCAACTTGGTTCGAAGCGCAGCGAGTTCTGTGGCACCAGCTAAATCATTAAGATAAGTCATTTCCAGAGTGCCCTTCGGCTGACAAAGGAAGGAGAAAAACATTTTCTCTCCTTCGTTATCCATTTTTTTTGCCGCCTCAAAGCGATACTGACCCTTTTTAACCGAGAGCAAGAGGGTTCCGATTTTTCCACTCGCGCCCGAGACTTCCCATGGGCCTTCAACAACGTCCTGTAGTGAGGTCTTCATCGTCTCCCCTGCGGTTGCCGTCGCAAACCAAATTACACCGATTAAAATGACCAAATTAAACTTTTGAATCGACATTAAGAACAAAACCCTTGTTGGCGAGATCAGGCGACTTTGACTTTGTCGGCGCCTTCGGCTTCGTAGTCGGAGAACTCGGTCGCGACGGTGACTGATTTCCCACTGGCATCGATGTAGCCGCGCACCTTATAAAGAGTGAGTTTTTCGCTCTTGCCTTTGACTTCGACCTTACCAGCTTCGTCGAGCATAAATTCTTTTTTAACGATCTCCGCTATTTCATGGCTGAGCAATAGATCAGTCCCAAAGGCCTTCGTAGAAGACTCAATTCGCGAAGCTTGGTTCACCGTATCACCAATGACTGTAAACTCCATGCGCTCATCAGAGCCAATGGTACCCGAAATGACCGAGCCACAGTGGAGACCGATACCCATTTTAATGGGAACTTGGTTGCGCCCGGCTCGCGTTTTATTGAGCTTTTCAAGGGCCACCCGCATTTCCATGCAGGCCTTGACCGCATTAAAGGGATCCCGCTCGGTGGACGTCGGCGCTCCCCACACTGCCATGATGGCGTCGCCAATGAACTTATCCACCACTCCGCCGTTTTTATTGATGATGCCAACCATAATTTGAAAGTACTCGTTGAGCATGTCGACGACTTCTTCTGGCGTATGACCTTCACTGAACTTGGTGAATCCGCGGATGTCACTAAAAAAGACGGTGACCTCTTTGCGACTTCCACCCAGTTGCAGATCACCTTTCAGGAGGTCGTTGGCGACGGAAGACCCGTGGAACTTGTTGAGCAGGTTTTTGACTTTGTCCCGTTCCTGGAGACCACTCGCCATTTCGTCAAAGGCCGCGCCCAGTTGACCCAACTCATCCAAAGATCTCACATTCGAGCGGACCGCAAAATTTCCCGCGGCAATCGCGTGAGTCAAATCGACCAGCTTTTCAATCGGCGAGGTCAGGGTCAACGACAACAGGAATACGACAAATAGAGCGATCGACAAGGCTTGACCGGTAATCCTAAAGGCTTCACGCCGCACCGATTGAGCCGCTTCAAGGATGACTCTTTCCGAGGCCTGAGAAATCACCGTCACCCCGAGGGAGGTTCGCGAGAAGGCTCCAGTAAAGGCTTCGCCCTCTTTGCTCACAAACCGCAGTTGTCCTTGCTTCAACTGAGATTTGAGCGCTTCTTTTACAATCGGGACATCGGTTTTGGTGGCGTTACTAAAGACCTGCTTTTCATCCGGGTGCGCCAGCAAAAATCCTTCTCGATCCACCAGGTAAATCAACCGCTCACTCACCCGACCGAAAACCTTTTGGAGTCGATCGGAGCGAATGTCCGCCACCGCGACATGAGTGATAACCCCATCGTCGTCAGTCACAAAGGGCAGGGCCAACGTAACCAGGGGGGCACCGCCATCCAAGGTTGAGTTACGGATTTCCAACTCGCCCGCAAACACCGCCGCCAAGTTGAGTCGCTGATTTTCTTTTTGGAAACCCCGCACCCGCTCGATGTAGTCGGCCCCAAGTTTGTACTGCTTCAGGTACTCGTCGTTGACAACTCGATCGAAGGGTTTTTGTTCACCCTTAACCCAGATTTCGAGCGACACTAAGTCGCGATCTTGGCGAAAGGTCAGTTGGAGAGCTTTTTCTTTTTCTTCTTTGGTGGCGTACTCTTTGAGAAGCAGCGACGACACCATTTTGACCTTGTCGACATAGCCGATCAGGAGGTTTTCCACTTCCGTTGCGCGAGCTCCCGCTTGACCGCGGTTGGAATCATTTTCGCGCGAAATGGTGATTTTCTCGAAGAGACCCGTGCTCTTAAAGGCAATGGCTCCGGCCACACCCAGAATGATGATGAGAGTTAAAACAACCAGCTTAATACTGATTGGTATGCGGATCTTGACAGCTGCCTTCACATAATTCTTGTCGGCTTTCAGGGGGATAGTGATGAATCCCTTCGCCAATTCTAGCCCTTGGCCCAATCCGACCTTTGTCCCTTCACTCGCCGTGGGCAGAATTGGTTTGGTGGTTGTCGCACCCCACATAATTTGCTTAAATCTAACGAGACCAGCTTGTCTCAATAGTCGACAAGGCGTCGGTCTTTAACTGGATGAATGTCGAGTGGTTGATCAAAGACGTAAAGTAATGTCGATAGGCCTTATTGGAGGTCTCATTCTGGTCTCAATGACCTTCTTTTCAACCATGAAGAAGGGTCAGGCAATCAAAGAAGGCGAATGGAACAAACCCAAAAAACATCTCGACCCAAACCTCAAAGCCATCGCCCCGCCTCTACCGAAAACTCAATTTCAATCCGTGTCGAGCACCCAGATCAAGGCTGAGGTCGCTAAGGCCAGTCTTCGTGCCACCCTCCTCTACGCCTGGAACGCCAACTGTGCCGAGTGCGCCGAAGATCTCAGAGTGCTGGAAAAAATGAAGACTTACTATGAGCCCTACCAAATTGGCGTCGCCACACTCAATTTGGACTCGCCTGCAATGGAGAGCTACATCGCCAATTACTTCACCCACCACGGGTTAAGCCCCAAACTCACTCTTTACCAAAAGCAGGATCAACAACCGAATTTTTTTATTGATCTTCATCCCAGTTACAATGGTACGGTGCCCGCATTTTTCGTGTTCAACCGACAGGGAAAAATCGTCGACATGTGGACGGGCAAGATGCCAATCAAAGATGTCGATGCCCGCTTCCGCGAATCCATGAAGCGCTAGAGTCTCAGCCACGCAACCGGTGCCCACCTCACCTCAGGCTTCGCTCAGTTCAAGGTGGCACTTCGTGAAGATTCGGTTTTGCCTGCCGTCCGCCTATTGACCTTTGCCCCCAAAACTGTTGAAGTGGGTTGTTTTAAGCTACCAGAGGGGGATTGGGGATGTTTTACTCTCGGGCTCAAATCACCAAGTTATTTAGTGTCGACGAACATTCTTTGGTTTCAACTCAAGACCTGATGGACGGTGAAAAGCAAAAGCTTTATCCCAAAGCCCGTCGCAACGACCAAGATGACCGTCGAGTCCTCGGCTGGGCCAGCGAAGACCTACATGCCCTTGGTCGCCAGTTCGGATTCTTGCGACCGGCGAGCGATGGTCCCCTTGTCTATAGTTTTTTTGTGACCAAAGGTGGTGTCCTCAAAACTGCTTTGGCCCTCAATCTCGCCCGGATGTGCGCGCTCCACGGGCTGCGCACTTGTGTGGTGGGACTCGATATGCAATGTGATATCACCACGGCCTTGGGCCACCTGTCCGAACTTGAAAGTGATGACCTTGAGGCCGCGGTCCGCTGGATGGAACAAACGCGCGGACTCTATGATGTGTTCGCCGGTCGCTTGGAAGTTAAACAGGCCATTCTCGAGACCGACCTCCCGAACCTCTTTTATATTCCTGAAACGCCCGAACTGGTGGCTCTGGAGCAAGGACTGTTACATCGCCCACGCCGCGAGTACTGGCTCCAAGAGACTGTGATTAAGCCTCTTGCTCAGCAGTTTGAGGTGATTGTGCTCGACTGCTCTCCCAACTGGAATCAACTCATCACCAACGCCCTGGTCGCGAGCGATGTCTTGATTTCTCCGCTCGAGTGCAAAATCAATAATTTCCGTAACTTTAAGATGTTTCGTAATTTCATCACCCAGGTTCGGCAGGATTTGCGACTTAACTTCCGGCAGTTTTACATTCCGACTCGACTCACCACTTCCCGCCGTCTCAGTCGCGATATTTTCGAGTGGTATCAAACCAACGTGGCCGAGTGTCTTCCTCTTGCCATCAAAGACCACACCCAGGGTGAAGAAGCCACCGCTATGCACTTAGCAGTTCCGGAGTACGCACCAGGAACTCCTGCCGCCCTCGAGATGAATCAGTTTTTACGGGCGATTTGGTTGCCCAATTTGCTGACCGATGCTCCACAACCGAAGCCGGAGATTCGCCACTTGGCCGAGAGCGAGCCGCGTGGCGAACCAGGTATTTGGCCAAGTTGATTGAGGGGAAATTTTTATGGCTCTAAGTTTGTCGGATCTTGAAAAACAAAAGCGGAAGAACCGTCGATCACCCGCCGCCACGGACTCAGTCGACCAGGGGGTCGCCCCTGCACCGATTCAGTCGGCGGAGCCACCTCGGCGCCCTTGGGACGCACCCACGGCGCAATCGGAGCCACTTCGCAAGGCGAAGTCGGCAGGGGCCTCAGCTCAGAACGACACCACGGAGCCTCTCTGTTTGGGGATGACCCAAAACCTTAACACCTATTTTAAATCCATGATTAAGCTCAATCGCGAGAGAATGACTCGCGGAAAGGGACCGCGTTTTTTGCTTCCCTTTGGCTACAAACAAAAAAAGCCCAGCATCTAAACTGGGCTTTTTCATCGAATGATCTTAGGTCAATAACCAGCTAATGCTAGTTGCCGCCAGCGTAGTTGTTGCGATTTTGAAAGTCATTGCTGTTGTTGCTCTTTGACTCATCATCAATGATCAGCTGCTTCCCGCTCAATTCCAGAGGGATCTCGTTGATGATCAGGCGCTGGCGCTGCAAGAACTCACGCACTGACAATACTGTAATCGCCTCGACGATGATTTGTCCGCCGCGCTCCGAAGGTTGCTTCTTGAAGCTCACCGAAGCAGGTCCAGACAACTTGGCAAATGAGTACTTGCCACGCAGATGGATACGGGTGGGGATATACTGCCGGCGCTGTAACTCGTTGATCGCCTCAGGTCGAGTTCTGATTGCGCCCCGAGGGTTGAGTGCCGCCGCCATAACTTCGAGCGGCCACTGATTCGAGTTTTGCTCGATATCGTCGCCAGGAAGGGCTAAGGCGTTATAAGTGCGGCCCAAGAAAGAATAGGCTTGTTTGTCTTTCAAAACCACCTGCTCAAGTCGCTTTTGCAAATCGTAAGTCGGGACAATAACCAGGGCGCCAAACTTATAGGGCTTATCTAAAAAGAAATTCCAAACACCTTCGTCAAAAAGATCTGGCTCCAGGGTGCCGCAGGGCTTAAGCATGTGAACCATCATCCACGGCTTCTCAGGCAACTTCTGTTCTTTCTGAATCTTGGCAGCCAATGGATGATTGCGGAAGGCAAATCCAAGGTGCGAGTATTCTTCGCGACGTCGGTGATCGACCCAGCCATCTACAGTCGACCAAAGATTGGCCTGAGTGCCCGGCTGTTCGCCACCGTACAAATCCAACACACTCATGTAACGACCGCGATCGTCAAAATCACGCAGGACTCTTGAGCTTCCCGGGTCAGTTCCGGTCCGAGCAAGGATCACCACATCGAGTTCTTCGCCCCGCGCTTTCGCTTTGGCGCGCTCTTGGTTAATGGTGTTCATGACCTGGGAGGTGAGCAACCCGCCGTTGAGCATTTCGGCTTTGGTGGGAATCTCTTCTTTACAGTTTTTTCCACCCGGGTTTTGACCAAGATCGGGGTTTTGCGCCAAAACTGGCGTCGTCGAGATGACTCCTAAAGCGAGCGCCAAGGCCAAGGTTATCTTGGTTACTGGTGATACCTTCATTCCATTCCTCCGAGGTCATTCTATTGTCTACTTCGCAATCACACTTTTGGATCGGATCACAAAAAAAGCCACACTGCTATTCGAAGACGGTGTGGCTCTTTTTGTAATCCGGGCAGGCAAATCACCTGCCCGGCTTGGTCACTACGACCATTACTGAATTACTTCAGTAATTTCTCATAGTGCATGTCAGAGTACAGGGCTGCTTTCAGCATGTTAGCTGGCAACATGACCAGTACTTCAGAAGCTTTGAGCGACTCGTTGTTAGACAAGTGCTTGCTTGCTGCAGCAGAAGTCGCAATAACGGTAAAACCAACATCAGCAACGCCCAAGAAAATAGCTTTAACAGCTTTTCCAGAGAATTTAGCAGCTTCGCTGATCAACTCAGAAGAAGCAGTGATGATGATGCTAGCAACTTCAGAAGAAGCGTTGAAGATCTTGCCAGTGCTATCAACGACAAACTTAACAACTTGGCCAGTAGAATCGATAACAGTACCGATTACTTTGCCAGTTGAATCAAGGATTTCGCCAGCAGCGTTCAAGAAAAACTTGCCAACCTTCTTAGAACCTTCGATAGACCATTTTGCAGATCCAACGAGTTGGTCAGATCCCCAAGTCAACACTTTACCAGTGCTGTCGATGGTGATTTGGATGAACTTGCTAGTAGCATCCAAAGAACCTTTAAGGATCTTGCCTGAAGCGGTAACTACAGTTGCTGACATTTCGCTAGCAGCATTGGCTGCGCTTTGAGCGGCGTCAGAAGCAGTTGTCAATACAACGGTAGAAACTTTACCGCTGGTTGCAACGCCTTTTACAACGAGTTCGCTAGTAGCTTTACCAGCAGCATAAGAGAACTCGAAAGCTCCTTCTACTACTTGGCCTGAAAACTCAGATCCTGATTTAAGGACCTGTACTGACATATTAGAAGCCGATTGTACCATTCCTACAGAAGCCTCAGATGCTTTCTGAGAAGGATTGGCAAGAACCGGAGAAGTCGTCATCGCCGCGGCGACGAGTGTTACAATGATCTTCCTCATGTTATTGCTCCATGTTTGGTTAGTTGTTTGAAAAGACACTCTTACCTTTTTGTTTTCAGGGGCTGTGTTCCAACAAACATGCCACCAAGACGCCCTGTAAAACGGACCAAAACCCCGCAAGAAATTCAGGCTTTTTTGTGCAGGTGAACAAGACAATATCTCTTGGAAAATTCAGCGGTTTTTCTTAAACCGAGGGGCTTCAGTGACCAGCGATTGAGCGACTTGTAAGAAGTCCCCGGCATAGGGCACGGTGACCAATTTTGGGTAACAAATAAAGGCTACTTTGAAATCCTTTCGATTTCCAAATGCCACCCCAAGTATTTTCAACTACTTACGTGCCCGCTCGGACGCCCGCGACTGACAATTTTGGGTTTACTTCGTTGACAGGTGGTGGTCGCGACCGCCAGTGCCCAGCGATTTCGATCTGGCGGCTTCCGACTCGTGCATTTCCTTCCCCAAACCCGACATCTATATATATAACCCGACATCTATATATATGGGGTTCCGCTCTGAACTTTTGGGGCTCGGCTCACGCGAGAGGGTGCCTGACCGGGCTCCCTCTCCCCTATCCTAGATTTTTCTAGCCTAACTCGAATATACGAGCTATAAAGGTCGGCTTCGGAGGTTACTGTTTATGGCGAAAAAGGGAAAAGTTCGCATTATTACACTTGAGTGCACAGAAGCCCGTAAGGCGGGAGTACCTCCGTCACGCTACACCACTCAAAAGAACACCCAAACTCATCCTGAGCGGTTGGAAAAGAAGAAGTACAACCCTCATATGCGCAAACACACTTTGCACAAAGAAGTTAAGTAAGGGTTGGCATTCCGTTTTAAATTTAAAACATCCGCAGTAGGAGTTCCTGCTTAGGAGGCCTTCTTTTCGTGGAGGGAGTCCAAGGTGAACTTGTACCCAACCCCATGAACTGACTTTACACACTTCTTAAAACTACCAAGCTTGCGCCGAACGGCCGCGATATAGGTGTCGACACTTCGATCCAAAACATTGGTGGCTTGGCCCCAAACCGCATCGAGGATTTGGTCACGAGACAACACATGATCCTTGTGTGAAGCCAAATAGTAAAGCAGCTTAAACTCAATCGGCGTAAACTCAATAGTCGACTTACTACCCTCTTGATCTACTTCCAGCCGATGCATATCGAGCATAAAGGAAAAGGGACCCAGGATGAGTTCCTTTGAACCTTCTTGAACTTCTTTGTTCCAGCGGAGTTTGGAGTCGACCCGCGCGCGCAGTTCGGCCGGGTCGCAAGGCTTAACAATGTAATCGTCCGCACCAAGAGTAAATCCCAGCACCTTGCTCGCCACTTCGCTTTTGGCCGTCAAGAAGACCACGGGTGTGCGTTTGTAGCAATCCATCTTGCGAATCCGGGCACACAAATCAAAACCATCTCCATCGCCCAGCATGATGTCGAGGATAAACAAATCAAAATTTTGGTCAGATATCTTTTCGACCCCTTCATGATAATTGCGGGCAACGACGAGATCACAGTGGCCTTGCAGCGACTTCTTGATCACCAGCCGATGAGCTTCTTCGTCCTCGACGAGCAAAACCTTGGGCAATCCCATAAAAGGCTCCTAAAAAGTTGCAGAGGTTACCTCCATACATCGGAAAAAGAAACCTCGATATTTATTGATCTTTACGAAAGTTCTCACCCCGGGGCATAATTTAGAATTCGTTAACCTCTGAGGATCAGAGTGAGACCGAAATCATGTCATCTTGAGACAGGCTCGACCAAATCCAACTCGACCAACAGCGGAACATGATCGGACATCTGCGTCCAGGGTTTACCGGTCAGCACCTGGGCCGACAAGGGCGCCAGTTGCCGACAGTAAACTCGATCCAGACAGAGCAGCGGCAACAGGCTAGGAAAAGTCCGGGCGTGCCGACCATGCAAACTGTGATGGGCTTCAATCACTTGCAAGTGATCTTGCAAGCGCCCCGACAATCCCTGGGGCCAATCATTGAAGTCGCCCGCTATGATTAAGGGACCATCATCGACCTCAACCTTGAGTTTTCCTACGAGCCGTTCAATTTGCCAATGCCTTCCGGTGGCCAACAAGTTGAGGTGCAGGCAAATCAAATGGAGCTCACGCAACAGCGGGTGAGCCACCACCACATGAAGTAGTCCCCGCCGCTCAAAGGGGTTGGTGGAAACATCCACATTGCTCCACTGCTTAACGGGAAACCGACTGAGGATGGCATTGCCGTGATTGGAGGATTGATAGATGGCATTCTTGCCATAGGCAAAGTGAGGCCAAACCGTGTCCGCCAAATACTCCAACTGACTTTCAAAATCGGCGGCCTCGCGTCCATTGCCCTCGATTGGCTTTTCGTCGCCGCGAATCTCCTGCAAAAACACCAGATCGGCATCGACGTCGTGAATGGCTCGCTTGATTTCTTCCAGCACCTGCCGGCGACTCAAGAATGAAAGCCCTTTGTGCATGTTGTACGTCAACAACCTGAGCTTGGTATCATTCTTCATTAGATCCACCTCTCAAACAACAGCACCAGCCGCGCCGCCCACCTCTCCAACAGGGGTCTCTGCGCCAACTCATCAATGCTGATCATGTTCGACTGAGAACAGTTATGTTCAAACCATTGCGCCAAGGACTCCACGTTGGCTTGCCGACTCAAAACGACATCCGCCTCCAAATCGTGGTAGAAACTCCGCGCATTAAAATTACTTGAGCCGATCTTTCCCCATTGGTCGACGACCACTGCTTTGGCATGCAAAAATCCCTGCCGAAAAATCAGCAGTCGCACCCCAAACGGAATGAGCGGCGCCAAGAGCAGTTCATTCACCCAGCGAGTAAATCTCACATCGGTTTTTTCAGGGTACCAGAGTCTCACGTCCACTCCCCGTTGCGCGGCTTTGATCAGAGCGCGGATCACCAATGGGCCCGGCACCCAATAGGGACTGGCAATCCAAATGCGGGTTTCGGCTCTCGAGAATCGGGTGACCAAATCTTTGAGTCGCTCGCGCCTGAGTTTGAGGGTGTGGTTAAGAAAAATCCAAGGGCTCAAGACCCGGCTGCGGGCCTTAAGTCCCACTAAAACTTGAAGTATGGGTCTGCCGAAATAAAAGCTGCGCTTCCAGTTTTCTTCAAATGCTTCGACCAGGAGCCCGACTCCGCCCCCTTCGACCGCTACTCCTAAGTCGTTCCACTGCAAGCTCGCTTCGCTGACGTTCACGCCCCCGACCAAGGCCGTTCGGTCATCAATAATAAAAACCTTTTTGTGATTACGCCGATTAATGGCCGAAAACATCCGCAACACGCGCCAAAAGCGAGGGAAGTGAAGCCACCAAAGGCGTGAAAAGGGGCGTGGCACCGGATGATACACCCGGCTTTCGATTCCGCTCTTCGACAATTTCTCCATCACTTGATCAATCCAGTGGGG
Source organism: Bdellovibrionales bacterium (assembly GCA_020850475.1). GTDB lineage: Bacteria > Bdellovibrionota > Bdellovibrionia > Bdellovibrionales > UBA1609 > JADZEO01. The sequence goes on along the minus strand of JADZEO010000041.1, from coordinate 18,625 downwards.
GCTTCCCACCCCGTCCACCAACACTCGCACCCGTACGCCGCGCTTTTGCGCCTCACTCAGTGTTGCCAGGAGTTCTCTGCCAATGGAGTCGTCTGCAAAGATGTAGACTTCGACATCGATTGATTGCTGGGCTTGGCGGCAGGCCCCCAAAATTCGCTTAAAGTAATCGCGGCTCGAGGTAAAAAGTTCCTCGGTTTGCCAAGCAAGTTCAAATTGAGGAGTTGAGTTTGGTCGGTTCAAGCGCTGGCCCACCTTAGGAGCCAGCATAACAGCTACTGTTGCTTTTTCCAGATATAAACAAAAGGTTTTCCGCCTAAGCTCAAATACAAAAACAACTCATCGCCAACGATCTCGGCACGAGTCATGGTCTGCCGCCCCTCCCGCATATCCGGGTCGGCAGCACAACCCAGCGCATTGTCGGGGTTCACCCAAGTCACTTGGTCAATCAACTGGCATTGATCAAACAGATAGTTTCCGGTTCGCTCACAAAATCCCGGCTGCCCGGTGCGATCCCAAAAGAGGCGATCTTTGCCCCCCGGCGAAAATTCAAAAATCAAATTCAGATCGGGATTGCTCGGAGGAAATTCTTGGCCGTCATAAATGTACTTGTGCCACTTCCACTTTCCCAAAATCGCGTCGCCGCGACAAATCGGTTCAGTTGTCGGGGCTGAAGCACAGGCTATCGTGCTAGCCAATAAAACAACCACTGCTAAAAAAGTTTGACGAATCATAGCCAACCCCTCTTTTTGAGAACAGACTGAAGCAATTCAGTCTGCGTCGAATCCAAACCCAAATTCTCACACGCACTCACAATTGCCGGGGCAAAATCCTTAAACTGAGAGCCGGCGCCCAACTTACTCAGGCTGCCAATTGCCACCTTGCCGGCAACTTGAGTCCCAAGGGCGTTGCGCAAGTCCCAAAGAGTACCACCCACAATCGTGGCATCATGATACAGACCACCTTTGAAGTCCCGTCCGGCGACCAAGTCATTTTCCAAACTGCGGCGGAAGGGTCCTTTGAGATAGGAGTACTCGGCCATGCGCGGGTTATCCAAAAACAAGGCGGCGATAAAATCGGCGTACCCCTCATTCAAGGATCCGCCTTCTTTGTCTTGCGGCAAGCCTGCTAGGACTTCGACGAGGGCGTGCGCCGCCTCATGAACCACCACGGTGGGATCACGAGGAATGTTTCGGTAGGTGACGTTGTCGCCATCACCTAGGCGGATATTGCCTTTGTAGTAGAAGGCAGCATTTGAAGGCTTCAGGCCGCCGACGTGAACCTTGATTCCCAACTGAAAGGGTAAGGTCACACCAAACTCTTTTTTAAGCCAAGCCAAGGAGCGTTCCACATAGTAATAGGCTTGCACTTCATCAAAGGGTTTATCGGTCGGAGAAAATCTAAATTCATGGGTAGGACTGAAGGCGCGGTTGGCAATCTCTGATTCCACTTTGAGGACAGAGCTGTTCAAGGTCCCATCACCGACGAGGTCAGAAAACTCCACTTCGGTCAGATTGCTCCGCTCAGGAACACCCAAGAAAACCATGCCGCTCCCCCGGGTCAAGTGCTGAGCAATGGAACGACGCTCAATGAGCTTGCCCCGACCCGACAAAGTTAACTGCACGACATCGGTATCGTCCTGAGTAAAGAAAACGATCTCTAGCTGAGGTTCAAACCTCAGCATCTTTTGCTTCAGTATCACGCGGGCCGGAAAAATCTTTTTGGCCGTACGCAATTCGGCAAAGCTCTTCCAAGCCTTGTCTAAAATGATTTGTTTGCGAGACTCTAACTGACGAGCTCGGTCGAGGTCTTCGCGGCTAGGTTCAAATTCACTGACTTGCGCTCGGATGAATTGCGGCCCACCTCGAGCATCGCGAATCACCTTAACCCACGAATCAGCGATCGGAAATCCCCCGGTTGTGGGCTGCCAGTGTTCCACCTTTTGCCCAAAAACCGAAGTGCTTAGGTACTGATCTTTTTTGGGTGCGCTGACGATTGTCGCCAGTTCTGCCGTCAAGCCCGATTGGTGACGACTGTCCCAATGGATCTCGCGCATTCTTTGCCCTGGGCTGCAGCCCAAGAACGGGAGCACTAGGATTAACGCCAAAAAACCAAAGTGTTTCATCTTCGGTTGCCCTCGAGAAAAGAGTTGGATGATCAAATAGGGGAGGCTCACATTGGCCTCCCCCATAGAGAACCTTAACTTATTCGATGGTGAGGGTCTTTTCCATGAAGGTGCCATCGCCATTCATGAACCGTACTTTGTGCTCGCCAGTTCCCATTTTGCCCAAAGTAACTTCTTGGGTGAATGGAACCAGAACCATGATGCACATGCCTTGGCTCACGCTTGCAACAGAACGAACTTCATGAATTTTGGTTGCCCAATCGTGCTTCACTTCCGCTCTTTTCCAGCGGTAGCAGCCGTTCGGGAACAGACCGTTTACAACTACATAAGCCTCAGACTCAGCATCAAATCCGCTCGGAATGAACGCATCGTTGATACCAACTGTGACTTCTACCTCTTTGGGCATCGGTGCCGCATTCGGAGCGACAAAAGGAATCGCGAAAACTGCAAAACCGACTAATGCTGAAACAAATAACTTTTTCATGGTAACCCCCCTAAAATGATTGATGGTTCTACCAGATTTCAATGAGCAACGCCCGTACCATTCTGAGACATGCATAATTTTCGTTTGAGCTGATTGGTGGGAATAAAAGTCCCGCAGCGGCTGCCCGTAGTGAGATCATTTGGTTAACGCTTTTTGTTAATATGGGAGTTTGTCATTACCTGGGGCTCTCACCTATGATGAAGCTCACCTGGAGGATCTTTATGACCAGTAGATTCGTTGTCACGACTTCGCTCATTGTGAGTTCTCTCTTGGTTGCCGCTGCTAGCGCGCAGAGCGTCAATTTTGATGCCGATCAGAAGGGCTTTTCAAACCTGCGCCAGGCGGGAGAGCTGGTAACCATCGAGGTCACGCCTAAGGCGAAGGAACTGCGTCTTAAAGTTGTTGGCAACACCGGCGCCAAAGTCAAAGTCGACAACTTAGCCCTTGAAGCAACTTATGGATTCGGCAGAGTCAAAAAGCGTATGACCATGACTCGGGAAAATAATGAGTTCGTGATTAAGATGGAAAAAGAAAAACCTCTTGATCTGCAGATTCGGGTGATGACCGAGGATCAGGCTGAAGATTTTGATTTCAAACTCAAGTAACTGGGGCAACCATGTCCTTTGAGTCTGCGTCCTTTGCACTTTGGCCGAAGATTTCACCCCTGCGCCCGCCCCGCTGGGCGACCGATGGGCATCGACAGACGCTGCTGGGATATTTACTCTCGTCAGCGGCTTGGACGACGCCCTGGGAACGAGTGGAAATTGAAGTTTCCGATGGCGATCGTCTCGTTGGTCAGCTGCACCCTGGGTCCACAGATCTGTTGGTTTATTTGTTTCACGGTCTCGGGGGCTGCGCCCAATCGCCCTATATGCAACGCATGGCTCGGTTGATTGAACAGCAGCACCACGGAGTTTTTCTCGTCAACCATCGTGGCAGCGGACCCGGAGTGGGGCTCGCCCGCAAACCTTACCATTCGGGAGTGGCTGAAGACCTTGCCGCCGCCTTGAAATTGGGCCGACAGCGCTTTCCGCACTGCCGCCACCTGGCGATTGGATTTTCCTTGAGTGGCAATGCCCTGCTCTTGCTCCTTTCTGATCCCCAGCGAGGGACTCAGCCGGATTATGCCATTGCCGTAAATGCTCCGATCCACTTGGACAACACCAGTGTGCGCCTCAGCCAGGGCTTGAACCGAATTTACGATATTCATTTTGTCCGCTTAATGCGCCAGCGAATGAAGGAAAAAATCCAACATGGCCATTTGCATCCCTATCAATACCGGCTGTCGGGGCTCAACACCCTGCGGGAATTTGATGAGATTTATCTGGCGCGCGAAGCAGGATTCCGCAATCGCCAAGATTACTACGAAAGCTGTTCAACTTATGACAAGTTGGCGCAGGTGACGGTGCCCACCGTGATGCTGACGGCCGAAGATGACCCTTTTATCGACGCCGGCGATTATGTGCGAAGCCAATTGAGCCCGGCGATTCACTTGCATATTGAACGACACGGCGGGCACATGGGTTACCTCTCGCAGGATTTCCATCCCAAGTTCGGGCGCCGCTGGATGGACTATGCGCTGAGCGAGTACATTCGCAGCTTTTTTAATTTGAAGTCGTCGGCCCGGCGCCAACCCTCGGTGCCTCACTCGAAGGGAACTTCGACGTTTCCAACTTTTTGAGTTTTTGCTTGCTCGAAACTGAGCCAGGTGACACTGCCGACCAAGAACAAAGCGCCCAGCCCTTGAATCAGCGTCAAAGGTGAATCGAGGAAGCTCCAATTCACCAGCACGGCCCCTACCGGAAAACTCAGCTCGCACAAAGTCGCAACGGACGCACGCGTGCCTTGCAATCCTTTGTAGTAAATGACCAAGGCCAGATACCCCGGCCCCCAAGCCATGAGCAAAAACCACAGCCAATCGAGTGCCGGAGGAGGACTCATTGATGAAAACTCACCGACGATGGCCAACAGTGGCAGGAGAATAATGGTGGCTACAAAATAGCGGAGAGCCGTCATTTCTAAAAATCCAAACTGGGTGGTCAAGTGACGACCCGCTACGGTACAAATCCCCCACAATAGAGCTGCCCCGACCGCCGCAATCACGGCGCGAAATTCCACCTGCGGATCGATTCCCTGCAAATTGAGGTTGGGCCAGGCAATCATGACCGCCCCGGCCAGGGCCACAACCAAGACCAAGGCGAATTGGCGGCTCAGTTTCTCTTTTAAAAAAATCCGCGCGGCACACACGGCGATCAGTGGTTGGAGTTTTTGCATCAAGATTGGAATCGAATAGTTGCTCGTCTGCGAAAAGGCATAAGTGAAAAGCCAAGTGGCCGAAATACTACCGCCGATCGAAATGACCAGTAAGGCCAACCAGTCGGTCCACCGAAACGCCAACCACTTTCTCCAGTACCTGAGTGAAACCGGTGCTGAGACGACAAGGCAGAGTAGGTGACTCATGAAAACGATCCACCAGACGGAGTAACTCCCGACCAACCGACTCCGAAAGGGGGCATCGAAGGCCCACAGTAAAGCGCCCAGCGCCACCCAAAGAGGGCCGGTGGGAAACAACTTATCGCGAAAGTTTGGGGAGTTTGCGTCGTTCATGAACATTTCAAAAATCTAGCTGAAAGGGATCGATGTCAAATGGTATCATGCCCGACATGTCGGAGAAACCAAACTACATCACCCCTGCGGGGTTGGCCGCACTTAAAGCTGAATACCAGGAGCTGGTTCACGTCGAAAGACCAAAGCTGGTCGAAACGGTCGCGTGGGCCGCCGGCAACGGCGATCGCAGCGAAAATGGCGACTACATTTACGGTAAACGCCGCCTGCGCGAAATCGATCGGCGCTTGCGCTTTCTCGGACAAAGAATTGAAAAAGCCATGGTGGTGGACCCACAGACGGTACAGTCCGACAAAGTTGTTTTTGGGGCGACGGTCACTGTGATGGATGAGGAAGGTGAAAAGAAGTCCTTCACCATTGTGGGTGAGGACGAAATCGATTTAAAGCGAAATCGAATTTCGTGGAAGTCACCGATGGCGACGGCTCTGTTTAATAAAAAAGTCGGAGACGAAGCCGTCATTCGTAAGCCCACCGGCGAGGCCATCGTCGAAGTCACCCAAATCCAGTATAAATAGGCCTTTTTGGTCACTCGGAAGGTAAAAACTTCCCTGGGAGTACCCCCTAGCCCAGGTCTTTAGCTGCCTCGAATGGCACAATTACTGAAGCCTCTAAAGGGATACAAAAAGGGGCCTTCATGACACTGACTCAACTTAAAATCGGGAAGATCACTCGAGCCGTGACTCTGGGCGCGCTCCTGCTATGGGGACTGGCCACTGTCGGTTGTTCGAAATCCAATAAACATAAGGGTGCGGTGCAAACTTTGTTTGTTCACGGCGACCCCATGGAACTCGTCAGTGGAGCTACCTTTAACCCCCAGGTGCCCTTCACTGCCCGCGAAATTCCCAATCTCGGGGATTATTCACTGGTGAGTGCCACCCAGCTCACCGAAAAGGGCGAGCTGGTTAAATCCAATGCCCAGGATCGCAATCTCGAAGCCGAAAATGCTCCGACCAAGTCTTCGGACCGCCTCGAAAAAGTCATTCCGTTTGCCTTTAAAAAGACCGCTAATAATCTGTGGGCCTTTGCCTCCAGCGAGTTCACCATCGAATTTCAAGAGCGAAACGATGGGAGCTTGCAGGCCCAACGAGTTTTTACCAGCAAAGAGAGTCACCCGGTGGAAGCCATTCACTACTCGGCCACCCCCGGACTGCAGATGTTTAGCATGCTGGTGGTTGGCCGTGACGAAAAACTCGGCAAAGTGATGCTGGTGGCTTATTGGTTACGCCAAGGTAGCCAAGTCAGTCTCGCTCAGGGAAACAAATCCTACAACTACACCTGGGGACCCGGAGTTCTGGTTCCGTGGGACAATCGGCAGGAAGTGACGGTGAATATCTGTGGTTCCTCCACCCAGCAATATGCGGATCTCATTCGTGAGGCCTTTTTGGACTGGAATCATGCCCTGGCCTCTCGTCTCAAGGTCAACGTCCAAGTGGCGGCGAGCTATCCACCCTTTAGTGACTTGAATTTTCACTGCACCCAAATGATCAATAACTTTCTAATTGAACATGACCAAAACGTCGCCTTCCCAGGAATGACTTTGAACATTCCCAACCGGGCGACCGGATACATCCAGGACTCCGACATTTTTCTTTGGGCAAGTGAATTTGCAAAGTACAAAGTGGACATTCGAAATCCGCGCATGGCCGAACGGTTCATGCGTATTGCCCGCCACGAGTTTGGTCACCTATTGGGATTGGATCACATGTTCGACGGGACCGAGAGCATCATGTCCTACAACAACCGCGAACATGTCATGATTTACAATTATGATCGCCAGGCGATTCGCGAACTTTATCCTCTGATCGGGACAGCTCGTTAAGATTCAGTCGGATCAGGGGTCGGAGGTGGAGCGGGAGGAGGATTGGTTCCTGGGCCACCCGGGCCGCCGTCATCGTCGTCATCGTCATCATCATCGTCGTCATCGTCGCCAGGTGGATTGCTGCCACTTCCGCCTTCACAGGGACCTACATAGTCGAGGTCATCGCCGTCACCATGCCGACCCACGTGGGCCTTAAGTGCGGGAATGCCGATACAAATAGCATGACGGTTGGCAACGTTGCCGGGAGGAAAGTGACAAATCAAAACCTTTTTGTTGCTGCCATCGCAATGATTATTCGCCACGGCATCATCAATTACCTGCTGCTCTAAAGGAGTCCTAGGAGCATCGTCGTCAACCACATCCGAGGCTTTAACCTGAGTGGTATCACGGTCCGAGGAAAACCTGGCCTCGCCACAAGAGGTAAGCCAAAAGGTCATCGCTATAAGGACAAGATAAGGATAGAACTTCATCTCAGGAACCCCTTTCGCTCCTGGACAATCCGACAACCTCTAATAGAGCAACCTCTGGGCCAGCCTGTAATGGCCTAAGTTTGAGCTAATTGACGAACTTTTTGACATTGTCGACAGGTTCCCTGGCTGAACCTTTAGGGACGAGGAAGGCAATGACCTACGGGATCGTGGTCGACCGGTTCATGGTCGATCGGTTGGTGATCGACATGATCATCACCGTCAGCCTCATGATCCGGCGGCAGCGATGGAGGATCACCGGGACCCACTGGTCCTTCTTCACAAGGACCAATGAAATCAAATTCTCCCTCACTGCCGTGGCGTCCGACGTGGGCAGGAAGGGCATTCACGCTCACGCACACGGAATGTCGATTGGCGATCTGGCCCGGAGGGTAATGGCAAATCCAAACTTTGCGTTCATCCCCAGAACCACCACAATAGTTGTCTTGGATGACTGAGGGGTCGGGCGGCTCTTCGCCCGAGGCCGGTGGAGGATTAGCCACGACGTAACCGTTGACGAAGTCAACCAGCGAAGTCGTCGAGGGTGAAGTCCGCTCACCTGACTTGGAAAACTTCGCTTCGTCACAGCTGGAAATTAAATAAATCAGAGGAATTAAAAGTGCGATGCGCATCCGTGCCGGGCTCATGGTCATCTCCATTCCTAACGACCAACACCCACCATCACCTACTCAAGACGTAGCAAGAGCAAGACCAGGGGAGCTTGAAAAAAACGGGGCCTCGGTGGCTAGGAAATTGACCACTGTAAAAAGGCAAACCCCCGGGTTCGCTCGTCTGATAGCGAACCCGAGGGCCTGACAACGGGTTATTGGGGCAATTGGAGGCTTTTTTGACTCTAAAATTCTTTTGCTATTTCAACCAAGTCTTTACCAAACACGATACTCACCACACTCACTCAACCAAACTCAATTCAGTCGACCCTTTCCACTCCATGGCTGACACGATCCATGAGAGCGGCCCACTTGGATCTCATCCGGGCCTGGGTATTAGCCACCAGTTCCCGAAGGTACGCTTCTTCGGAGCTATTCGCTCCTGACCGCGGGCTGGTTGGACTCCCAGCCACTGGCGGTTTTTCACGCTCGCGCTCGCCTCGGCCATTGCGCTGAGGCAGAGCCGAGTTCGGGGGCATTAACGGGGGTTCACTCGCCAGTGGACTCCCCGCGGGATCGTTCGGATCCCACCCTCTTTGCAGACGACCAAACTGGACGTACAGTTCAGTCACGCAGCGACGAATCTCTTTTTCCCACTCCCCTTGCCAGTGCCTCATTAGCATCTGATACAGGTCGGAGGGGACATCGCCCTGAGCTGTTGCCACTTCCAGGGCATCAATCTCGGCGGACAAGTTCGCAAAGAGTCGATCACCACATAAGGGAGGTGGGCTGAAATCGGCGAGCTCGTCTTGCGCTGCGGCTGTTAAACTGAGAGCAATTGCCACTATCGACAATACGCTCTTGATCCACGCTCGTCCCAGATTCATCTCAACTCCCGTTGTCTCGTTCTGAGATTGCTTGTACCCAATACCAATTTGAAACACATCTCTTCAATTTCTAGAATTTCTACCGATAGTAGAAATAGGACTTAGGTGCGAAATGGTCGGGAAATGCTTACAAGAAGTGCGAAAAAAAATGGGCTTTCCCAGTGCCCGGGCATTCTACCAATACCTGGAATCCCGCGCCGATCTTGATTTTAACTACTCCTACTATAAACGCATAGAAAACGGCCAAACCCTGCCGTCCACCAAGGTGATCAATAATCTCGCGGCACTTCTCCCTTCGCAATTCGGCGAGCAGCTGATCCTCGCCTATTGCTCGGCCAACTTCCCTCACCACTCGCACTTGTTTTCTCAAAGCCAAAAGTCTCTGGCGCCGGCGCCTCGCCCGCCCTCCCCGCCGCCACCAGGCCAGCAGACGGTGATTGTCCAGCGAACGCTAACGGAGCGCCAAGTTGGTTTGATCGCTCGATCGCAACAACATTACTATTTGTTTTTGCTGGTCGTCCTTAGCCGCCAACCCCTGGACTTTAAAGATTTGCTCGTCCACTTCCCAGAAAGCAGCTTGAATGAGATTTTGGCCGACTTTAAGGAACAGAAGATCATTTATATTGAGGGGAATTTAATCCAGGCGGCTTACCCGGAATTTCGCTTTCCTCCGGCCGAGGGCAAGACCCTCACCCAGATCTATCAAAAGCTCGATCAGTACGATGTGGACCGACCCAAGTTTTTTGGCATGGAAAAACTCAAGTCCGCCGAAATGTTCCGACGAATTTCTCCCAGGTACCTGGAGTTGATCCTCTCGCAACTGGACGTATTGCTCAAGACCGTGAGAATGTCGGAAGAAGCCGATAGCGCCGCCAACACGGATGTCATCTCTTTCTCGTTACGATTCCACCGTGGCAAACTTCCTGGTTAATCTCTCACTCAGCACTCAGACGATGGCAAGCTCCGGCTAGCGCTGAAGCTGGCATTGCGGGTCTCGAATTCGCAACACCCCTTGGGCATCAAAGCACGAAGACAACTCGTGCACCCGTTGGGCATAATTGAATTCGGGATGGGAAACGCCGCCCGATCCGCCGGTCGTTTCGCAGGGATGATTTTCTTCGCAGGGCGTGCGGACGCTATCATCCACTCCGGTGTTGATGAGCGCCACAATTTCACGTGTGGTGGTTGAAATCAACGACGAGCCCGAGGAGCCGCCGACCACACTACATTGGTTGCGATAGGCTTGTGAAAAGCTCCAACCTCCCTCGCGGAGATCGACCTGTTCAAGAATCTTGCACAGGCTTCGGCGCAAAAAGGTGGGTCTCACACCCGATTGGGGGATTCCGACATTGGCCACGTCTTCGCCCAAGGGCGGAGCATGGCGAGCCAACCGAAAACCTTGCAGATTTTTTTGCGCGAGATCTCGGCGAGTCGCTGCGAGTCTCATGACTGCCATATCAGTTCCCGTCATGGTGGCATACTCCACTCGCTGCACTTGAAAGGTGACTTTGGATCTGCCGGCATCTCTAAAATAGCGGGCCGTGAAGTTCATCCCGCTGGCCGGAGGTTGATCGACAATAAACTGGCCTGGGCGGGGCATGCCATTCATCAGGCAGTGGCCATTGGTAACAATATAGACGGGCGTTTGATCGTTTCCGCCGGCATCAACAATAGTTGCCGAACATCCGCCCCCGAAGAAACCAGCACTCAACAATCCCATGGCCCCAAACTCGGCGTGCTGCTGAATGGACAGCAACTCCCAGGCGACCTTTTCAGAATTTGCTTCTCGATCCGGAAGGCGTTTGCCATTGCGATCAAAGACGCTGTTGGGGCCCATGGCCCCGGCCGACACGGAAATCGCGGCGGTCACGATGAATCCTAAGACGAGTTTGGAAATGCAAAATCCGTTTTGCATAGAGAGCCCTCCCTTGGCGTTAATCTGAGACTACTGACGAACCAGATAAGACGTCAAGAAGGGCGCCGTTTGCTCTTTGAAGTCGCTGGCCATCTTCTGAAGGGTCATGGTGTCGCGAATGATGGTCTGCCGCTTGATTTTCTTTATTACCCCTTGGCTCATTAGATTTGAGAAGCTACGACCCACTCCCTCTTGGGTGACACCCGCCCACAAGGCCAACTCTCTATTGGTCCAAGGTCGAGGTCCTAATTTGCCGCAGAAATACAAAATCCCTGCCGCCGTTCGGGCCTGAAGGCTTTTGTTGGAAAGAACCTGCACGTGAGTCAACAGCTCCCGAATATACTCGGATTGGACCTGAAAAAGGTGGTGGGCTACCGTCGGCACCTTGAGCACCAGATCTTTGACCAGCTCCTGAGGAAAATAATAGAGAACTGTCTTTTCGCGGGTTCGAAACTGATCTTGGCAGTGCCCCTCATCGATCAGGCACTCAAGGCCCAGGAGATCAGATTCGACCATCAATTGGGCCATCACAAACTGAGAATCGCCGTTCTGGATGCGACGCTGAAGCGAGCCACTGCGCACGCAAGCAATGCCTGGGAATGGAGCCATCTCGCGATCAACGATTTGACCCGCCGGCAACGTCACTTTCTCAGTTGCCGCGTGGAGGGCGACCCACCAGTCCCTACTATCAGGAGATATTTTTTTAATTGAACCTGTCAGATAACTAACGACCGAGTAGAGAGCCACCCGCAACACTCCGGTACACCAGGATGAACAATAAATTTACGTCATTTAATCATAAATAAACAACATATCTTGGGCAAAGTAAAACTCACGCCCGAGAAAGTCTTGAGATTGAGACGGCCCAAGATCCTAATGGGCGTTAGGAATGAGTTAATTCTGCTCCGCCCGGCCGCCGCTGAGGCCCGGTGGCCGCGGCATTCGCGGTAAGCAATAATGATTGTGTCATAACGAGACATTGATCACGATCAGTGTTTCAAGATCGCTCACCAGGAGTTGGACACTTTCTAGAACTTTCCACTTCTTGAGGGCCTCGCCAAGATAGTTGGTTCGACTCAGGAATCTCAATGGAAGATTCAACTCGATACAAGAATTTGCGCACAAGTTTTTCACCGTCTCACTGCTATCCACGAATTTTTCGAGTGAATTTGAAGGTTTGAATTTTGCCTCTTGGAACAAAACTTGAAACCACCAACCGCAAGGGCTAGGGGGAAATCAAAATGAAGGGGAAGTACAGTCGTCTCATGCTGGGTGTGAGCGGATATTGTCTGAGCATTTCAGTTCTCATTTTTGCGATCATTAATAGTTCCTTGGTGAATGCAGCTCCAAGAAAGTCGAAGGCGGCAGCCCAACGAGTGGCAGGAGACAAGGCTCAGTCCGAAGCCGCCAAGACCACCAAGAAAGTCAGTCCCGCCAAACAAACCAAGAACACTCCGTCAACCCGCCGTCAGCGTGTCACTCAAACCGAACTGCAAAACAATTCGGGACGGAGAGTGGTACACATATCGTTTAAAAATCCACCGTCAGCAGCGGCGGAACAAAATGTTGAAGTTAAAAAACCTATATTTGATTCCACAACCAACCATCCCGGCGGCATGGACATTGCGCTCGTGCCTCGGGATAAGTAACTTAGCCAAAACCAATCTTACTCTCCGCAGCCGAGCTCGACCCGCTCGGCTGCCTTTTCTTTTTAACCACAGGACCAAGGACCTGCTCAAGAGTGATTGAGAATCCCACGCCCTATCTCCCGTGGTGGGATGTGCTAAGCTGGGTTGAAGGGGCGCACCCAAAATGGGAGGGAGTGCGAGTGGGTCATTCTGGTCAGCTGGTCATTGCCATCGCATTCATTTTGGGCGCGAGCGCCGGATGTAAAAAGGGCTTTGAGCCTATCAACGCCAATGACAAGTCCAAGATGGCAGCCTCGTGCTTACCCACCGACTCGACGCGCTTTCAATGGGATTGGTGCAATACGAACGTGATCGCCGGATCGAACATTCGGGAAGTCTGTTACGGTCAGTTGGTCAGTTCCGATATTCTTTACCCAGCCCTCCTATTTAAGACTCGAGAGTTCCCCAACGGGATGTGCCTGTTCGCGGCCGGTAACGGATCCAACGGCACTCCTTTGCCGGGCTGCGATCAGATTATCAACCGCGACTATGCTTTTGTTTCGGGTCCAACGGGGCAGAACTTGCTCACCGAGTGTTTGAGCTCCGGCAAAGTGATTCGAGTCTCAGGGGCTTTGCAGGACCAAAGAACTGAGTTCGTCGCTCACCAGCCCTAGTAGGTTAGGGCGTACCTGTAGCGCCTCGAGTACCTGGAGTACCAGGGGCTGGCCGGGGGTCTTCGATTCGGCGGGAGCTGGCGGCGTGAGCGGTGTGGGCGGCCTCTAGGCGTTGAACACAAGCTGATTCACGACAACATTCAACGATGGCATCTTGTTGGAGGGCAAACAGTCTCATCGCCTGTTCGGCCTCGCCGACCCGCTGGGGAGTAAACCGCGATTCCAACGCCACTCGCGACTGGCGATCGGCAAACTCGGTCACCGAAATTGTGCTGAAGGAACCATTACGATGGGCAAACCGGATGGTTTGAACTCGCTCATGGTCATCCAAAAACAGACTTTGATTCAAAGGCGACCTTTCATCCGCTCGCCGATTGTCAACTCGCACAAACTTGCCGTTGGGATCGCGTAGGAGTTCCAGCCAACGTTTACCCTCCGACGACAGCGTTCTTAACTCGATCAACACCCGGTCTTCGCGACACTGCAGACCCAGAATCTCTGGGTGCAGATCGTTAAGGGCGCGGTGAAACTCGGGGTAACGAAGTCTCACATTGGCTTGCTCATCCAACGGTAACGCGAAAAAGGCGTCCATACTCCCCGGTGTTTGTACCATTCGATCTCCCAGGGTAGCGGCACTTGCATCAGGCACATAAATAATCGAATCCACCACCGCATTCATCACTTCCCCGGGTGGCGCGGTGGCGACGGCCAGGCCAACGCCGACCGCCCCGAGGGTGGCACCACCAGGAAGCCGCTTCCAACCGCGATCCGTCACCCGCACCAAACCTGTCGCCGCCTGCCGCCCCCAAATGTGCGAAGGTAATCGCCGCGCCCGACTGACCAGAGGGAGCGGGGGGGCTTTTAACTCAGCCTCGCGCATAAGAAAGTAATCCACGGGTCGCGTCGTTAGCATTCGGGAAGTCATGTAAGACCGCAGATCCAGTCCATGAGTGACCTCGGAGTAGGAGAAGTGAGGCGAAGTCTCCATGAAGCGGGCAATGCGTGATGCACGTCGATCATCACTGAGGAACTCACTTGCTGGCTTCATTGCGCGCCCAAATTCATTGCGTCCCGACTCCCCGAGGTGTCGATTGCCAACAAAATAGCGATCCCCCGAATCAAGAGCCTTTTCCAAGGTCAGTAGAAGTCTGGCTTCGTCACTTAATACGCCTCGAGCATCGACCAACCGAACACTATGCATATAGCGCTTGGCGATTTCCGCGTCGGCTCGATTGAGACGTTCTCGTAAATGTTGGGCCTCACGTCGTTCCGCTTCCGGCAACTGCGCAAAGTCTTGCCCATGGAGAGCGCCCAGTCGCTGCGCCATTGTTCCCTGCTCTCGAGTCGGCACATCATAACTTCGCGCCGTGGGTCGATCTTGTCGAATTTTGGCGGCATCATGAAGGGCAAAGAACTGAAGAGCCCGCCGCCGGTCAATTTGCGCGTACTCTGGAAACTCCGCCAGGAACTCCGGCGAGTTCAGCAAGTGGCGGCCCATGCGAACAACTCGCAGAATGTGGGCTTCGGTTTCGACAATAAATTCCTCTTCGGTCTTGGCGAGGAGATCGAGTGAAAAGAAAAGGCTGCTTGCCACAGCGATACTGAGGAGTCGTTCCACAGCGCGAGCCATAGTCTCATTTTAGCACAAGCAATAACTCGCTACGAAGCTCCGGTCTTCAGTGTCTCAAAATAAGACACTGAGCCCTTCGACATGATGGTTGAGATTTGCCCGGTACCTGAGTAAGCTCAAACTCGTAGTGAGGAGTCGCGGATGCGGGACGAGACTGTGAAGCAAATTTTAAATGAAGTCGAGTACCGATACAGCCGCAGTTCGGGGCCGGGCGGCCAACATGTCAATCGCACCGAATCGCGGGTTGAAGTCATTTGGGCACCGGACCAATCACAGGCCTTTTTACTCGAAGAAAAATCGCTTCTCCTCGAGAAACTTGCCCCTCGGCTCAACAAGAGCGGCCAGCTTCAACTCACCTGCGACGAATACCGGTCGCGCACGCAAAATGTCGACGTGGTCACCGCAAAACTTTTGAGCCTCATTAACGCGGCTCTTCGCCCCACGAAAAAGCGCAAGGCCACCAAACCCACTCGAGCGGCTCAACGGAAGCGAGTTGATTCCAAAAAACGTCGGGGTGAGATCAAAAAATCTCGCGTTAAGTTCCGCTACTGACCACTCAATCTCGGTGGGTAGGACTTGCCACAGCTCGTCGATCTCGCCTTGAGATGCCTAGTGCTTAGCCATCGACTGATTTTTCGCCAACCACGGGCCGCCAAAACACGAGCGATTGGGGAGAGCCGAGCACTCGCTTTGCAGTATCATTGATTGGGGATCATCGACATGGGTAAGTTTCAAATTGAGATTTCGCTGACGATTTTGGCCATCCTGGTTCTCAGTGGATGCGAGAGTTCCTTTCGTGCCCATGAACTACAACAGGGTTCTGGAGCACAGAATATCAACCCTCCGCCGCCCCCACCTGCGGGTCCACCAATCGGGGATCCGCCTACCGGGGACCCACCAAGCACCGATATCCTCTCTTATTGTCCCATGACGATGGCGCCCGTTCCCGGCGACTTCCAAGGGCGTCTAGTTTTACGCGTTTGTCCCACGGGAGACACGCGCCCCGGCTGCCAATACAACTCTATTCAAGCCGCACTGAACGCCGCTCCCAACGGGAGTCGTGTTGAGGTCGTAAAGGGATCGTCGGACTACACTGCCTGCGCCGTAATTCCAGCGGCAATGGAAAATGTGGAGGTCGTTGGTGTCTGTGGCCGTCCCCGGCTGCGCGACTCCGCCTGCCAGAGTAAAGGGTTTTTTGTTAACAACGGCAAGAATATGACATTCACTCACCTGGAGATTTCGGGAGTGGAGATCTCTTCCGGTGAGGGCGGTAACGGGGCAGCCATTCGGGATCAGAGCAAGGGGGGCCTCACCGTTCGCTATTGTCACTTTCATCACAATCAAAATGGTATTCTCGGGGGTAAGGGCGATGTCACTCTCGAGTGGTCAAAATTTGAAGCCAACGGGTCAGCCGAAGATCCTGGGTACACGCACAATATATATATGTCAGCCGAAGTAACTCATTTGATTGTTCGCAACAGTTTGTTTTTGCGCGCTCGTTATGAGGGCAACAACTTTAAATCACGTGCTCAAAAAATGACTTTTGAATGTTCGGTTTCAGCTTCGCTCGACGGCGAAGACAGCCGTGAAATGGATATTTCCCAAGGGGGTGACGTCGTCATTCGCAACAGCGTCATCCAGCAAGGTCCCGAAAGTGCGAACTCCAATATGATTGGCTTTGCCATGGAAGCCGGGAACACGTCATCGCGAAATGCCGTGCAAAGTCTGACAATCGAAAACACCTTGATGATTAATGACCGAGGGAGCGGCAGCTTCATCGATTACAACGCTTTTAATGGGTTCAAGCTCAACTTGCGCGATCTCACGGTAGTGGGAGCCGGTGGGGTCAAAAAAAATCTCAATGGCGGAGCCGAAACCGTGACAGAAACCAATACCACCACATTCGGCAACCGCTCTGCGGCTGGCTTGCCGGCCGCGACCACCAACCACATGGACTTGCCCAAACCGGCGGGTTGTCCGAGTTTTAATTATTTTTGATTAATCCGCGGCGATGGACTCTCGCGCTAAGTCGCCGAGCAAGTCTGGGGTGAGGGCGTAAGGCTCTCGATCATTTCATCCTTTTTTACCCAAAGGTCATTCACCCAGTCCTTCGCAATTTGGCGATATTGGGCTTCATCGATCGACGGCCCTTGGAGAAGCGCAGCCGGAATTTCATACTGGCTCACGCGGACGACAATCCGCCGCATCCGGCCCGTCACCAGGTCCCAAAACCGAGTGGCCCCATCGGGAAACACGATGGTGACATCGAGTATCGCCGCAAACTGATCGCCCATGGCCTCAAGGGCAAAGGCGAATCCACCCGCCTTGGGTTTGAGGAGATGGCGATAGGGCGACTTTTGCTTATCGTGCTTCTCCGGCCGAAATCTCGTCCCTTCTAAGAAATTCAAAATCGAGACGGGAAGTCCCCGAAAACGTTCACAGGCCTTTCGGGTGCTTTCAAGATCACGGTTGCGAAGTTCAGGATGTGCTAGGATCTGGGCTGTTGAATAGCGCTTAAGGAATGGAAAATCGAGGGCCCACCACGCTGCCCCCAACAACGGAAAATAGAGCAGCTGTTGTTTGAGGAAAAAACGAATAAAGGGGATCGTCCGGTTAAAAATGTGCTGCAAAACAATGATGTCCACCCAGGACTGATGATTGCAGGTGATAAAATACGACGACTGCCGACTCAAGTCTTTGAGCCCCTCCACATCCCAGTCAATTCTTTGGGTCGCTCGAATAATTGTGCTGTTACCCCAAATCCAAATCTCTCCGATCCCAGCAAGAATTGGACTCCACATCCGACGCCAACCAGGCAAGGGAACAATCAATTTAAAAATCGTCGCAACATAAAGAAGAGGTACCACAAGGATGGTGTTGAGACTGGCGAGTAGGACACAAATACAACCAAGTACGGGGCCAGGCAAAAATGAAAGCATCGCTGGTGTTTCTCCGATCTATCTTATTAATGTCGGCCCCCACAACATATCAGAACCATCGGCAATCTCATCACCTAACGCATTGCTTGATTGCCTTAGTTGTCCAGAATTTTGACAGGTGGCTGAGGACTAAGGCTCTGAGCGCAGTCGTTCCCTAGTTTTGCGCCCTCTCAGTTGGTGCCGAACGTGCAGTAGATCGGGCCAGCGAGCGCCCCCCTCCCGTCCCCAACCTAACGTCAGGAATCAAATGAATCGGATATTCCGTATTTCTGCCCTTGCAGCGGTTTTCCTCTTGCTGACCCTTTGGAGTTGTCATTCTCACGGTGAAAACTGTGTACAACGAGTAGCCGACTTTGAGCGCATCGACAGCCACGCCAGGAGCCTATTTGGCTCCACTTGGCGGACCTACTTACCAATGGCCCATAGTCCCGTGGTCACTTACAAGGCGACCAACCTTGCGAGCAAGCCAAAGTACCCAGAGATCAACGTGCAGCTAAATGCGCAAGGGATGATTGAAGTCAAGGTGGGGAAGGATACCTACACAGGACAGCTTTGTGAAACCAACGGCGGACTTCGTCTCGAAGTTCTTGTCCTCGGCGTCCTGATCGTCGGGGATTCGGTGGACATCCGTCCCACCTCGCAGCCGGGAGAAATCATGGTGGTCAAAAAACAAGATCGAACCAACAACAATAATGGCGACTACAATTGGGACCAAGCGGCCGCGCCCCAGCAGTGGCGTTATTCAGTTCAAGATATCTCGTCAGCGTACGCCAGAACCAATACGCCTACGAGGGACCATGTTGCGCAGTAAACTGGGCTCGGTTTTT
>JADZEO010000040.1 GCA_020850475.1 Bdellovibrionales bacterium | reverse complement strand
TTACCAAAGCGCCAATTCAAAATCCGGGGGTTCGTGTAAGTGAACGGGCTTAAGAAAATCCGGAACGACCTGATCGGGCGAAAGCACGCAGTAAAATCCCGCCGGCATTGTCGAGGACAAGAATCCCCGCGGCGGAAGCGTTAACCAATAGTTTTCAAAGTGAGTATAAACTAAGAATTGATTCTTTACCGTGTTCTTAAAGGCCGTAAATAACAGCCCATAAAAGATATCGGGATTTTCGGCAAACAAATGGGTGAGGTAGCTCATTTCCAAATACTGGCCCACGGCCGGAAGTCGCTTGCCAAGCCCCACAATCGACAATAATTGCAGACCTTCCTTGAGAGTCATCGCTTGTGAGGAATACCCCTGTACCATCACCCGTTGAGTGCGGGCAGACGAGAAAACGCCGGTGCAGCCTAAGATGTTTTGCTCTTTGTCCTGGGCAATCAGAAAGTTTTCAAGCTTCAAGTCTCGCCATCGGGCGAGGCTGGCGTCGATCTCGGCTAAGTCCGAAGTGTAGGTCAAGGGCTTAAGGGTTTTCTTCTTAACGATGTAGGCGTACAGGGCGTCGCGATCACTCTCTTGCGCCGCTCGCACTCGGATGTTGGGGAGAGGGCCATGTCGCCAGGGTTTGAGCCCGTGAAGGCTCACGATTTGAAAACGACGAAACAAATAATAGCGCGGCAACCGCCGCTTCATCGATCTGGGTCTGACGAAGGCATTATAAGCTTGCTTTTGGCTTTGCCCAACGACCGAGAACAAGTATTGGCAATTGCGCTTGGCTTTTTCCTCTTCAATAACCGGAAAAAAGTGCTGCGACCAGCTGAGGATGGCGGCACGCGAATTCGATACGCGCAAATCTTTGGCAAAGCCGATCGTTTGAGTTTGGCCTTCGACCCGCGCCGGGCGAAACACCAATGAGGCCATGGCTTCTATTTGCTCGTCGTCATTGAGCAGGAGGTAGGTGACGTAGTCGTCGGACTGCAGTTGGTATTGGTTAAAAAAGGAGCCGACCCTCACATAGGAAACATCAATCGACCCAGGTAAAACAGTTTCGCGAAAATAACTGATAATCTTTTGGTCGTCTTCGGGGGTGGCCTTCACCAAGCGCATGATTTATTTTTTCCAGGTCTTGTCGGGTTCGCCCATTTGGAGGTTCGCGTAACGGGCCATCACAAACAAGTAATCGCTGAGGCGATTGAGGTACACAATAATCTGCGGGTCCAGTTGGTCGCCTTGGCTTTGCAGGGCGGTGGTGGTTCGCTCGGCCCGACGGCAAACGGTGCGGGCCAAGTGAAGGCAAGCCGCGATCATGCTACCTCCGGGCAAAATAAACTCGGTGAGCGGCGGCAAGGATTTGGTCCATTCGTCAATTTGCTTTTCCAAGCGTTCGGCCATCCCGCCGCTGAGAGGTGGCAGTTTTTTGCTCCACGCCGGATCATCGCAAGCCAAGTGACTGCCCACCACAAACAATTGATTTTGCAAAACCAAAATTTCCTCAAGCCCGGCCTTGGCAAAGTCCATCAAATTAGACTGATGAGAGGCGTTGGTGAGATGGGATCCCACCATTCCCAAAACCGAATTGAGTTCGTCAACCGTGCCGTAGGCTTCCAGTCGCAAATGGGATTTAGAAACCCGTCGGCCGTTGACCAACGAGGTTTGGCCTTGATCGCCGCCTCGGGTGTAAATCTTGCTGCTCATGCTCATAGCTAAGCACAACCGAGGGCTTTAAGCCAACGACTTTCCATCTATAATAAGGGTCGAAGACGGAGGTCCTAAAAGAGCTTGCGGCGAATCCAAAACTTGTCAATGATAGGCGACCAGTCCGGGAGTAGACCGAATGAAGCCTTTTTTTGTTTCAGTCCCTCATGCCGGGGAAGAGATTCCCAGCGAAACGCCTTGGCTTAAGCAATTACCGGAAACCGTGCTGATGTGTGATGTGGACCGGTATGTGGATCAACTCTACCGCCCGGCTATTGAGGCTCTCAAAATCCCTTTTGTGGTGACTCGGTGGCACCGTTTTGTGGTGGACCTCAATCGATTCCCCGAGGATGTCGATGTTGACAGCGTGGAGGGCAGCACCAACCCGGTTGGAACCTTTCCGCGCGGTTTTTATTGGAGTGTCACGACCAAAGGGGAGCGAGTGTTGCCGAAACCGCTCAGCCAGGTGCTGCACCAACAATTAGTGGAAAAGTATTTTCGGCCCTTTCATCAAGAAGTCGAAAGGGTCTATGGGCAATTTAAGACCCAAGGTGCGGCCAAGGTTTTTCATGTGGACGCGCACAGTATGCCGAGCAAGGGCACCAAGGCCCATCGCGATCCCGGTGAGACTCGGGCTCAAATTGTCGTGAGTGATTGCAGTGGGAAGAGTTGCGAACCTTGGTTTCGCGACCTCGTGGTTGAGAGTTATCGGCGGGCCGGATTTGGGGTCGCCGTGAATTGGCCTTACTTGGGTGGTCGCGTCACTGAGACTTATGGACATCCCGATCGCGGTCAAAATGCCATTCAAGTCGAAATGAGTCGGGCTTTATATATGGATGAAGTGACCAAGCAGTTGCGACGGGAAGTAATGCCCCAAGTGCAGTTGCAACTTCAACAGGCTCTTCGATTTATCTATACGGAAATTCCGGCCTTTTGAAAATTGCCGGAATTGACCCTCTAGGGGTGAAGTGCTACACCCGCGACAACTTTCAGAAGTACCAAGTGGTAGGATTCGCCCGGCATGAAATGGTTGGATCGCATTTATAGAATTTTGATTTCAGTCAAGCTTGCCGTGGTGGTGATTCTTGTCCTCGGGGGGCTTTCGGCGATTGGTACCATCTATGAATCTCGTTACGACGCGGAGTACGCCCAAAAGCTGATCTATCATTCACCCTTGATGTATTTTTTCTTGGGCTTGATGTGCGTGCAATTGATCATGGTCATGATTGATCGCTGGCCCTGGAAGTGGCGTCACTCCCCCTTCTTGCTCGCCCACGTTGGGATCATTATCACCTTGGCGGGTTCGCTGGTGACCCGGTATTGGGGTTTGGATGGCACGCTCTCACTTTCGATCGGCGAGAAGGGACACCAAGTAACAGTCAATGATCGACAGTTGTCGATCTACGCGTCGTTTGATGGTCAAAAGTTCACTCCCATCGCCGAGCGGACGGTGGATTTTCTCTTGAATCCTCCGAGCGATCAACCGGTGGAGTTTCGCTTGGGCGATGATTTGCTCTCGGTGTTTGACTATGCCCACTATGCCTATCAAAAGCAGGAAATCGTCGCTTCCACCAGTGAATTTGACGGCCCCGGCATTCGCTTTCAGCTGCAAAATGACAACGTCAATATTTCCCGCTGGTTGTTTCTAGGGCGGGGACAAGGCCAAGATTTGGCGGATCTGGGTCCGGCTCAAGTGGTTCTGACTGACAGCCCATATAAGAAATTGGGACAAAACACCATCGTCTTTCACTTTGCTTCCCCACAGCGCCAGGCGGATTATGAGATTCGCAATAAAGAGGGGAAGGTTCTTAAAAGTGGGGAGCTCACCGAAGGCATGAGTATCGACACCGGATGGATGGGACTACAGCTGCGAATCTTGCGCTTCATTCCGCAGGCCAAACGGCAACTCACTTACGAAAAGCGCGAACAGCCGTCTCCGGCGACGGTGTCTGCCTTGCGGGTGAAGTTTCGTGGAGAAGAACATTGGCTGGGCTCCAACTCGGTGTTGAGACTGTTTACCGAGAACACCGCCTATGTTGTCAGTTATGGCAACCGGCGGGTGTCACTTCCCTTTGATCTGACTCTTAAGGATTTTCGCGTTGGTCGATATCAAGGGACGATGCGGGCGATGAGTTACGAGAGTGATGTGCTGACCAATGACGGTAACCAGGTCACCATTTCGATGAACAATCCCTTGAAACATCAGGGCTTCACTTTTTACCAGGCCAGCTTTCAAGAAGATGAATCGGGAAAGCCTTTGCTTTCCGTTTTGTCAGTTAATCGCGACCCCGGCCGTTTTTGGAAATATTTGGGTTCGCTCATGGTCACCCTCGGGGCGATCTTGCTGTTCTATGATAAGAGCTTGAAAAGATGGGCTAAAGAAAAAGCCCCAGGAGAAATGGCGTGAGATTCATTAAGACCGGAATTTTGCTGGGAAGTATTTTTCTAAGTTTGGCCAGCGCTTGGGGAAGTTCAGCGGGCGATCTGCTGCGCGACTTGCCCGTGCAGCAAGGCGGACGGGTCAAACCCTACGATTCCTTTGCCCGAGAATCACTCAAACTGCTGTACGGTCGTGAGAAGTTTGGCGGGAGAGAAGCCGCAGATGTGGTGTTGACTTGGTTGCTTATTCCCGAACATTGGGATGATGCGCAGTTTGTTCAAGTTCGTCATAGTGGACTGCGCGAGGCGCTCAAGCTGGACAAGGAACGCATATATTATTCACCCAAAGAACTCTTCCTCAATGAGCGCGTGGGATTGCTGATTCAAGAAATGCGGACCAAACTGCAGGCCCAGGAAAAGCTCAATCCCTACTTTCAGGCGGTGCAAACCTTAGAAAATCAATTGAGCCTGTATCACGGGATCAAGTTTGGGCAGGCGTTGTTGGTAGCTCCGGATCCTGCTGGCGACACCTGGCTGGCCGTGGCGCGCTTGCCTGCGCCCTTGGGCGAAAAATTTGCGACGATGACCAAAGCTTTCATTAAAGTCGTCACCGCCGAAGCGGAAGGGTCCTCGGCCAAGGCTGACCTCGGGCCTCTCCAAGCGGCCGTCAACGAGTTTCGCGAACTGGCCCGCCAACAAGCGCCCGAGAAGTACGGCAACGACCGGAAAATCAAAACCGAGGTCCACCTCAACACCTTTCACCCCTTCATGTGGTCGTGGATTTTTTATTTGGTGGCCAGTTTGTCTCTTCTCGGGGCCAGCGTTAATCGACGACGTTCATTATATATAGTCGGCTGGGGAGCCGCGATCGTGGGCTTTGGCCTGCATACCTACGGGATGGGCTTACGCAGTTACCTTTTGGGCCGGCCGCCGGTGAGCAATATGTACGAGACGGTGGTATGGGTCCCTTGGGGCACGATGATTTTGGCGGCCATTATGGAGTGGAAGAGCCGTGGTCGGATTTATTTACTGGTCTCTTCCTTAGTGGCGGTATTTTGTTTGATCCTCACCGACATGGCACCGTCGGTGCTCGACAAGACCCTGTCACCACTTGAGCCGGTTTTGCGCGATAACTTTTGGTTGACCACCCACGTGCTGGTAATCACCTTGAGTTATGCGGCTTTCTTTTTGGCTTTTGCCTTGGCTGACGTACAGCTCTTTTATTTTTTACGTGATGAAAAGCGCTTCGCCGCCAAGATCGAAGAGACCAATAAGGCGATTTATCGCGCCATTCAGATCGGTATCATTTTGTTGGGCGGCGGAATTATTTTAGGTGGAGTTTGGGCAGACTACTCCTGGGGACGCTTTTGGGGCTGGGATCCGAAGGAGACCTGGGCCCTCATTGCTTGGTTTGGTTATCTCGCCATTCTCCATGGGCGCCTGGTGGGGTGGATTCGTCAATTTGGAATGGCCGTCAGTTCCGTGCTCTCTTTTTCGTTGGTGATCATGGCTTGGTATGGAGTGAACTTCGTGCTGGGGGCGGGACTTCATTCTTATGGCTTCGGCGCGGGTGGTGTGGAATATGTTTCGGCCTTCGTGGCCCTTCATATTTTGTGGGTCGTCTATGTCGCTACCGTGCGTCAGAGTCGACTGCGAACGAACCAGCAATCTGCTTAATTATTCAGCGAAAGGCTCGTCATTTTTCCCAAGGAAATATCCTGAACCTCAAATTAGGAGAGCCTTTCACGCATTTTCTTTTTTTCGGTCATGAGTTCACGACCAAGAAAAATTTGCGTCGACCAACGCTTCGGTAGGCCATCAGATTCATTAACAATTTCTTGATTTAACCATTGCCAAGGGTGGCTCCCAGTTTTATAGATAATTAATTTTGAAAACTAATTGTTAATAACAGCTGAGATATCCACACTGTAGGTACCTTATGAACAAGAAGGTGATCGGCGCAGCAGTCGTTGTCGGGCTCTTAGGCGGACTGTCTGGACTAATCTATCTATTAACCTCCAATTCCGTGACGATCGGTTACAATCAAGGCTATCAGCCGGATCAGCCCATCGCCTTTTCGCACGAGTTGCATGCAGGACAACAGAAGATTGACTGCAAGTACTGTCACGTGGCTCCCGAAGTGTCGCGCCACTCTTCAGTACCCAGCCTCAATATTTGTATGAACTGTCATTTGACAGTCGGTCTTGATAAGCCGGGCGGGCAAAAGCTGATGGAGATGAACTCCAACGGCGAGCCCATTGCGTGGCAAAAGGTGCACTTGCTTCCGGATCACGTGAAGTTCAATCACTCCGCTCACATTTTAAAGGGCAAAGTCTGTCAGGAGTGCCATGGCCCAGTTGAGACGATGCCGGTGGTTTATCAATATAGTAGTTTGTCGATGGGATGGTGTGTGAACTGTCACCGTAAGCCGGAGAATAATGCGGCGACGGAATGTTCCACTTGCCATTACTAACATCTTTGGGAGCCGGGAAAAAATGAACGACAATAAGAACACAGGATCAGAGCACAAGGGGTCACCAAAATATTGGCTGAGTCTCGAACAGTGGCGGCAAGACCCGGAATTTTTGGAGCAGGCTGGGGCCGAGTTCCAATCGACACCCTTGCGTGAAGAGAGCAGTGAAGGGGGCTGGGCCCGCCGCGAATTCTTGAAACTCATGGGCGCCAGCATGGCCTTAAGTACCATCGGTTGCTTGCGCAGGCCTGCCCAAAAAATTGTTCCTTACGTTAAGCGTCCGCCGGAAATCACGCCAGGCAAGATCAATTACTATTCGTCTTCGTTTGCTGACGGCAGTATGGGATTTGGTCTCGTCGTCGCGACTCGCGAGGGGCGTCCGATTAAAGCTGAAGGCAACACTGATCATCCGGTCAACGCGGGTGCCATGTCAGCTCGAGCTCATGCCCACTTGTTAGCACTTTATGATCCTGAGCGAGCCACGACCCCATTAAAGGGCGACGGCGGTGCCGGTTCAGCATTGACTTGGGAAAAGTTGGACGAAGAAGTGGTGGCCGCACTTAAACAAGGCGGAGTGGCTTTACTAACGAGCTCGGTCCTTTCTCCTTCAACCAAAGCATTGGTCAATGAATTCGTCCGTGGCAGTGGTGGTAAACACTACACTTGGGAACCCATGAATTTGGCGGCTCACCGCCAAGCGCAGCAGGAGTGCTACGGCCAGGCCGTCCTTCCTCATGTGCGCATGGATCAAGCCAAGTACATTCTCTCCGTCGATGCGGATTTTTTGGGAACTTTTCTGCAGCCGGTGGAACATAATCGCCACTTTGGGGGGCGTCGCAAACCTGGCAAAGAAATGAACAAGCTCGTGGTGTTTGAGTCTTTGATGTCCTTAACGGGTGCAAACGCCGATGAACGCTACCGCATTCGTCCCAGCCAGCAAGTGGCCGTGGTCATGGGCATCCTTCACGAGCTGATCGTGGGTTCAAAAGTTTCTCGATACGCCGGCGATTCATCAGTGACTTCAATTTTGGCGGGATACGCGGATGTCGCATCTCAATTGGGAATCGATGCCAAGGTCATGCAACGGGTGGCGGGTGACCTTTGGGCTCACCGGGGACAGTCTCTCGTGTTAGCGGGCGGCTTGACTGGGCAAACTTCCCAAGCCCGTGGGCTTCAGGTAGCCGTCAACTTCTTGAACTCCGTACTCGAAAATGATGGCAAGACTTTGAATGCGCGGACCTGGACGTACACCGGCTACCAGGGTTCAGCCAGTGATTTGGCGGACCTCAAAGCCGACATCGATTCAGGAAAAGTAAAATCCGTCATCGTCGCGGGTGTGAATCCCGGATACTCGGCACCTCACCTTAAGGAGTCCTTGAAGAAGGTCACGACAATTTATGTTGGTGACCGGATGGATGAAACCGGACAAGTTGCCAAGTATCTGGCGAGCGCTCACCATGAAATGGAAAATTGGAGCGATCTGGAAGTGGTTGCGGGAGTCTACAGCATTCAGCAACCGACCATTCAACCTCTCTATGGCACTCGCGCTTTCCAAGAGAGTCTGCTGGCTTGGGGGAAGGCGGCCGGTTTTGGTGGCTTCCAAGGGGCCGCCACTTGGTATGATTATTTACGCAACCACTGGAAAAATTCGGTTCACGCCAGCCATCGCGGTCAAGGGATCGGCAAACTCGGCTTTGAAGAGTTTTGGTACGAAGTCCTCCAACAGGGTGTCTTTGATACGACGGGTGGCAGCCAGGACCATGCGAGCCGGGGATTCAACACTCAGGCACTTAAGGCCGCGGCTAAGACCGAAGGCTCTTCGGCTGAGTTCGAACTGGTCCTCTATCCGACCGTCGGCTTGATGGATGGGACTTTGGCCAACGTTTCTTGGCTCCAAGAGTTCCCCGATCCGGTGACTAAAATTTGTTGGGACAATTACCTGTGCGTCTCGCCCAAGGATGCGCGAACTCTTAAGCTTCACGAGGGTGACGTTGTCAAAGTGACCGCCGGAGGCAACACGGTCGAAGCTCCTGCTCACATTCAGCCAGGCCAGGCCGATGGAGTTCTGGGCTTAGCTGTGGGCTACGGTCGATCGGCCGCAGGAAAAGTCGCAAATGGCGTCGGGGTTAACGCTTACGCCTTGGCGACCTATGGAGAACAAGACGCGGTTTACTCAGGTCTTAACGCGAAAATTGAAAAAACCGGCCGTAGCATCGAACTGGCAAACGTCCAAGGCCATCACTCGATGGAAGGTCGCCAGATTGTGGTTGAGGCCACTCTCGATCAATTCTTAGAAAATCCCTCGGCTAATATTCATCGCCATAAAATGGTGTCGATGTGGAGTGGCCATGAGTACAAGGGACACAAGTGGGCGATGGCGATTGACCAGAGCACCTGCACAGGCTGTTCGGCCTGCATGATTGCCTGCCAATCAGAGAACAACGTTCCTGTGGTCGGCAAGAAGTACGTGCTCAGAGGTCGCGAAATGCACTGGTTGCGCATCGATCGCTACTTCACCGGTGAGCCCGAAGACCCAGCAGTGGTTTATCAACCGATGCCTTGTCAGCACTGTGACAACGCTCCGTGCGAGACGGTTTGCCCGGTCGCGGCCACCACTCACACCAGTGAGGGCATTAACGACATGACTTATAACCGTTGTGTCGGAACACGGTACTGTTCCAACAACTGTTACTACAAAGTGCGACGCTTTAACTGGTTCGACTACACCAAAATCGAAGCGCCGATGCATCTGGCCCTCAACCCCGAAGTGACGGTGCGAGCGCGAGGTGTGATGGAAAAGTGCACGTTCTGTATTCATCGAATTAAGGGCGCGAAGCACCAGGCCCGAGTGGAAGGGCGTGAGTTCAAGGCCGCCGATGTGCAGGTCGCATGTCAGCAGTCTTGTCCGACCAAGGCCATTGTGTTTGGAGACATGAATGATCCCGAAAGCCAAGTGAGCCGGATGTTCCAAGAAGGACGTTCTTATACGCTCCTCGAGGAATTCAATGCCGCTCCCGCAGTTCGGTATCAGACGAAAGTTCGCAACGCAGACCAATTGAAGTCAGGGTCCGCCCATGGGGAAGGTCATCACTCATGATTAAGCGTAATCAACTCGTTCTCGGCAACAAAAACTATAAGACCATCACAGAGGACATCGTTCATCTGTTGGAAAAATTTCCTCCCAAGAACTACTACATCGGCTTAGCGGTCGCGGTGGTTCTGCTCATGGTTTACGTCGTGGCGCAAGGTGCGACCGCGGTGTTCGGTATGGGCTTGCAAGGGGTTAACCATCCGGTGGGTTGGGGAACTGACATCATCACCTTCGTATTTTGGATCGGTATCGGTCACGCGGGGACTTTGATTTCCGCGATTCTTTTTCTGTTCCGGCAAAAGTGGCGGACGTCGATCGCCCGAACTGCCGAAGCAATGACGGTATTTGCGGTCATGGTGGCAGGGACCTTTCCCATCATCCATACCGGTCGTCCTTGGTTAGGTTATTGGTTGTTACCGTATCCCAATCAACGAGGTCCTTTGTGGGTGAACTTTCGCTCGCCCCTCTTGTGGGACGTGTTTGCGGTGTCGACCTATGCCACGGTGTCACTGGTATTTTGGTACATCGGGATGGTTCCGGACTTGGCCACGATTCGCGATCGCGCCAAACACCCGGTTCGTAAGTTGGTTTATGGCATGTTGTCCCTCGGCTGGCGTGGAACGGCCCGCTCGTGGAGTCACTACGAAATTGTTTATATGTTGTTGGCCGGCCTGAGCACCCCCCTGGTGCTGTCGGTTCACTCGATCGTATCCTTTGACTTTGCGGTGGCCGGTCTCCCCGGATGGCACGCGACAATTTTCCCGCCTTATTTCGTTGCGGGTGCGGTGTTCTCTGGTTTCGGAATGGTCGTCACCTTGATGGTGCTCCTGCGTAAGTTGGTACCGGTCTTTAAAGACTACATCACCTTGGATCACATGGAGGCCATGAACAAGATCATCATGTGCACGGGTCTCATGGTGGGTTACGCCTACAGTATGGAGTTTTTTATCGCCTGGTATGGCGGTTCTCCTTATGAAGGCTTTATCTTTTTGAATCGGGCCTTTGGCCCCTATGGCTGGGCTTACTGGATCATGGTGGTATGTAACACCGTCATTCCACAGATCTTCTGGTGGAAGCATGCCCGTCGTTCAATTCCGATCATGTTTGTCGTGTCGATCTTTGTTAATATCGGCATGTGGTTTGAACGGTTCGTGATCGTGGTCACTTCGCTCCACCGTGATTTCCTGCCGGCCAACTGGGGAATGTGGAAGATGACCATCTTCGACGCCGGAGCCATTATTGGTAGTTTTGGTATGTTCTTCACCTTGTTCCTCCTCTACATCAGAACACTGCCGCCCATTGCGATTGCTGAGGTAAAACCGGTGTTGCCGGTGGGCCGCGACGGAGGCCACCATGGCTAATTTTGCTGAATCACTAATGAGTGCGTGCCGGGCGAAGGGGAAACCCGGAGTCGCCGGTATTTGGTTGGATGAGCACCAACTGGTAAAGGCCGCTGCTAAAGTTAAAGAAGCGGGCTTTAAAAAGTTTGATGCGATTTCTCCTTTTCCGATTCACGGAATTGACGAGGCCTGTGGGATTCCACGGTCTTATATTCCTTGGATTACCTTCATCTTCGGTTTAACCGGATGTCTGTTCGGAGTGTGGTTCACCTGGTGGACGTCGGCCGAGAACTGGGCTCTTAATATTGGTGGAAAGCCCATGTGGTCGCTAGCGGCTTTTATTCCAGTGATCTTTGAATGTACGATTTTGTTTGCGGCGCTGAGTTCGGTGGGAGCGATGATTTTGATCAACGGGCTACCCAAGGTGGATCCGCCGGTGATCGATCCGGATCTGACTTGCTCTAAGTTTGCGCTCTTTGTTCCCGAAGATGATCATGGTTACGATGCGGACCGGGTCACGAAGTTGTTTCGTGATTTAGGCGCCGTCGAAGTTAAGCGGACGGAGTTTTAGATGAAAGGCTTTAACCCATTATTTACAGCACTGGTAGTATTGACCCTTTCGTCATGTAATGCGGGCAAAAATAAAACCAACATTGAGTTGGTGACGGCGATGATGGACCAACAGGCGGTCAAGTTTCAAGACTGGGATCCCAACGCCAAGGGAAATCTGGCGATGCGAGTACCGCCGGCCAATACGGTTCCGCGAGGGTTTAAACCTTACGCTTTTGTGGGCCAACCGGAACAAGCGGGGCTCGCCCTCAAAAATCCCATGAGCAGTGACTTTTCCAAAGAAACTCTCGAGATGGGCAAGGCAAAGTACGACATTTATTGTGGGCTTTGCCACGGAGGAGCCGGGGCAGGTGACGGTCAAATTGCCGGTAAAATGATTTTGAAACCGCCACCGCTGGTCTCGGATAAAGTGAAAGCTTTTTCAGACGGGCGAATTTTCCACATTATTACGGACGGTCAGGGTGTGATGGGAAGTTACATCAATCAGGTTCAAGACGAGAAGGCCCGGTGGGCCATCGTTAACTACATCCGAACTTTGCAAAAGCGGGCAGCCGCTAACTGAGGCGAATTTAGAGGAGCAATTCATGGCTGAGAAGAGTGTAAAACAACTGGCCCCGGTGCACTTCACCCAATCCAATCGGCTGAAGACCATCTATTCAATTTTTATGTTTTTGGGATTGGCCGCCTTTGTCGTGACTTTGATTACCGACAAAGAGCGCGCTTGGCACTCCTACCTCATCAGCTTTTTTTACTTTGTCTCGCTGGCTTTGGGGGGATTGTTTTTTACCGCTGTTCAACATGTGACAAAAGCAGGTTGGTCGGTGAACATCCGTCGGCTGGTGGAGGCCTTCGCCTCGTTCTTGCCCTACGCTTTTGTCGGCGCCATCGTATTGCTTCTCGGCTCCACCCATCTTTATGAGTGGACTCACGCTGACGTGGTCGCCAATGACCCACTCCTCAAGCACAAAGCCCCGTATCTCAACCTGACCTTTTTTGTAATTCGTTTGGTGGGATTTTTTGGGCTGTGGGTGTGGTTTTCTAAGATTTTAGTGGGCAGCTCAGTTAAGCAAGATACCACGGGTGACGAGTCCCTCACTCATAAGCTTTTGCCTTGGTCGGTTGGCTTTTTGCCGGTCTTTGCCTTGTCCTACACCTTTTTCAGTTTTGATTCCCTGATGAGCTTAGAGCCCCATTGGTTTAGCACCATCTATGGCGTGTATGCTTTTGCCGGGCTGTTTCAGTCCACCATGGCCGCGACCATTCTCTTGATCCTCTATTTGAGCAAAAAGGGCCTGCTCCGCGGATTTGTCGACGAAAACCATCTTCACGATCTCGGAAAGTTCTTGTTTGGTTTTACGGTGTTTTGGGCCTATATCGCCTTTTCTCAGTACATGCTGATTTGGTATGCGAACCTCCCCGAGGAAACGGTCTATTATCTACCTCGCCTGGAGCATGGGTGGCTGGCAGTTTCAATTTCGCTAGTGGTTTTCAAATTTATTGTGCCCTTCTTGGCTTTGTTACCTCGTTGGGCCAAACGCACTCCCACCCATCTGGCGGCGGTCAGTATTTTGATTCTGATCATGCAGTACGTAGATCTCTATTGGTTGGTTTACCCCTCTTTGAGCCATGAAGAAGTGAAGTTCTCGTTCTCTGAAATCTTCATCTTCCTGGGTTTTGCGGGATTGTTTTTGTTTGCCGTGGCGCGCTTCCTGAGCAAAAACTCAGTGGTCGCAATCAAAGATCCTCGTATTCAAGAGTCTCTCCACCACCACGTGGTGTACTGAGTTTTAAGGCCTCAAGCTCCGACTTGAGGCCGGGTGTGACCTGAAGATTTGGTGAAATTAGCCCTGCATTCGGTCCAAGGTGGGATAAATCTTCCCGCTTTTGGCTTTTGCACCTGATTTTCTCTTCTAAAATCAAGGGTAAGGGCTTTATTTTCTTACTCAGTTGGCCTATGCTAGGGATCTGACTCCACTTTGTGGCAAGTCCTTGATTGCCGGGCAAACATGAGGATTGAAACGAAGATGATCGACCGAGCGAGTGTTAAATTGCAGACCACGCCCTTGACCTTCTAATGTCAACCATTCGCATTATTCTGCCCGACAATTCAACCCGCGAATTTAATCATGAACCGACTGTTCTTGAGGTGGCCGAAAGCATTGGTTCGCGTTTGGCCAAAGACACCGTGGGTGGCTTGATCAATGATGAGCGTGAGGTCTGCGACCTGCGCCGCCAGTTAAAGAATCAGGACCGGTTAAAGATCGTGACTCTACAAATGCCCGAATCACTCGAGGTCATCCGCCACTCGGCGGCCCATGTGATGGCCCAGGCCGTTCAGGAGTTGTGGCCAGAGGTCAAGGTCACCATTGGTCCGGTGATCGACAATGGTTTTTATTATGATTTCGGAACGGATCAAAACTTCACTCCCGAAATGTTGACGCAAATTGAAAAGCGCATTGAAGAACTACTGAAGCAAAATACTCCGCTCGTGCGCGAGGAGCTGTCGGCTAAAGAGGCCATAGCAACCTTCGAAAAACTGGGCGAGTCCTTTAAAGTCGAATTGATTCGCGATTTAGGCGCCGCCTCCGTTTCGATTTATCGCCAAGGCAAGTGGTTTGATCTTTGTCGGGGTCCTCACGTGCAGCACTTGGGACAAATCAAGGCCGTTAAGTTGTTGTCGGTCGCTGGCGCTTATTGGCGCGGCGATGAAAAGCGCGAGCAGCTTCAGCGAATTTATGCGACTGCTTTCAATGATAAAAAAGACCTCAAAGAGTATTTAGATAATCTGGAAGAAGCAAAAAAGCGGGACCACCGCAAGCTCGGTAAGGAACTCGGTTTGTTTGCCTTTCATCAGTTCTCGCCTGGGGGACCATTTTTTACTCCTAAAGGGACGATCATCTACAATCAATTGCAAACCTATTTGCGTGAGCGGTACCGTCACTATGGTTACCAAGAAGTGATCACTCCGCAGATTTTTGATGTCGACCTCTATCACAAATCAGGACACTACGAGAATTATCGCGAGAATATGTACTTTACCAAAATTGACGAACGCGATTTTTCCGTAAAGCCGATGAATTGTCCGGGGCATTGTCTGCTTTACGCGAGCGAGCGCAAGTCCTATCGAGATTTGCCGTTTCGGATTGCCGACTTTGGCCGCCTTCATCGCTACGAGCGCAGTGGCGTGATGCACGGCTTGACCCGGGTTCGAACCTTTTGCCAAGACGACGCCCATATTTTTTGCAGCCTGACGGATATGCAGAGAGAAATTCGCCAGTTCATGCAGTTCTTAGCTGAGGTTTACCAAAAGCTGGGGCTCACCGAATACCAGGTGTATTTGTCGACTCGCCCGCCGAAGCGCATGGGTAGCGATGCCGTCTGGGATCAGGCGGAAAATGCCCTCGAGCAAGCCTTGAAAGAGCTCAAGTTGCCCTACAAAATCAACCCAGGCGACGGGGCGTTTTATGGACCCAAGCTGGATATTATGTTTGTGGATGCCCTCAAGCGCCCGTGGCAACTTGGTACGATCCAGTGCGACTTCAATATGCCCGAGTCCTTTGATCTGATTTTTGTGGGCGATGACAACAAGGAGCATCGGCCCGTGATGCTCCATCGAGCGATTTTAGGTTCCCTTGAGCGTTTCATCGGGGTTTATCTGGAGCATACGGCCGGTCATTTGCCGACGTGGCTCGCTCCGGTGCAGGTCGCGGTACTCAATGTGACGGATCGGCAGGCGGAGTATTGCCAGAGTCTCGTCGCTGAACTGGAGGCTGAGGGTTTGCGGGCCCAATTTGATGAGCGCTCCGAGAAATTGGGTTTTAAGATTCGCGAAGCGCAACTCCAAAAAGTTCCGTATATGCTCATCATCGGGGACAAGGAGTTAGAGGCCAATACCGTGAGTGTGCGTTTGCGCAATGGCGAGATGAAAAACAATCTGACTCGCCGGGAATTTGCAGATTTTATTAAAAATGAAGTGAGTGATCGCCTGTTGACAAGCCCTTGGTTGGAAAAGGGTCCAAGTTCAAAGGCGTGAGTGTTTAACCAAAACCAGGAGGACGACAATTCGCCCGATAAAACCAATTAGTAAAGGCCGCGGTGACAAACCCATGCCCAACTCAAAAAAGGGTGGTGATGGGTTTCGAGTGAACCATGAAATTTTCGCGTCACAAGTGCGCGTGATTGATAGCGACGGGAAAATGGCGGGCATCTTTACTGTTGCCGAAGCCATTCGACTCGCTGAGAGCCGGGGCCTAGACCTTATTGAAGTGGCACCCGATGCCAAGCCACCCACTTGCAAGATCATCGACTATGGCAAGTGGAAGTATGAAAACAAGAAAAAGGAAAAGGACGCGCGTAAGAAGCAGACCATTATTACGATCAAAGAAATTCAGGTTCGCCCTCGTACCGACCAACATGACCTTGAGACCAAACTAAAGCATGCTCGTCGGTTCTTGCTTGAGGGCGACAAAGTAAAAGTGAACCTCCGGTTTCAAGGGCGTGAGATGGCCCACCAGGAACAGGGCATGGCACTATTGAACAAGATTACTGCCGCCTTGAATGACGTGGCCGTGCCGGAAACTCCCGCCAAGCGCGAGGGTCGTCAGATGTTTGTGCTTTTGGCTCCAGATCCACTGAAGATCAAAGAGTACCTCAAGGCTCACCCCGAGCAAAAGGAACCCCTGACGGAAGCCAAGGGTGACGTACCCAATCCCAGCGGTACCTGAGCGAGTAGGCTCGAAATTTCAAATAGTTAGGACACGCCCAAGTTTGGATTTGGGCGTGGGTTAAGGGTGATTTCACCCTTGCCTCAGGGTGTCGGGCGGTGTATACGTAACCCTTCGATTTGATTGAAAACGCTGAAAACGGCACCAAAAGTGGTTGTTCCTACTCGGAACCCCGCCTTTTCAGAGAGGAGATAAGGTGAAACAAAAGACCCATAGCGGGGCGAAGAAACGCTTCCGCGTCAAAGCTAGCGGCAAAATTAAGTATAAGAAACCTAACCTTCGCCACATTCTGGAGAAGAAAAATGCTAAGCGGAAGCGCCATTTGGCGAAAAAAGCTTACGTGAATCCTTCCAATGAATATCAGGTGAAGCGCCAGCTGGTGCTCTAAAAGGAGAGGTAACTTATGCGTGTTAAAGGTGGATTTACAAATCGACGTCGTCACAAAAAGGTTCTTAAGCGGGCCAGTGGTTATCGCAATGCCGGTGGTCGCTGTTACACTCACGCGGTGGAGATGAATGACCGCGGTATGGTGTTCGCCTACCGTGATCGCAAGGTGCACAAGCGTGAAATGCGCAGTCTGTGGACGGTGAGGATCAACGCAGCCGCACGGATGAATGGAACAACCTACTCGCGCCTGATGGGCGCTCTGGCCAAATCTAAAATTGCGCTCGATCGCAAAGCTTTGGCTGAGTTAGCACTCAACGATGCAGCGGCGTTTAGCCAAATCGTCAAACAGGTTCTCGGTTAACTAGAAGGCAGTTGGACAAGGGGTTCGTATGAGCGGGCCCCACTTCGAGTTGGGGAGTCGGACGATGGAGGACACAGAAAAATTTGCGTCCCTTCAGGGTTCCTCGAGAGAATCCGTCCAGCAGTTTGAAAACCGCAAACAAGATCACATTCGCTTGGCCCTCGATGATTCCAATGAGGCCTTGGGCCTTGGTGGTTTTGATCGCCTTCAGTTGCGCCATGAAGCCCTGCCTGAATTGGATTTTGCAGAAATCGAAATCAAGTCCGAAGCTCTTGGGCTAAGCGTGGCGACGCCCTTGATGGTGAGCTCAATGACCGCGGGTCATCCCGACGGGGTCGATCTCAATCGGCGTCTGGCCCTCGCCTGTGAAGAACGGGGTTGGCTAATGGGGGTGGGCTCCCAGCGCCGTCAACTGACCGATGGCGAGGCGGCCACCGAGTGGCAAACCATCCGCCGGCAGGCACCGCGAGTGCGGTTGCTCGGCAATTTGGGATTGTCGCAACTCATCCGCACTCCTCTAACTCAAGTGCAACGTCTGGTGGATTCGCTCGAAGCCACCGCGATGATCATTCATACGAACCCTTTGCAAGAGTGCTTGCAGCCGGAGGGTACCCCTCAGTTCAAGGGTGGAATTGCCGCCTTGACGGAGCTGGCCGCTCATTTGCCGGTGCCGGTGATTCTTAAAGAGACGGGCTGCGGCTTTTCATCGGCGACCTTGAGTCGGCTCAATGAGCTGGGCGTGGCCGCGGTCGATGTGAGTGGATTTGGTGGCACGCACTGGGGTCGGATCGAGGGGGGACGCTCCAGCGAAGGCAGTCCCAAGTCGCTGGCCGCCCAAGCCTTTCGAAACTGGGGAATTAGTACGGTGGATTCACTAGCGGCGGCGCTGAGCGCTTCAACTCACTTCGAAGTTTGGGCGTCGGGCGGCGTGCGCAGTGGCTTAGACGTGGCCAAGGCTTTGGCGATGGGAGCCCAAGTTGTGGGATTAGCCAAGCCGATATTGGTCGCAGCCTTGGCTGGTGAAGCGGAGCTGCGTTTAACAATGGAAAGATTTGAGTTTGAATTGAAGACAGCAATGTTTTGTACGGGGTGTTCGACGGTTGCGGAGTTGTCGAACAAAGGAATCTGGGCATGGGTAAACAAGTAGAATCACCAACTTCAACTGATTTGTTTGAGGGCTTTTCTAAATTGTCGAGCGAGGAAAGGTTTCGTCGCTTGGTCAAAATGGGGGCCTTAAGCGCAGATGATGTCAAATTTCTTAAGGGTGGGGGACTCCAAGGACTGGATTTGGCCGAAAAATTTATTGAGAATGTCATCGGCTATTTTCAGATTCCCATGGGGGTTGTTTCCAATTTGGTGATTGATGGCAAGTCGCGGATTGTGCCGATGGCAGTTGAGGAAACTTCGATCATTGCCGCTGCCTCTAAGACGGCAAAGTGGCTGCGCAGTCGCGGGCAGATCATCACGGAAACTGTCGGCAAGAACATTATCGGCCAGATCCAAGTCAGTCGGGTAAAAAACCTCGACGACTTTCGCCGAGCGGTGGAGTCGCACAAAGAAGAACTCATTGCGGCGGCTAACACGGAAGTGGCCTTTGGCTTGGTCCGACGAGGCGGGGGAGTCAAGGACCTGCAGGTGCGTTTTGTTGACCGAGGTGATGGCGGGTTCATGGGTGTCATCCATGTTCTGGCCGATCCCTGCGAGGCGATGGGCGCCAATATCATGAATCAAGTTTGCGAGTTTTTGAAGAACCCGATTCAAGAGATGACGGGCGAGACGGTGACCATGTGTATTTTGTCCAACTTGGTGGACACTCGTTTAACTCGGGCGCGCATCGAGATTACCGGCATGACCGAAGAAGACGCTCGCCGCATTGAAGAAGCCTCATTGTTTGCTCAATGTGATCCCTATCGGGCGGCGACCAACAACAAGGGTGTGCTCAACGGGATTGATCCCATATTGATTGCGACCGGCAACGACTGGCGAGCCGTCGAAGCGGGGATTCACGCCTATGCGGCCCGCACTGGGCAGTACCGTTCAATCACAACTTGGAAGCGTGAGGGCGAAAAATTGGTCGGGCGGTTTGAAGCGCCGATCGTGCTGGGCGTGGTGGGCGGAGTCACACGCCTGCATCCCACTGCGCAGATGGCACTGCGGATGTTAGCCGTTGAAACGGCCGATGAGCTATCGCGGATTTGTGCAGCCGTCGGCTTGGTGCAAAACCTGGGGGCCTTGCGCGCGCTCACGACGGTCGGAATTATTGAAGGGCACATGAAGCTTCATATCAAGAACCTGACTTTGGCAGCAGGAGCCGAAGACAAGGAAATTCCGATGGTGCAAAAGCGCCTGGAGGAGATTTTGGCCCTCACCAAGCGAATTACGATGAGTCAGGCCGTCGAAGCGCTTAAGGATATTCGTTCGAAAATTCAGACCCCCTCGTTGTCCTCAGAAAAACCCATATAGGATTATTATGAAAGTTCGGCTCTCGGCTCCTGGCAAAACATTTTTGATTGGCGAGTATGCCGTGCTGAATGGGGGAGAGGCTTGGCTGTGTGCGACCGGGCCGCGTTTTGAGTTAGAAATTGAAGTGGGGCGTGGCGGTTCTTGTGAGGGGATTCACCCCAGTAGTCCCGCCGGAAGGTGGATGAGGCAGCAGAGTTCGCTGTTTCAGACGTCTTGTCTGCGTTTTGTCGATCCTCACTCGGGCAAGGGCGGACTTGGGGCATCCAGTGCCCAATTCCTCATGGTCTGCGCCTGGTCACTTTTAGCAGAGGTGCCGATCAATGAATGGCCCTCGGTGATTCATCCCCAAAAGATTTGGCAAGCCTATCGGGCGATGGCGAGCGAGGGCCAGGGACCAACTCCGAGCGGAGCCGATGTGATGGCTCAGTGGATGGGCGGCCTGACGCAGTTTCAGTCGCAACCCTTCGCTCTTCATAGTCATTCATGGCCCTTTGCCCATTTGGGATTTTCGTTGTTTCGGACCTCGCAAAAGGTGGCAACTCACCAACACCTGGCCTCTCTTCAGGGGAGCTTCTATGGCGAGCTCAAATCGAGTTTGGCCCAGACGTCGGTGGCGATTCAACGGGGTGAGGAAAGTTATTTTATCGAGGGTATTCGCAAGTACGGGTGCAAGCTTCAAGAGCTGGGTCTGCTGCATCCGCAAGTGGAACCTATGGTCGAGAGTTTGCGCCAAGAGTCGCGCGTTTTGGCCGTGAAAGGTTGTGGGGCTTTGGGGGCTGACATTTTGTTGGTTCTGCATCGGCCTTTGGACCGCCAGGAAATTGTCAAACGGGCCACTGAGGTGGGTTTGGTATTTGAGGCCGGAGTTGAAAGCCTTGAACAAGGCTTGCGACTTGAAGTTGAGGCAGCTTCGTTGCCAGCGTCCGGCTTTCGCTATCAGACGTCGGTCTTCTCTGAGTTCAAGGGGGGACCGAACGCGTGAACCGCGAACAAGTGTGGCGGGCCTCGGCTCCATCTAATATTGCTTTGATCAAGTACATGGGAAAGGTTTCTCACCAGGGCAATCGCCCGAGTAATTCATCCTTGTCGCTGTCTCTCGAGTACCTGCGAACGGGCGTGGAGATTGTGTCCCACCAGTTAGCGGAGGATGTTTGGGAACCACTCGAAAATCCGGAATTTCCTGTTAAGCCCCAGCTGAGTGAAAAAGGGCGGGCAAGATTTTTGGCCCACTTGGCTTTTCTCAAGAGTCACTGGGGCATCAAGGGCCATTACCTGATTCGCTCGGCGAATAATTTTCCGTCTGACTGTGGGCTGGCCAGCTCAGCTTCAAGCTTTGCCGCGCTCACTTTGGCTGCAGCCGACCTCGCACGCACGGTCAGCTCAGTCGGGGCTGAGGCTTTGAGCCTTGAAAAATTATCGGCGTTAAGTCGTCAAGGCAGCGGTTCATCCTGTCGGTCGCTATTTTCGCCCTGGTCCCTATGGCGTGACGAAGGCGCTGAGCGCGTGGAGATGGAAAACTTTGAAGTTTGGCACCAAGTTTTGATAGTGGACAGTTCCATCAAAGCCGTGTCTTCAAGTGAAGCGCATCGGCGAGTTTCGACCAGTCCTCATTTTTTGGGGCGGGTCGAGCGCGCGGAGCAACGTCTTCTCGATTTGCTGCAAGCCATGCGCTCTCAAGACTGGGCTGCTGGTTTTAGGCTTTGCTGGGATGAGTTTCAGGATATGCATAGATTGTTTGAGACTGCGGTCCCGCCCTTTCAATATCGCACACCCCAGTCCTTTGCCGCCTTGGACTGGCTCAAGGTTTATTGGGAAACCACGGGCGACGGGCCCTGGGTCACGATGGATGCGGGTGCCAACATTCATCTGTTGTATCGTCCTGATCAAAAACGAGTGGCCACCGAGGTGGCCAAGGGACTCGCTGAATTTGGGAGGATGTTGAGTCATGGCTAACTATGGTCCGTTGCCGGCGCACTTTAGAGCCCATGGCAAGTGGATCTTGGCCGGTGAGCACGCCGTGCTGCGCGGGTGTCCAGCCTTAGTATTTCCCATTGAGAGTCGATTTGTAGAAATCCGGTGGAGTCGACCTGAAGCCCCAGCCAATGTAACGCTCTCGGGGCCCACGGGCGAAGAGTTTTCACTCTTGTTTTGGGGTCTGGTTGAGCGCGCCCTTGATAAGCTCAACGCACATCGTGAAGACTTGCAGGGGGAGCTCTCACTGGATTGCCACGTGCCCCTGGGTGCCGGTCTCGGTGCCTCAGCGGCCCTTTGTGTGGCGGTGGGCTGGTGGTTTGAACGTCTCGGATGGCTCAAAAACTCTGAGGTCTATGAGTTCTCGCGGCAGCTGGAGAACATCTTTCATGGTGAGAGCAGCGGCGTGGACATAGCGGTGGCACTCGAGGGTCGAGGGCTTCGATTTTTGCGTGGCGGGGAGAGAAGCCCAATCGTTTTGCAGTGGCGTCCTCAGTGGTACCTCTCGTATTCCGGTAAGCGCGGGGTCACGTCGGAGTGTGTCCAGCAAGTAAAAAAACTGTGGAGCTCCGACTTGGGGCGGGCCGAAACGCTGGATCAACAAATGCGCTCAGCCGTCGAAATTGCGGAGCGGGCTTTAGCCCTTCCTCAAGCCGAAGGTTGGCCCCTTCTCCAAGAGGCGGTACACCAAGCCAATGATTGCTTCGTCCAATGGGGTCTTACTCAGGGTGAATTGGGTCGGCATTTGGAGTGGTTAAAGCAAAAAGGTGCGGTGGCAGTTAAACCCACGGGGTCGGGCGGGGGAGGCTTTGCCCTCAGTCTTTGGGATTCTCCGCCTCCGGCCATTGTCGCCGACCGCTTGTTTCCCGCCTAACCAAACCGCCCACCGACCCTCCTCGTTTTGATTCCCCATGGGCGACTTGGCTTAGGCGGGTGAATTCGCAGGCGGTTAGCCGTGGGCTTCGATGAAGCGTTTTTCGTCGGGCTCATAGTCGGCGAGGTGCCCCTCGTAGCCGGCGGCGAAGCGGACGATGGGTGAGATGTTGAGCTGGGCTTGCTCGCGAAACCGAGGAGTGTCATAGATCCGGTTCATGAGCGACTCTGCTCGATGGCGTGCACCCGGTGGGACCATGAGCTTTACCCCAAACCACTGGTAACCCAAGTCTGGCCTTTGGGCCTTCTTGTTGACGATGGCCGAGATGGTTTCAAGCAGTTTGGCTTCGTCGCAAAACTCAAAGTGAACACTAATGCCAATTTGCGTGTATTCGATCAGTTCTTCATAGTACTCCGGCTGGCGACTGCCATTGGTGGTGACGTGGCACAAGTGGCGGTGGCCCGGGTTATTCATGGGTGGATGCTCATCAATCCACTTTACCAAATCCATAAATGCAGGATTGATGGTGGGCTCCCCGCCGCTAAAATGAAACTTGCACTTATCGTTGCGCACGAACGCATTAAAAACATTTTGCACGGCGTGCTTGAGGCTCCCCCAGGTCCGGTGGGCTTCAAAAGTGTTGCTGGCCGTTGGCGGACAATAGCTGCAAGAATAATTGCAGCGCCGACCGAGATCCCACGTGACTTGTCGTGGGATGCACATACTTTGCATCACGGGTTGAACCGCAACCGGGTCGACGGGATCAGTGCTGAGGTCTTTGGACGGATCTTTGTAAGCCAGGTACTTATTTTCGCGTCCTTTGAACTTTCTTAACGCCATGTCGGTTCCGCACATGCACCACTTCTTTTTGCAGAGGACGTAGTCTTTGTGCATTTCCAAATAATTGTCGAAAACATTGCCGAGAAAGCCGCCTTCGCGGCAGACCGAGCCAAACACACAACCGTCGTGAGTGATGTAAAGGTTTTCCGTTCCCGCGGCACAATACCAGCCGGTCCAGGTATTCCACTCGCGAGCGAGAATTTCCTCAGCGGAGTAAGCCTTGGCCTCGCCCTTGGCGTTCATTAGGACAATCGACTTGTTTCCCGTTGGGTTATTGGCGATGGGATCCATGGTTCAACGCTACCGCACTTTTGTTTTTGGTGCTCACACCTTTTTGGGGGACCACCCAAGTTTTACGCCTTGCTTCCGATGTTTTGCGCTTTTTTGGGGGTGGGTTCAGGGGTGTTGGAGCCGGTAATGGAATAGCGCAATGCTGGCGGCACTCACGGCATTCAGAGACTCGAGCGACTGTTGCATGGGAATACGCAGTAGAGTTTGGGTCTTTTTGTTCGAGGGAAGCCCTGCGCCCTCTTCGCCGAAGAGCAGGCGACCATTGAGCGGCCACTCAAAGTCGGCCAGCGATTGACCACTCTGATCGAGAGCAAAGGCCGCACCCAAATCTTGGTGGATTGACGGGCCCCACTCAAGCTGAACGCGATAGCAACTGCCAGCCGATGCTCTCACCGCTTTGGGGTGAAAGGGGTGAGCGGACTCTTCGAGTAAAATAACTTTGCTCACGGCAAAAGCTTCGCAGCAGCGTAGCAGCGCCCCGAGGTTCGAGGGGTCGCCCAGGGCCGAAAAAACTTCCAGCCCCACCGGGGGAAGTTTGGCGTCCCACTTTTCCAACGGACTTTGCCTGCCGATGGCGATCGGAAAGTTGGTCCCAAAAACGTCAATTTGTTTAAACAGAGTTCGCTCTAACAAATAGGCTTGCGCGGCCGAGGCGAGCGGCAAACCTTCGATTTGCGAGGGTTCATTCACCAGAATTTCGCGGATACATTCGGGATGACGGGTGAGGAATTCGGGGACTAATTTGCGCCCAATAATCAGAAAATCCTCGGATTTTTTGAGTCCGCGGGCATCGAGCAGATCTTTCCAGTAGCGGTAGCGGCTGTTGAATTTGCTCGAAATCACTTTCATGAGGGTGATCCTCCACGCGGCGGAAGTTTGCGGTAGATCACCAGTCGGCGTTGGTGGGGAGTTGAGGGAATTTCGTAGGCGATGTCCTTTTCAAGGTGAAAAATCCCTTCCCAAGCGGACTGGGCTTGGCGAATTTCGTGATCCACGTTGGGCCCTTTCATCAGATAAACCAAGCCTCCGGTCTGCACACATTGGGAAACCTGGTGGAGAGTTTGATTGATGTCGGCCAAAGCGCGAGTGATAACCGAACGCGTGGGGTAAACGAACTCCGTGGTGACATAGCGGCCAATGATATTTAAGTCCTTGAGCCCGAGTTCTTCTCTGGCTTGTTTGAGAAATTGCACGCGTCGTTCGACCCCCTCAACTAAAATAATGGGTTTATCAGGAAAGTGAATTTTGAGTGGAATGCCCGGAAAACCAGGGCCGGTGCCAATGTCCATCAGCGGAAATTGCAGATCCACCAGGCGGGTCACGAGCAAGGAGTCAATAAAGTGCTTGATGGCCACGTCCCTTAAGGTCAAGAGGCGGGTGACGTTGTCTCGCTCCTGGTGCTTCATCAAAATCTGATAAAAACGGGCCAAAGCCTGGCGCTTTTCATGAGGGTAATCGGCAAAGCCGTGATGGCGAAAAAGGTCATAAAGACGATTGTCAGCTTCGGCAAACTCCAAAATCTTTTCAGGCTTGCGGTGGCGGCTCCGCCCCATGGGTCGGGAGGGGCGGCTTCGGTCTTTCGGCGCGGGGGAGCGGGGCTTCATAGAGACAGGGGGCCTTGGTTTTCTATGCGTCATCGGCTCTTAATAATTGATGAGAGCAACAAAATCATTGAATAATTGAAGAATGCTCTCAGAAAAACTTCAAGCAATACATAAAGAAGCGGTTGCGGCATTCAACGCCGCCAAAGATTCCAAAGATCTCTATGAGCTCAAGGTCAAATACCTGGGTAAGCAAGGCCCCTTGGCGGGCCTGATGCGAGAAATGGCCGGGCTGTCCAAAGAGGAAAAACCCTTGTTTGGCAAATTGGTCAACGAGGTTAAACAAGGTCTTGAGGACCACTACAGCCAACGGGAAGCGGCTTTGGCCCAAGCTGAGCTCAATCAAAAGATTGCCACCGAGGCCTTGGATCTCAGTCTGCCGGGCCCCGTGCGGGCGCGGGGCGCTCGCCATCCAATCCAAAAGGTGATTAACGAGGTGGTCGAGATTTTGAGTCGCATCGGCTACAGCGTGCGCACCGGTCCTATGATCGAAAAGGATTGGTACAACTTTGAGGCTCTCAATATCCCGGCAGATCATCCGGCGCGCGATATGCAGGACACCTTTTACATCGACGAGAGCCACGTTTTGCGAACCCACACCAGTCCTATTCAGATTCGCACGATGGAGTCAGAGAAGCCGCCTTTGCGGATTCTGGCCCCCGGTTCGGTGTTTCGTTGTGATAGTGATGTCTCTCACTCGCCCAATTTTCATCAGATTGAGGGTCTGCTCATTGATCGCAAGGTCTCGATGGCCGACCTCAAGGGGACGATTGCTTACTTTGTGAAGGAGTACTTTGGCCCGGAAATTAAAATTCGATTTCGGCCGAGCTTTTTCCCCTTCACCGAGCCTTCGGCTGAAGTCGACTGCTCCTGCCCAATTTGTAAGGGCAAAGGGTGTCGCATGTGCAAGCACTCGGGTTGGATTGAGATCGGCGGTTCAGGTCTGGTGAATCCTAAGGTGTTGGCCCATTGTAAGCTTAACCCGGACGAGTGGCAGGGCTTTGCTTTTGGTTTTGGCATGGAGCGAATGGCGATTATTAAATATGGCATCGAAGACATTCGGTTGTTCGCGGAGAATGATCTGCGTTTTTTAAGGCAGTTTGAA
Source organism: Bdellovibrionales bacterium (assembly GCA_020850475.1). Classification (GTDB taxonomy): domain Bacteria; phylum Bdellovibrionota; class Bdellovibrionia; order Bdellovibrionales; family UBA1609; genus JADZEO01. Next base: position 3,714 of record JADZEO010000040.1, on the reverse strand, counting down.
GCATGAAAATCTCAATGCGTTGGTTGAATGATTACGTGGATGTGCAGGATCTCATGGCGGCCCCCGAGAAGCTCGCGGCCAAGTTGACAGCTGCGGGAATCGAAGTGGAGCAAATTGAAAACCTCGCGGCTCGCTTTAAGTCGGTCGTGGTGGGGCATATTATCGAAAAGGGCCAGCATCCGAATGCGGATCGACTGAGTCTGTGCCAGGTGGATGCGGGTCAGGGAAAGAATCTGCAGATTGTGTGTGGAGCGACCAACCATAAGCAAGGTGACAAGGTCGTCGTGGCCCTCCCGGGTGCCGTGTTGCCCGGCGATTTTGAAATCAAGTTATCAAAAATCCGCAATGTCGAAAGTTACGGGATGTTGTGCTCCGAGAAGGAGCTGGGTTTGGCCGCGGAAAGTCCGGGCATCATGATTTTGCCTAAGGACGCCAAGGTCGGAACTCCTTTTGCCGACTTCATGGGTTTTGATGACGTCGTTTTCGAACTCAGCGTGACACCGAACCGAGCCGACTGTCTCAGTCACTTTGGCTTGGCCCGCGAGGTGGGGGCGCTCTTGGGCCGCGGTTATGAAATGCCCTTGGCGGACTTTAAGGCCGCGGGCGGCTCTTCAAAAAAGTTTATCGATCTCGAGGTTAAAAACTCAGATCTGTGTCCCCGTTACGCCGGTCGGGCCGTTTTTAAAGTTAAAGTGGGACCGAGTCCTGATTGGTTAAAGTCCCGTCTGGAAAAAGTGGGACTCAAATCGATTAATAACATCGTCGATGTGACCAACTACGTGATGATGGAGTTGGGTCAACCGCTGCATGCTTTTGATGCCGATCAGTTGGCCGGCCAAAAAATTATCGTCGACAACGCCCGAAAAGGTGAGAAGTTTCAATCTCTCGATGGCACTGAATACACTCTCGCGGGTGACGAACTGATGATTCGTGATGGGAACCGGCCGGTGGCTTTGGCCGGTGTCGTGGGCGGACTTAACTCTGGGGTGACGGAAAAAACCGAAAACATCTTTCTCGAATCCGCGCACTTTTTGCGCGATGCTGTTCGACGGACCGCCCGCAAGCTGGGGATTGAGACCGACTCCAGCTATCGTTTTAGTCGCGGGACGGACCCCGAGGGCGTGGTATTGGCCATGAATCGAGCCTGTGAGTTGATTCAAAAAGTGGCGGGTGGGCAAATCGGCAGCGACTACCACGATTTTTATCCCCACCGTCACAGTCATCCGGTCATTGCCATTTCCCATTCGTACCTAGAAGAGCGTTTGGGTTACCCGGCTGACAAAAAAGAGTTTGAGACTTGGATGAAGCGTTTAGGGTGTCAAACGAAGGAAAGTAAAAAACTCGGCGGGTGGGAGGTTCAAGCGCCGCCTTACCGCTGGGATCTCGAGGCGGCGGTGGATTTAGTCGAGGAGTTTGCGCGCCTCAATGGTTATGAGCATGTGCCCGAAACTTTCCCGCCACTGCAAACTTCGCCTGCGCCCCATGGAGCTCAGTACGTCCAAGAAAATCATTTGAATGATCTGTTAGTGGCCGAAGGATATTTGCAAGCGATCAACTACGGATTTTATAACAGTCGCGGGGCTGCGCAGTTTCTAGGGCCAACCGAGCGCCTCAAGAGTGTGGGATTACCGACCGCGGCTCAAGGTATCGCCATTAAAAATCCCTTGAGTGAAGACACCGATGTCATGCGAACGAGCTTGCTGCCGGGGCTGTTCAAGAATTTTCTCCACAACTACCGCCATGGCCTTGAGGCGGGCAGGTTGTTTGAGACGGGATTTGTTTTTGGTACGAGTGACCAGGGCTATCACGAGAGTTGTCGCACGGCTTTGGTCGCCTGGGGACAGCCCATTGATCTTTGGGCCACCACTAAGACCGAGCGTCCGGCGGTATATGACTTAAAGGGAAGTATCGAAAACCTGTTGGCCAAACTCCTGATTACTTCTTATCAATGGCGTAAACCCAAGCCCGAAGAAGTTCCGAGCTTTATTCACCCGGGTCAAGCGGCGGCGCTATTTATGGAAGGTCGTTTGATAGGTGTGCTCGGAACACTTCACCCCAGTTTAAACTTGGAACATAAGCTTCGACACAGTGTCGCCGTTGGGGAGTTCAGTTTTGCTGACCTCATGAAGGGTCAGCCCCGGCTGCCTAAGGCGCGCTCCATTTCAAAATTTCCGGCAGTTGAGCGGGACTTGGCATTTCTTGTCCCTGATAGTGTACCGGCTGAGGACATCCTCAAGGAGATCCGCAAGCAAAGTGGAGCTCTATTGGAAGAGGCTTGGATTTTTGACGTGTTTCAGGGGGGTAACCTGGAAAAAGGCCACCGCTCCGTGGCTTATAAGATGGTGTTTCGCGATAGTCAGGGGACCTTGAGTGAAGAGGCCTTGACTCAACTTCAGAAGAAACTAGTCGAGGGGATTCAAAAACGCTTCAACGTCCAGGTGCGTTAATCATTGTGAAGGTCGGGGTTGACGCACAAATTATTTGATAGTTTTCAATAGCTTGGTAGCCTAATAGCAAGTAAACACCAGCAAACGAGAGTCGACAACCACGAGGTTCACTCCTATGTCGCAACAAAATGTCAGTCGATCCACGATGACGAAGGCCGATATTGTCGAGAAGGTTTATCAAAAAATTGGCTTCTCAAAAAAGGAAGCGTCGGAGCTCGTGGAACTGGTGTTCGGTACTCTCAAAAACACTCTCTGTGTTGGCGATAAAGTGAAGATATCTGGATTCGGTAATTTTGTCGTACGTGAAAAGAAAGAGCGGATTGGCCGCAATCCACAAACGGGTGACCAAATTAAAATCAGTGCTCGCCGTGTATTGACCTTTCGACCGAGCCAAGTGCTCAAAGCCATGCTGAACGGCGAAGACATCACCGGTCTTACTGACGACAACGACTAAGTCGAAGGAAATTCATGTCAACGGATGATATTGTTTTCGAAACCAAAGATGAGACGAGGTACGCCCCGGCCACTGGACCCGACCTTGAGCTGGTCGACACCACCTTTGCGCGACATCTCGAAAAAATCCCCGACAAAATGGCCTTTAAAATTGGTGAAGTGGCTCAGCTTGTGGGGGTAAAGCCCTATGTGCTTCGCTATTGGGAGACGGAGTTTGACAACCTCGCACCCAAAAAATCGCGCAACAACCAGCGCGTGTATGAACGCAAAGATGTGGTGCTGGTGATGATGATTAAAAAGCTCCTTTACGAAGATCGCTTTTCCATCGAAGGAGCCCGTTCGGCCCTCAAGCGTCTGCGCAAAGAGACTCGGAAGGCCACTGAGATTCGCAGTCTCGGACAGCAAATGGAGCAAGCCATCGATCATGTTCGCGACCTGATGGACGACCTCCAGCGAATGAAAGCATTGTTTCGCTAACCCATTGGGGTGGGCCAATATCAGTAAAATAGTAATCATTTCAGTTTGTTGCCTCAATCGCGGGGTCAAAAAAAGGACTTGATTAAACCCGGCGCGAGACCTATTTTGATTCGTCATTTCCAGTCGGACCGTGGCTCAGCTTGGTAGAGCGCTTGCTTGGGGTGCAAGAGGTCGTGGGTTCAAATCCCGCCGGTCCGACCAATTTTCAACGGTCCGACCCGGACACATAGGTAACAGATTGTACCGGTCACATGGGTGACACTCGAGCTCCAAAGGGGTTCTTCCCGGGCTGCACTTTGGCCTCTTCTTCATCGAAGTAACCTAAATCATAGTGCAT
>JADZEO010000039.1 GCA_020850475.1 Bdellovibrionales bacterium | reverse complement strand
TTTTGAGCGAAGAGATTTTTTTGTGCGAAAAGATATTGCGCGACTCAATTGCACCACGAATTAGCACTACGAATTGGCACCACGAGTTTGCCATCCGAATAGGGGCGGCGTTTTATTGGACGACGATTTTGGAGGACGATTTGGCACGACAATTTTGACGCAGCCATTTCGGCAACAAGTCTTAAGACTTGTTGATTGGAGAGCCTTAACTCTTCTGTCGATGCGACTTAGAGGGAATCGTTTGCACAGCGAGGAAATCGACTCTCCGTAGCGAGGGAATCGACTCTCCGTAGCGGGGGTTGGTCTTCGTCGAGGCTAAGCGACGGTCTTTTTAATGTGAGATAACACGGTTTGCAGGTTATGGATTTCCGCTTGCAAGGTTTGGAGTTGCAGACGCAGGGTTTGATTTTCCAGCCGCAACTTTGCGAGTTCGAGTTGGGTCTCCTGTAGCGGTGTGGAACCGAGGGCAGAGCCCGCGTGACCAGCACCCGCGCTGTGACCAGCACCCGCGCGACCGTTGCCGCCGGCATTGTGACCAGCACCCGCGCTGTGCCCAGCACCCGCGCGACCGTTGCCGCCGGCATTGTGACCAGCACCCGCGCTGGGAGTTGCGCCACCATTATTGGTTAGGGAGTTCGTAGGAGATTTGGCGGTTGGCTTGGCGGTTGGCTTGGCCGTCGGCATTGTCACTGGTGGCAAACCCGAAGAAGTCACCACATGATGAGTGACACCCGGAGCGCGCTTGCCAAGACGCTCCTCGATGTCTTCTTCGATGATCAAGGCCGGATCGACCGTCGGCAGGTGCACGTAACCTTGGTTGATCATGTCCCGCACTTCCGCAATGATCTTGGTGTAAGCGGTGAGCAATTCTCCGGGAGTCGGGTTTTTGGTCTTAGACAAATCCTCGATGCGACGGCGCTGGCCATGCGAGAGAGTCTTGGTGGCCTTGGCCCATAAATCTTTTTGAATTCCGTGGGCCGCCACGGCCAGGGTGAGTTCTTGCATTCGCGAGATGATCTCGGCCAGAGGTTGTTCCGGCCAAGCGAAAATTCGATCGATGCTCAACATTTTAGTGCGAACCTCGGCGGCCCAAACGGGATTTTCCTTTTCGACGCTGGTCAAGAGTTGCTGTTGCTTTTGGGGGGCGCAGGATTCGATGAGTTGAACGAGTTGCAAAAATCCGCCGGCCTTATGATAACGTCGCAGTAAGTCCATTGAAACCACCCTTTTTGCTGAGCCACAGGTCGACTTTAGAGTAACAAAACATCAACAGAGTTAAATCGGCCAACGATAAACTTTGTTTGAGTTTTTCTCAATTCGGCTCGACTCATATTGGGATCAGAGTGGCATTCGGCGGGAGGTTGTCTCGAGATGGTAAATCGGCTTGGGGCGGCGGACTCACTCAACCGCAATTTCCTAAAAGGCCTGGGCGAAGAGCCACTGAATGGGCGACGTCCAATTGGAGTTTTCAAAGAGTACCGAGCTGAGGGCGGCCACGTAGCCAATCAAGAACGACAAGCTCGCGGCGAGGAGCGCGGCCCCGGCACTGAGTTGATCCAGCGGAATCTCTTCCTCTTGCTCGGGAGAATGGATGAGATCGATTTCTCGATGCAGGGCGGGCTCGTCGACTTGAAGTTCTTGTGCCAAACCATCGGCGTGCCAGCTGCGAGCGACACAATGTTGCGGATCTACAAACTCCAGTCCGAGGTGGACCATGTTCATACTAAATTCGCAGTCGCGATGCCATCGTACGATGGCGCGAATAATGAAAAGTGACTTGCCATTGTGAATGATTTCAAGAGGAATGACTTGGCCTACCTCGAAGCAGTGGCACTTGCGAAATCGAACTTGCATTCCGTGTTGACTGAGATCGTGAATCCATTGGGTGGGAATTCCCCGGCCATTGAGGCGGAACTTCCACCAACTGACATCCTTGAAGTAGAAGCGGCTCTCGCCCCGTCGATTGGGGCTGCGCGTGGGTTCAATCATTGAACGCACTCCTTAACACCTGGTTCAGTTACAATTCGAGTGCCAGCCGAGATTCAAAGGGTTGCAACTGACTCGCCCTTGGGAGTCAACGGGGTGAACAAGGGCGTCGGCGGAGTCAGCACAAGTGTTTGAAAGCCCTCGCTTAATTGCCGAGATGTCATTCTGTTTACAGGCCCTGCGAACTACACAGTTAATAAGTAGGCAGAATCGTGATCGCGGCGGACAGTTGAGTTGCGGAGCAAAGCACCAGTCATTCCCCGGATGATACTTTCATGAAATGCTCAGGCCTTAAGGAGAGATGGCTTATGAGACCTCATCAAAGTAGAATTATTTACCGCACACCGTTCTTAGTAAGCGCAGTCGTCTTAGTTTTTCTGAGTGGCGGGTGCGCTTCGAGCACCAGGCAGTCCTCGGTGGCTCAGACTTCTTCGACGTCGGCGAGGCCTCAGGGGCCTCTTTGGCAGCGCGGTTATCCCACGCACTGGTGGGCGGCGGTCGAGCCGGATCCTGCTAAGACTTGGGAAATTCTTCCGCAGGAGGCCCAAGTTGGCGAAGTGATTTTATCTAAGCGCCATGAACTCGGACTGTTGTCGAATTTTGCGGCGACCCCATTTGAGTATCGAGGCAAACGTTACGCCAGTCTCGAGGGCTTTTGGCAAGCCATGAAGTATCCCGAAAATGCCCAGGACCCACGCGCGCGCGATACCCGCGTCAAGTGGCAGTGGACTCGCCAGCAGGTCGAGCAGATGACGGCGTTTGAAGCCAAGCGGGCCGGAGATTTGGGCTCGGAAAACATGAAAGCCTTAGGAATCGACTGGGTGACCTTTGAGGGGCGACGCATGACCTACAAAAGCCCAGACAAAGGTGAACATTACCGACTCATTTTAGATGCGACTCGCGCCAAACTAAGTCAAAATCAAAAGGTGAGAGAGGTGCTGCTGGCGACCGGGAGCTTGCGCCTGAGGCCCGACCATCATCAAGAGGAGAACGCGCCACCGGAGTGGCGTTACTTTGAAATCTGGGAACAGTTGCGGAGCGAGTTGCGCCAAGAAGGCCACTAGCAAGGAGGACAGACGTGAACACCAAAGTGATGCACTTGATTGTAGTTTCAGCATTGGCGGTGAGTTCTTGGGAAGCTTGGGCTCGCGGCGGAGGGGCAGGAAACAACAATATCCCGATTGGCCCTGGAATTTCTCACCCCAGTTCGACCTCCGTCTTTTTTCGCGAAAATCCTGCTGGGCATTCGCTTTACAAGGGCATGAATCTCCAATTGATGGGTACGAGCAACGACGACACTCCGGATGTTAAAACTGCCGGGGTGGGAATTCTTTATGGAGCCAGCGACTTTGGTGTTTCACTCGGTGCGACGATGGCCGATGACGGCAATTCTGCGACCGACGAAGAGCCGGTCGGATACTGGGGACTGGGCTTTCACATCAGTTCCATCTCCACCTCGATTGGTTTTTCCGGAATGGTAACTAAAGATGCCAACGACAACACGGTGAATAGTGAAAATGTCGGGCTTTTGATTAATCCGGGGGGACGCTTCGCTTTGGGTGTGGTGGCGTACAACGCCTTTGATGAAGTGTCGGCCTGGGGTCTGGGCCTTAATTTCGAGCTCAACAGTGACTGGTCGCTCTCAGTAGACGCAATCGATCACCAAAACAGTGATCTGATGGAAATTTGGCCAGGCTTTAAGTACGCCAGTCCCAAGTTTGAATTCGCCGCAGGAGTTGAGATCAACGAAGGCGGCAGCGGCGACGACGAAGATTTTTTTATCAGTCTGGGAATTAAGCCCTGGTCGGTGTTCTCTATCCAACTCCATTATCAACTCATCCAGAAGTACTACGCTGGGTTACAGATTAGTTTTTAATCGTCCATCCTCCGCCTCGCGCACTCCCACGACGTTCGCACGTCCTGTGGGGAGGGGCGCCCCTTCCCCCGCTGAGGGGAAAAGGGGCGCGGTAGGTATTGGTGAGGAATAGAAAACGTTAGAGATGGGATTGTGAACAATTACTCATTTACTTAATGCTTTTCTTCGGTCTCATTCTTGCCAAGAATTTTAGAGAACAGACCTTCCTTCGCGGGTTTCACTTCAATTTTCTTCGGCAAGACTTTTTCATTCTTCGGAATCATCACTTCTAGGACGCCGTCGGCAAAGGCCGCTTCGATGGCCTCGGGGTTGGTGTTCTCGGGCAATCTGAAACTGCGCACAAACTTGCCATACTGTTTTTCGTAACGGCGGTAGTGCTTGCCGCTGGATTCTTTCTCGTCGATCCGTTCGCCGCTCAAAGTGAGAACGCCATCGTTGATGTCCAGGTGAATGTCTTCGCGCTTGAGACCCGGCAAATCAGCGCTGATCAAAAAGTGACCTTCGCGCTCGACGATATCCACGGCCGGAAAATACGGTGCGCGTTCGCCTTGCGGCCGATCCGTCAGAAAGCCGCCAGAAAAAACTTGGTCCATTTCATTCATAAAATCCCAAAGTGACGGGCGTTGGTTGGTGCGTGTCAGTGTGGTTCTCATAATTAAATCCTCCGCTTGATATCAATTTATTATTGGCTCTCTTGGCCTAACCCTTACAAGCATAACTTGTGATGAGATGAGGAGCTGTCAAGTTGGGGAGGAAGCAAAAAAAATGCGCTCAATCGAGCGCCGCGCGTGAGCACAAAAAATTAATTTGTGTCGTCCTTTGAACTTGTCAAGGTTGCGGAAATTATCACTCGGTTTCGGGAATGTCGGCGGCGGGTTCCGTCGGCTCATCGCTCTCCGACGCGGGAGCGCGATCATCGTCCGTGAGTTCGGTCGAGGTCGTATCAAAAGTTTTCAGCAGATACTGAATGACCTTTTGCTCAGTGGGGTCAGAGGTGGTGAGTCCTTTGAGTTTTTCGACTCGGTAAGTGGCCAAATCCCCGGAACGGGTGGCCTGACCGGTACAGTTCATCCACCCTTGGGGTGACTCGTACTTCATGATGTCATTGAGAAACAAACCGCCGGGATTTTCCAACGCCACCGCTTGGACAAAAGTCTGGGGCTGGCGGCAGACGAGAATGGTCGACAGCCACGGCTTGGGTCCGTCAATCTCGTCGACTTCCTTCCAGCAGCGTTCGCCCGAGACCACGATCATCGCCCGAGCCACGGTGACATCGCCGCTTTTAAGGGCCTCGATGATTTTGCGCGAGACCATGTCCCCGAGATCGTTGATTGTTGGCTTGTCGGCCGCCGGATCTGACTTGGGATAACAAGCGTCTTTGAGTTCCGCCAGACGCGTGTCACTGGGTTCAAAAATGAGTTTGCGCAGGTGCAGGGTGATCGGCCGAATGGCTTTGGCAAGTTTGCTGCGGTGAAACCACTGTTGCACCGTCACTTCTGCCGGTCGACTCACAGGCGCCTTGATCAGCTTTTGCCATTTGGCCTCCAGAAACGTCACCGGTTGACTCGGACACTTGGGGCAAAGGGGACGGAATTGGTCGTCGTCGAGACCGAAGTCCGCGACTCCGAGTAAGTAACGTTGACGTTGATCCTCAGTGCCTTGCTTGAATTCTTCGGCCATCGCGCGAATGAGCAGTTCAGGATAATTGTAAGAGAGGTGGACTCCTAAAAGATAGCCTGCCGACTTCACTGTTCGCGCGTGTCGACCGGTTTCGACATTCATGATTTCGGACGAGAGCGAGCGGGACTCCGCCACCAAATTCGGCTGATCCAGGTCGAAGGCCAAATAAAACAACGAGCGAACGGTATACACGTCGCCCTTGTCGATGTTAGCGATGATCTTGCTAAAGTATTTTGAGGAAAACTTGCGTTGGGAGCGATAGCTGATGAGATATTTGTCGCCCTGGCCCTCGGGACTTTGCATGTAGCGCTTGAGATCGGCGAGGCCACCCGCGGAGGGTTGGTCCAAAAACCTTGCATACATTTGAAGGAATTCATGCTTTGAAGGGACCGAAGCAAACTTGCGATTGGCTGGCAGAGTGGGAGGCAGACTCACACAGGCAGTGGTGACCACCCCAACGACCGCGCCTATCCAAATGAATCGCCTCCATTGACCCATGAATTCAGATTATCACGAGTGAGCGAGTCCGCCAGAGCGGGTTCGCTTGACGGTCCTTCTTTAGACTGAAGGCTCGGCGATTTTTGCCCGGCATTCGGTCGAGTCGGCGGGCTAACTATAGTAGATGAGAATGACAAATGCACTGAGCATCAATAGGTGAGTGACGGCAAATAATACGATTTCTCTTCGTGAATACATAAGGACTCCTTTCGTCTCTCGGAATCCCCCTCTTGGCGACCTGGTCCCCTGACCACTAAGTTACTCGGTGGGCGGCCAATGTGCCAGAGGTGAGCTTGACACTTCGCCCGGCCTTTTGTCGACGGCGGTGGGCTTTTGACAAATTTACCGCAGTTCTGTCAAATGAAGTGGGGGCGGGTATGGCTAAAAAAAACGTCAAGAGTCCGGGCGAAAAAGCATCTAAAGATGAAATTTTTTGGAGTGTGCTGAACGCCGCCATCGAACTCGACTATAAAAAGGGCCACGGCAAGTGGACGATTTCCGACTTGGCCCGCAAGAGTGGGATCACCCGTTCACTGATCTACTATTACTTTGGACAATCGAAAGAGAGTATCATGCAGGAAGCTGTCAAGATCATCGGCGAAGAGATGGTCGGCATGAGCGCCGAGCGCCAAGCACTCTGGCAGCGGGGCGAATTGATTGAATCGATGCTCCAAGCGCGCCGAATCTACGAAAAGTGCCCCGCCCTAGGTCCCTTTGTGCTCGAACACTACTCGCGCACCACCGAGATTGGCGCGATGATTCGAAAGCTCGAAAAAGAATTCTGCAAAAAAATAAAAGCGACTTTTCCGACTCTCGATGACGGACAAGTGCGCGCCCTGTATGCCGTCTACTGGGGCTTGAGTTTTTCTCCGCTGGTTGACGACACCGTCATTCGCCACGCGCTCACGGCAGTCAAAGATTATCTCAAGATCTTGCAAGGCCAAGAGATCACTTAGTGGCGTGATCATTTTAAGAAAACCGGGATTTTGGAGGAAATTTTTCAGACTGAATTGGCTACAAACTGTCTTGGAGGGCTGAAAAGGTTTGTCTTGGAAAATATAGACGTATGGAAACTAACAACGAGAGTGATGCGTGTCGGCACTTTGTTTGGGCGGCCCTAATGGCGTTGGAGTTTGATGCAGAGTTTGCTCAGCGAGTTCTTGATGCTCACGAACAAGAGCCAACCCAGCCGACTGAAGAAAAGGCAATGGATTTGGCGAATAACCAGAGAGGTGTCTTTTTGGTGAGTGGCAAAGGCAACAAGAAGCTTGCAGACACAGAAATACTGGCGGAGTTTGAAAGACAAATTTCCCAGGGGAAAATTGTGATTCTTAAACCTCAGAGCCCTAAAGGACAGCAATGAAAAAGCTTATTCTATTGGTAATTTTGATTTTTTTCTCCGTTACCCTGTCGGCAAAGCATTTTTGGAGAGGAGCACCCTTGTCGGAGACTGAGGTGTCGCGACGATGGGGTACTGCGCCTTTTGATAAGTCCAAATTCAAGGCGGGTGATGAAAATGACCGAGCAGCGATGGCACACTCGATACTAACTGGAAAAAAGGCATTTTTGGGAAAACAGGTATCCGAGATTCGCGAGATTTTGGGTGCGGCCGATGGCTATTACTTTAGTGACGTGTTCCCAGCGTACATGATTGAACGGGGCAAGGGAGCTAACGACGACTCTTGGCAGATAGTGTTTCTCTTGACGAATGATCGTCGAGTAGACGACGTAATCATTCACAAAAACTGTTGCGACTGAGTGCAAAAGATGCCAATCACACCGTTTCACTTTGGTCCGGGAGCATTACTAAAATCTCTCTTTCCTAAGTGGTTTAGTTTTCGAGTTTTCTTGCTTACCCAGGTGATAATGGATCTTGAGACTGCTTGGAACATCATTCAGGGTAACTTGAGGTTGCATACCTATTTCCACTCCTACCTTGGGTCAAGTATCGTCATTGCACTGTCAGCAAGTGCAGTTGTAGCTCACAATTTTGTGAAGAGTGGGAAATTGACTGGTTGGGTGTCGTTATTACAAGAGCAATTCCTTTTTACAGCGGTGTTAGGTGTGTGTTCGCATGTATTTTTGGATAGCATTATGCATTCCGACATGAGCCCTTGGCGACCATTTTCGGACCTGAACCCGGCCCTTCATATCATGAGTGTTGCCACGCTACATGTCTTTTGCTTGAGCGGGTTTGTCCTCGCTGCCGCTATTCAGGCAGTGCGCCACTTTTTGCGATGATAAATGAGCCTCGGGAGAGGCTTGTGAGAAACAACTATTTGCTCAGCATTTTAACGCGAATTCTTTTGGTGAGCTCATAGAGGCCACGAGTGAATTCGTTGACATAGGTGAACTGGTTCGCACCACAGCGCCCCCACTCGAGAGTGGGACCTTGGGTGACTCGGACGCGCAGATCATCAGATATTAAAGCGCCGCGAGTTTCGAGACTCAGAGCACTCGATTGAAAATAAAAATTAAAGTCCGCCAACGGCATTGCGCAGGCGCGGAATTGAACGGCCTCGCGAGGCGTGAGATCCAGCTGGGCGAGTTCAAAAGTCTTGGCCGCCGACTCACTCTTGTAATCCAATTGTAGCACTTGAGCGGTAAACGGGCGCATCCCGGTAGAAGCGGGGGCTTCATAAACCCCTTTGAGATTCAAGGTCCACGAGTGAAAGAGCGCCGAGGATTTGACAGGGTCACGGATCCGGTCGAACTTGAGCTGAATCTCCGCCGCCACTTGATTTTTGTCATTGGGCGACCACTTGCCCGTCAGCGCCAGGGGCCAGCGAATGAGCTGTTTGTCTCGAGCGAGAAAGTAAAACGCAAAATCCGAACTGACCACCGCTTCGATTTTCTCCGGGCGCGCTTTGCTGGGGCCGGCTTGGGCGTCGTCTGCGGTTTTAAATTGATAAGTAAGGACCAGGTCCCCTTCGGCGCCGCTGGTGCCGGCGTCCTTGGGGTAACAGCGCCACGTGTAGGTCAGGAGCAAGGTGCGATCTTGGCGGTCGGCGGTTGGGCCACTCACGCAATTGCGCGGGTTGGTTTTTTCTCCGCCCTTAAAGACTTGCCCCGTGAGATCGTCGAGAGCCGAAAAACCCGACAAAAGGATCAACGACTGGGCTCCCGCTAAATCCAGCGCGAGCTGATTGGGGGTGGGCTTGTTCGAGGGTGGATTGGGGTCTTTTGTCCCTGGGGGACTAATTTTGGCGGGTCCGTTGTCATTACACGCCATCAGGGTCAGGGTGAAAAGGGCGATGAGTCCCTTCAGAAGTCGAGATTTGATGAGAAATTTCAAATCCTTAAGCATCGATGCTCCTTCGTAAAGACTCGGGTGCGCGAGCCCCTGGTCTGGCCCAAAAATATGGTCTTTTCCGATGTTTACAAATGATATGCCAGTTGTCTTGCAAAAAATCGGTCGCCTGGGGGCGCTTTTCAGTGCAAGTTTAGGTGCGTTAAGTGATGAGATTTATGGCGCCTTTGGTTAGATGAAAAGGCAATGACAAAGCTGTGACAATACGTGGTTTTTTTGAGGTAAAAGATTTCTACACCTATGCTTTCTGGTCTACTTGTTTTTCATCAGCGACGTCCGGCCTCCGATTGGGAGCCACTCCCACGCGAATGGGCGGTGTGGTCTACCTGCCTTCGACAGGTGGCCTTGGTTCATCGTCAACAGATCGACGACAGTGATTTGCCGTCGCTTCAACAAGCCGAAGTCTTTCGCGAAGAGCAAGCCTATCAATTTTTGCTTGAGGTCGTCAGTGGTTTGCAGTCGCCGATGGTGGCGGAGACCGAAGTGTTTGGCCAATTCAAAAATTTTTTCGACCAAGCCCTGGCTGAGCGAGGCAGCGACTGGGTGTTGCGCCCCGTGATGGAGCGTTTACTGGCGGACGTAAAAATGATTCGCCAGAAGCACCTCGAGGGACTCGGCGGGCAAAGTTACGGCAGCCTGGCGCGCAAACAATTAAATGATTTTCAGAGAGTGGGCGTGGTCGGCGCCGGTAATCTCACCCGCGAAATTCTGCCTTGGTTTGCCAAGAAAGATTCCGGTGTGCGGGTTTACTGTCGCAACCCGCTGAAGGCAGGCGACCTTGCAAATGAATTTCCGGCTGTCGAAGTTGTGGACCTGACGACCCCGACGACCTTTGCTGACGAGGCCTTGATTCTCGCGGCTCCGGTTTCGAGTGAGTGGTTCTCTCAGTGGCAGGTTGAGTGCTTGCCCCAACTCAAAGCCGTCCTTGATTTGC
>JADZEO010000038.1 GCA_020850475.1 Bdellovibrionales bacterium | reverse complement strand
GGGCGGTGAGCACACTCACTGTGGATCGAGCAGTTTTAGTGGGGGCCCACACGCCAAGAGAAGTCAGCCGCTTAACCTCAGCCAGTACGGCATGCGGGACTTGCCGTCCCGATGTTGAAGCCATCATCAAATTTCGCTTAGGCCACCAACCCGCTTAACGGCGGCGCTTGGGAGTTTGGGGACGAGCGACGGCAGGAAAAGTACCGTCCTTTTCATAGGACTCAAGCATCTTGGCGATGTAAATGCGGCAAGAGCCACCACAGGCGCCGACTCCGGCCTTGGTGGCATCAAAAACTCGGTTGAGAGTGTTGCATCCGCGAGAAATGGCCTTTTCGATGGTATTTTGATCGACGTTGTTGCACCGACAGACGACCGGACTTTTGGATTTGCGCGCTGACCCCGCTTGATCGTTCATTTTTTGTTAGCGGGAAAGGGGACGTCGAGGCGGTGCAGGAGTTGGTTGACCACTTGCAGTTTAAGATCTTGGTACTTGCCGTGGAGGAGTGCCCCGGCGGCAAACAGGTGCCCGCCACCTTGAAAGCTTTCGGCAACTCCCAAGATTTCGATTTTGCCCTTGCTGCGTAAGCTTAATTTGTAGGTGTTCGGCGCCTCTTCACGAAACAAGGCAGCCGCTTGCAAGCTGTTGATGTTCATGATCATGTCGATCACATCTCGCGAGTCGTCCATCTCGAGGTCGTGATCGTCCAAATCTTGGGAGCGCAGTTTGAGGACGGCGACGGAGCCGTTGCCAAAGAACTCAATTTGGCTCAACACTTTCGACAAGAATGCAACTTTGCCAATCGTGTGAGTGGAGAACAAACATTGATGAATCTCCTCAGGATTACGCTCATACTCGAGAAGTTCAGCACAAATCAGATGTGAAGTTGGCGAACTTTTGACGTAGCGAAAAAGCTGAGTGTCAAAGGCAATGCTCGTATAAAGTGCGCGGGCGATATTTTCATCAAGTCGAATGCCCAAACCCTTAATCAGAAAATAAGAAATTTCACCGGTGCTGGCCGCGCGAGTATCAATAAAAGAGCCCGGTGTTGGCTCGGGTCCTTGATTGAGTACCGGGTGATGATCGACGAATAAAATCTCGCGGCAGTGCTTTTCGAGTTCAGCATAAAGCGGGTCGACCATGCGGCGATCGTTGGTATCAAAAATCAAAGCGAGTTCCGTCGGAGCAATCGGTCGATGAGGACCGGTAAAAACCTCGAGCACTTTGTCGGGCTCCAGGAAAGTGTACTTTGACGGTACATCGTCAACCGTCATCACCCGCACATCGTGACCATTCTTGCGAAGCGCATGGTAAAGACCCAACATGGCCCCCAGCCCGTCCCCGTCACATTGTTTGTGGGTGGTCAGCAGCACACTCTTAACCGCTTGGATTTTGCGGACTAAGCGCTCGACATTAAGGGTGTTCATACGTGGAGTAATCAGAATTGGTCATCCCCCTGATTTATTCTTTTCGGTCTATTTGCCCTCTGGGCTAAGGACATTCTGATCATAGCCGATGTCGGCGGGCTCGAGCCACCAGAGAGTTGTTTCAAATTGTGACAGGTCGGCCGGAGAGGGAGTTAGGCTGGACCAAAGAGGTGAAGACCCAGGGCAGCAATCCCGAGAAAACTAAAGAAACTGAGAATGTCCGTTGTCATCGTCACCAAGACGCCACTGCCGAGGGCTGGATCTCGATCCAGGCGCTGCAGTATGAGGGGGATGACGGCGCCCCAAGCCGCCGCGATCAGCGAATTCAAAATCATCGCGATAAAAATAACCACCCCAACAAAAATCGAACCCTTCCAGAGATAAACCAACACCGCGCAGGAGAGTCCAGTGATCATTCCGAGGATGGCGCCAACGTAGGTTTCGCGCACAATGGCTCGCCACTGTGAAATGTAACTAAAGTCGCCCGTCGCCAGTCCCCGAGTCACAACGGTGAGGGTCTGAATGGCGGTGTTACCGCTAATACCGGCAACGATATTTTTTAAACTCGCGAGTACGATCAAGGTGCTCATCGTATCTTCAAACAAACTCACGACCGAACTGGCCACCGCCGCCAGGGCCAAGTTGACAAACATCCAGGGTAAACGCTTTTTAATCTTCTCTTTGGTCGCGGTAAAAACGCGGTCGTCCTCCTTAAGACCCGCTTGCGCGTACAGGCTCGCGTTCGCTTGGGTTTGGATGATGTCGAGGACGTCATCGATGGTAATAACCCCTAACAGATGACCCTTTTCATTCACGACCGGAAGAGCAATAAAATCATAGTGTGAGACGAGGCGGGCGACTTCTTCCGAGGTGACTTCCGGGCGCACCGTGACCAATTCCTTCTTGATCAGTTTAGAAAGCGGCGTCTGCGCGGGCACCGTGGCCAGGGCTCGGAGAGAGGCCACTCCCACGAGGCGCCCTTCCTCATCGACACAGTAAATGTAGTAAATTGATTCTTGCTGGGCGCGGGTCCTCAGGACGTCGAGCCCCTCGGCGGCGGTGAGGTGAATGGGCAACGAAAACACCTGAGTTTGCATCATCCGGCCCGCTGAGTCCTCGGGGTAAGACATGAACTGGTTAATCCGCACCCGCTTTGGGGCTTCAACCATGGCAAGAAGGTCCGTGCGGCGGGCTTCGCCGACCTGGCGGAGGATGTGAGCGGCGTCTTCTTCGCGGGCATAAATAACCAAATTAAGCAGCTCTTGCTCACTCATTTCATCAATAATTTCAGCTAGTTGTTGCTCGGGCAGGAGGAGCAAGGTCTCGTGGTCGCGGCCCAGGTTGCGAAGCGCCTCGAGCAGCAGTTTGCGTTCACGCGGCACCAAGGTTGAAATCAGCGTCCCCAGGTCGGCCGCTTCGACTTGGGCCAAAATGCCGTGCAGGGGGCGGCTGGAGCGGCCCACCAGTAGGCGTTTGATAATGGCGGTATTGTGGGGATTGAGCTTCATAAATTCCAGCTATTTTAGATATTTAGCGATTATCACCCGATGTTCGCTTTTGTAGTTGTCTGCGTCAAAGAATTAAATATAATAGCCTGCTTTTATATCATTATTTTGCGCGGAGTGGAAATGGTGAGTGACAAACAGCCCATGACATTGACCGGAAAAGCGATGCTCGAATCGGAGTTGAAAAACCTCATCACCGTCGAGCGCCCCAAGGTTATTCGGGCCATCGAAGAGGCGCGGGGAAATGGCGACTTGTCCGAAAACGCCGACTACGATGCCGCCAAAGAACGGCAAGCTTGGGTGGAAGCGCGGATCGCCGAGATTCAAGGTAAACTCGTCGGGGCTGAAGCGATTGACCCCAAAGCCATCAAATCAGATCGCGTGGTCTTTGGCGCTACCGTGGTGTTGCAGGACATGGACAGCGATGAAGAAGTCACTTATCAGATCGTCGGTGAAGACGAAGCGGATGTCAAAAACGGCAAGCTTTCGGTTTTTTCTCCCCTAGCCCGTTCGATGATCGGCAAGCGTGCGGGAGATTTGATTGAACTTAAAAGTCCTAAGGGCGAGCGCGAGTACGAGATCCTGAGTTTCAAGTACATCTAAGGAGCCCAGTTAACATCAGCCAGGGAATGCGACGTGGCCAAGCACCTTTCCCGACAAGTTGGTGATCCCCAAGGCAACCCAGTTCGGTTTCGTCGAGGTTGGTTTTGGTTTCTGTTGGGTCTTATGGCGGCGATGGTCGCGGCCTTTCTGGTGCGAACGGCCTTGAGCCCGGCCCAAGTGCGCTACTGGGTCGAGGAAGCACTCCAAAAAGCGGAACTCCCCGTACAAGTCGAGTTTTCTGAAGTTCGTTTGGAATTTTCCCGAGGGATTTTCCCCTGGTTTGGATTGGTGGCAGAAAATGTGTCGGTCATCGGCCAACGTTCCTGCGAGAGCTTGAGCGAGTTTACGGTCGATCGCGTGGCCGTCCCCCTCTCGCTGACGCACTTGTTCCGTCGCGAAATTTATGTGTCGCATTTGTATCTCGGGCAGGCACAGTTTCGCTATATGCCGGCCGCTTGTGAGCCGGCACCAGCCGAGGAAAATTCAGCCGCCGGTGCAACCTTGGGAACTCCAGCAACTCCGCCGGCCGCGAGTGGGGTCCAACCCGTGAGGGCGAAGCAATCAGAAACCAAGAAATTTGTTTTTGAGCCCGAGCGGCTGAAAAAGATGGCCGAAAAGTACAACAAAGGTTGGAGTCAACTTAACACCCAAGTGGCTCGCAACCTGGGTGAGATTTTGATCGAGCGACTGGACATTGTCGATGGCCGGCGGCCGGGACTCAACCTACAGCTGGGCGCCCTTAAATGGTCTCCCGCGACGGTGAACGACCGTCGTGAATGGCACCTGAAGACACGGATGAAGCTCGCCGGAGACTGGTTAGACAGTCAGTCCAGCTCCTCGTTTGAGGTGCAAATCACTTTTGCTGAACAAACGACTCAATTGAACCTCGAGGGAAACTACAAAGAGGGAAAAATTAATTGGGTTGCCGATTATGATTGGAGCAATCATCGCGTTCAATTGGATCTGCAGCAAGATCAGGTTCCGCTGAACCCGATCATTCGAATGCTCAAGGATCAAAGGATCATTACCAACGACCTGCAGCCAAAGTTTGTTTGGCTGAGTTGTCGGGTGAAATATGACGGCCTGGTCTCGGCCTTAAGCAGTCAGCCCTTGCAACTGGAGCCTTGCTCGATTCAAGGGGATTTAGGCGAGCTGGTCATGAAGTCCTGGCGCTGGTTTCCGTGGCGGGAACCCATTTTTGATCCCTTCGTCGTTGAACTCAAAGAACTTGATTTGCACAAACTCGTACAAATCGTCAATCGGACGGGGCTATCGGGAATTTTGAGTCGCTTTGGACTGCTCAGCGGAAACTTGCATATAGAGAACCCCAACCACATGGTTTTCAAAGGGGAGCTGCGGAACATCGAGATGGCCTTTTCGAATCGAGGGGAGCGCGGAAAACAGTTGGTCCCGCGCCTCGTGGGGGAACTTACCCTGAACGAGGATCGTGTTCTCGGGAATTTTCCGGAAGTAGAATTGGAGCAAGGGGAATTTAAGGGACAAATCACCTTTAATTTAGACCGGGAGTTTCGGAGCGGAGTTTTACAATTGGCGATTGACCGGCTGGGGTTTCATCCGTCGATCCAAAAGCTGATGGTGGGAGGAACCATCTCGCCGATTTCAATTTACGGACAGGGCAAAGTTGAAAATGGTGAGATTTCGAACTGGCGGGGTGAATTTGGCATTCGTGAAATGCGTAACGAGCGTTGGACTCTTGAAGAAGTGAAGTTAACAACGGATTTGGCGGGTGGGAAGTTTGTGTCAAACACCAAGGCGAAGCGAGTCGAACTCCCGGCCGCGAGTGAGTATTATCGCCTCGCACGTCCGATGTTTCTCGACGAAAAGGGGCTCGACACCTCTCTCATTTTTGATCGCTTTTCTGGCAAGCTCCAAATCGGTCGCGGTGAAGGTCGTTGGGACAAACTTTCAGCTTCGGTCCTCAATCGAGTTGTGGTTTCGTCCAGTGGTAAGTGGTCCACTGATCAAAAGGTTGAGGGGGCAATGTTTGTGGACTTTCCAGTGCTAAAACTCTTGCGCTGGGACATCACGGGCTCCTGGGATCGCATTCAGTTGCAGCCGAGTGCCAAGATGCTCAAAGATTTGGCCCGTCGTCACCCGGAAATCCGGCCCCCCGACACCCTGGAATTTGTGCGATCAGGCGAAATCTTGGTGCAAGAAATTTCCACTCAAGGGGTCGAAAAGCTAAAGGCCATTGGTCAAAAGGTCATTGAGACTGCGCGCAAAATCATTCCGGAGAGCGAAAAAGGCGGTGAACTGAATACCGCAAATCCCGAAGACACCCCTGCGGCGCCGCCGACTCAAGAATCAAATCCCCCAGTTCTTGAGCAGTGAGCGCAAGGCGGAAGCCCCAGCGTTGGCCGCTCCACCTTTGAGGGCCTCAGAGAGTTTTTCACTGAGTGATTTCTTTTCAGCCAATTCCAGGTGGTAGATTTGCTTATGGGCCATTTGACTCATAAGAAACTCGTCACTGGTGGCGAGCTCGTCGACTAAATTGAGAGCAATCGCCCTTTCACCAAACCAATGCTCTCCCGTGCCGACTTGCTCTAAGTTCAGTTGGGGTCGACATTTAGAGACGAAATCTTTGAATAATCGATGGGTGTCGGTAATTTGCTCGGCGAATTTTTCTCGACCCTTTGGAGTGATTTCGCCCATCAGACTCACGGTTCGCTTGTACTCGCCACTCGTAATCTCTTCGTAGTCGACGTCATGTTTCTTGAGGAGACGGTGAAAGTTGGGAACTTGAGCAAGAACGCCAATTGAGCCAACGATAGCAAAGGGGGCAGCGACAATTTTATTGGCCGTACAGGCCATCAAGTACCCACCGCTGGCCGCGATCTTATCCACACAAATTGTCAGGGGAATATTATGTTGGCGCAAGCGGAGCAGTTGAGCGGCAGCCAGGCCATAGCTATGAACCATCCCGCCGGCACTTTCCACCCGCACCACCGCTTCGTCGTGGGGTTGCGCGACGTTGAGGACGATGCTGATTTCGTGCCGCAAGCGATCGACTTCGGCGGCTTTAATGTCGCCTTCAAAATCCAGCACAAAAAGACGTGGGCGAGACTCCGTGAGCTTTTCTTTTTCTTTAAATTCCTTTTTTTGTTTTTTCGCTTCGTCTTTCCATTCCCGCTTTGTAAAAATGGCGGACTTGAGCAGATTGGTGTAGCTGCGGAGTTTTTCATTGAGGTCTTGCACTTCCAGGTGTTCTTGCCGCTCCTGTTGTTTGCGACTCACCAACAGCGCCAGGCCGATTAAGATGACCAGTAGGCCACCGACGAGAATTCCCACTTTTCCGGCAAACACGGCGATTTCGATCCAGTACTCCACAGTCGACTCCTCGGTTGCGATTTCACCGCTAAGATAAATACTTTCCCGATGTAGGTCGAGTCTAATTTCGTGAAAATCTCCCATTTGAGCGGATATTCCGGCACCATTAAGTCATGAAAAGAGCTGTGGGACGGGGAATTCTGCTTGGCATTTTAATGGCGACCGGATGGTCCTTGGCCTTTGGGCAGCGAGCTGAGCTGGCCAAAGAGGAGTACGATCAGCGCCTCAAGCTCCTCAATAGTCGTCACAAAGATTTTTACCTTCATCGCCAAGAAAAAGAACGTCAGCTGCGCAAATCCCTGGGAGCCGCCGACGAGATTCGCCAGCAACGCAAGCTTGCGGATCAACGCGCGGAGAAGCTGCGGCGGGCCTTTGTGAGAGAGCGAGCGGCCCAGCCGACCCCCGAAGATTTTGAACCCCAGTTTCTCAAGCAAGTGGAGGCACGGGAGCGGGCGATGGAGAGCGAACGCCAGAAGTACGTGCGGCAGCAGGAGACGCTCAAGCGAATTCGGGAATCCGCGCGGGCGATACCTGAGGACGAGGACGCGGGGCTGGCGGATCCGCTCGAGACTTTGCGCTAACGAGTTTCCGTCGGGATGATCTCGGCCATCGGCAGGCCGGTGAGCCGCCGAATGCCGGCCAGCAAATGCCACATGATCAACATCGAAAAGCCCATCAGCGGAAGGGCAATAACGACAAATCCCATCCAGGTCATTTGGGCGATTTGCTCATTGAGCAGGGCGCTCCGCTCCAGCTCGGGTAAGCTGGGATCAATGGCGGTAAAAATGCGTGCGGCCAGCACGAAATTTAAAATGCTACTGATAAAAAATGAAGCCGCAAACAAATGAGTCGACAACCGGAGATGTCGTTCAAAGGCTTGTTCCCGCTGACTCTCTCGCAGCTTGGTCTCGACCTTGTTCATATCGAGAACTTGCAAATTATAAGTGATGACTTTCATCAGTGGCTTGGTGGTAAAGGTGGAACCAATGACACCCAGGCCGAGGATCAGGGGGAAGGCGGCTTCTTTGACTGCAAACCACAAGCCCTCGAGTTGAAACAGCGCGAGCCCACCCGTAAACAAAATATTGATTACACCAAGAAGCGAAACATAATTCTTGTGGCGTCGGGTCCAGTAATCCCACGCGGCGTAACCGATGGGGAGCAGGAGAGCAGCGACGAGAGCGACGGTAGGTCCATTATCGCCCAGTCGTTTGGTCAACTGGTTGAGCACCACCACGGGGAAGAGAATATTAAAGAAAATCGAAACAAAGGCGTTTTCTTGTTTGCGGGGGGCTGGGCGTGTCGCAGAGCTCATCATAGCCATTCAATTTCGTCTTTGGTCGAGGGGAAGTCAACAGGACACTGGCCGGGAGTCGAGAGTGGGAGGGAAATTTTTGGTCCGTTGAGGTTATGCCGACAAGTTACTGAGAAGCATCATGGGAATTGCAACACGGTGGACTCCAATTGAGCTCACTTTCGTTTTGCTGGTGGTCTACCAGATCAAGCATTTCTTGGCCGATTTCCCCCTGCAACGTGAGTATATGCTGCACAAAACCAGTCCGGGCTGGGATTTTTTCGTGCCCCTCGTGGTGCACTGTTTGGTGCACGGTGCTTTAACCTTGGTCATTTTGTGGATTTTTGCCCCGCACCTCTGGTGGCTGACCATCGTCGACATCGTGGTGCATTTTTTCATGGATCGTGTTAAATCTGGTCCCCGGTATTTAGGACGTTATCATGACAAAACAAAAGCTTCCTTCTGGAACTGCTTGGGGATCGATCAAATGGTGCATCATCTAACACATTTCTTTATTGTTTGGACCATCGTGACGGCATCATCTGCAGGTGCACAAGAGCATGATCATCAGCACGGGGATCATCATGCAGCGCCGGCATCTGCCGAAAAATCTTCGACCGAGCTCAAACTCAATCAAGGAAAGAAGTGGCCCACCGATAAAGCCCTTCGTCAAAACATGACAGCGATCCAGAAGCTCATGAATGACAGCATGGCCAAAATCCACGAAGGTCAGTTTGCCGATGGTGATTATTTGAAATTGGCAGACCAAGTGGATGGCAACCTCAAAGATATTTTCAAAAACTGCAAGCTACCGGTTGAGGCCGATGCCCAACTTCACGTGATTTTGGCGGAGATGACCAAGCAGCTCATGGTCCTAAAAAAAACCGGAGCTTCACCCGAGCAAAAGCATGAGGCGGCGATGGCAATTATGGATAGCCATCATTCCTACGAAACCTATTTTGATGGAAAAGCCACGAATGATCGTGCCAAGAAGTAGCGGATTTTAGGCTAAAACCGTTCAAAGCGACAGCCAAGTTCAATTTTAGAAAAAATTCACCGATTTTCGTCGTCCAAGCGTCTTAGCAGTAGGGGTGCATATGCTGCAAAAGGGGGACGTGTGTCGAAAGCTGGTCGCTTTCTGTTTGCCAATTTTACTCCGCGGTTTGGAGTTGAGGCCTACGCCAACGAGAGTTTAAGCCAATTGCTCTCCGCCATTTCGCTCCCTTGTACCTACCGAGCCGTGGTGCTGTTTACGGGCAAGGGTTTTTCCTTTTCCTTGGTCATCAATTCTCCGTTTGGCCTGTTTAGCTCTGAGGCGTTCGTGCCCAACAGCAAATGTAACGGCCGGTCCCGAGGGTGGCAAATGGAGCAAATCTTTGAGTTGGTCCTCGACATGAAAAATCAACTCACAGCTTGGCTTCCCGATCAGATCAACATCCAAGAGGGCATTCTCAAAGACAGTGAGTGACAGGATCACGAGATTCTTGATACGCCCATGGGATGAATCCTTCCGTAACCCGCTGGGTGTTTGTCTTCTTCTCCTATGGCTGTCTGTTTGCCCTCGGGTTTCTCGATAACACCCGAGGTCCGGCGTTCCCTTCAATCTTGCGGGAATTAGGGCTTTCTGATTCTCGTGGTGCGTGGATGTTTTCTTCGGCCTCGATTACGGGATTTATCTCCGCCTACGCTTGTCGTTGGCTGTTACCCAGGTGGGGATCACTCAGAATCCTGCGCCTCGGTTTGACGTTGTTGATGTTGGGCGCGGCGGGAGTTGGTACGGCCCACTCCTTTACCTGGCTGATTGCCGGCGCTTCGTGTTTGGGAATTGGCTTTGGCATAACGGGCGTAGCCGAACACACCTTGATTCAGGAGCACTCGCCCGAATCCCAGTGGCGAAGACTTTTTTCAGGGCTGCATAGCACTTATGGATTTGCTTCGCTGCTGGCACCGCTCGCTTACCAGTGGCTTGCCTCCTTCGGTTGGTCTTGGGATCAAATCTTTTTGTTGTTTGCGGCGATTCCACTTTCGGTATTGCTCGCCGGGGTGGGGTTGAGCGGGGGACTCGTAAGGGGAGCCTTGGAAACGGGGGCGAAGTCGTCGGCACCAAGCCGCGAGGGGCAAAACGACTTTAAGTGGCAGCAGCTTTGGGTGTCACTTTTTGTCGCTGGCTATTTGGTGGGCGAGTTGTCCCTCGGGACGCGACTCGTGCTTTACCTGCAGCGCGAGCAGGGATTGAGTGCCGAATTAGCCGCCCGGGCGCTTGCGGGATTTTTTCTTCTGCTGTTTGTGTCTCGATTTTTGTTGTTTCTCAGACCCGTCACTCGGTGGTCCAGCCGAAGTATTTTGCTCTTTTGTGTTTCAAGCTCAATGGTGAGTTATGCCTTGGGTCTGTGGGGTTGGCACTGGGGTTTTGTCCTCAGTGGCGCCCTCATGGGCCCCGTATTTCCTGTCACGGTGGAGCTGATCGCAAGTCAGTTTGGCCGCGAGAGTGGTTCAGTCCTTTCTTTGGCGATGTCCGTCGGCACGTTGGCGATTGTTCTGATGCACAACTCATTGGGCCTCTTGAGTGATCAGTTCGGTTTGCAAACCGCCCTGTGGTTGGGGCCAGGGTGTTTAGCGGTGGCGTGGCTGCTCCTAGCGGTCGCGATGCGTCCGCGGGACGCGCTTCTCAATGCCCGTCACCAAAAAGCCTAAGGGCCCTTGCCATTTAAACACCACGTTGAGGTTATGGATTAAAAAACCATACTGTTGTTTGATCGCTTCGGGTCTGACCTCTTCTAATTTTCGATAGGGGACCGGACGAGGATCGTTGGCCAAACACTCTTCAATCAAGTTTTGCATCTGAGGGAGCGGCAGCGGCAGTTGTCCATCCGTTTGCAGCTTCTCAAGCTGCTGCAAACTTTCAACTGAAAATTCGACCGGCAGAACCGTGTCGGGGTGGTCCATTAGCCACCCGTCAGTGGCCTCGGCGACGCGATCCCACTTGGGAATGTAAGGCTTGATGTCGAGCACCGGTGTCCCCGAAACAAAATCGACGCCGCTCAGGTACAATAGCCGCCCGTCGATTCGATCGAGTTTGACGACGCTTAACCCGATCGGATTAGGACGGTGGGGTGAGCGGCTGGCAAACACCCCGGCCTTTTCTCCACCCATTCGCGGTGGGCGGACTTTTTTGATCTCATTGAGATTTTGATTGGCGTGAAACACCCACAAGACCCAAAGGTGGCTAAAGGTCTCGAGTCCCTCGAGCATGGCGGCCGCATCGAGCTGTGGCGCAAGTTCAAGAACAGCGGTGGAGTGCGGACTCACCCGGCTTTGCTTGGGAGTTCCACACTTTTCGTCAAAACACGAATGTAAGATTCCGATGGAGGTAAAAGAGTAGGACATGCTGCTCAGTTAGCATCGGCCCCTGGCTGAGGGCAAGAGTAATTGTCACATGGTCAGGTCGACACCGCGACCGTGAGTTTCTGGCAGACTCTCCATGTAATCGCGCAGGATTCGCTCGTGGCCGCGCTTGAGCTCTAAGAACTGCAAGCCCAGTCCCTCGGGGTAATGTCCGCTGGCTTCGGTGCGGCGGACCACGCGGGCGTTACAACTGATGCGACTGAGACTACCCAGGCTAAAATTGATCACGACGATATCGCCGGCGACCACGGCACCGGTGCCTTTAAAGGATTCGTCGAGAGGAATAAAGGCCCCGGTCCGCGATAAGTCGAAGGTGCGCGCGGCGATGGGGTTTCCTCGAACGGGTTTAAGAGTGATAGGCAGTGAAACTTCCTTTCGCTGGGCCTGTAGCCACCAACGGCGCTTGGGTTCACGCATCAGTGACCACACCGAGGGCACAAACATAAACCCACCAAGGAGGGAAAAGGTCAAAGTTGCCAGCCAAGTTACCAGAGGTGAAAAATCTTGTCCCGCGGTTGCGACCACCCAATTATTCCAACCGACCAGAACGAGGGTGAAGGGCAGACTCACCCATAACCATTGAGACGCCCGCAAGATGAGGGGAATATTGCCGACCAAAGCCAGCGCGACGAGGTAGTTCAACAAAGAAATCTTGGCGACGATTTGAGGGATTTCGCTCAGGCCATGTCCATAAAGGAGAGCGACTTGAACAGGAAAGGAAATGACGATACCCAAAAAAATCAAGGCCATTACTAACAACAGCCTAGGGCGCCTTCGCATGTGCACCCTCCTGTTTGGAAAAGTGGTAACAGTAACTATTAACGCGATTGACGTACTTGCGCGCTTCTTTGAGGTAGTCCGCCGTTAAAAACTTTGGACCCGATTCGTTGATGGCTCGCTTCACTCGGGCGGCTCCGGAGTGATAAGAGGCCAAAACGACTGGCGTCAGCATTTGCTGCGGATTGCTGAAATTGGATTCGAGTCGCTCAAAGTTGAGGTCCATGCGCCAATAGTTTTCAAAATACTCGAGCAAAGTGAGGCCGCCTCGAATGGACAACTCAGGGTTTAATCGCCAGTCATCGCGGGCTGTGAGTTGACCGGTGTTGACCAGAGTCTTGATCAAGCTGGCCGGCAAACGCGTGACCTTGTCCGAGCGTGGCCAAGACGGTTCGGTTCGGGCAATTTCCAAATCTCCGATGGGTGTTACTTGCGTTAAGCCCATGGCCTTGGCCCAACTGACGGCGGTGGGGTCAAAGGCTGACTCTTGGGCAATCAGGCCCGTAATGAGACTGGGATTGATTTTGTGTTCCGTCGCCCAAGCATGAATGTTTTTGAGAATGTGCGGGGGCACATTAAAATCGCCGGTTTGATCAATCCCGCGCATTTCATGCAGCGAACAATCCGGTGGATCCCATTGGCGTACGACGGCGGGCGCCTTTTTCGATTGAAAAAAGGCCACCTTCACCAAATTGTCCACCTCGGGTCGCAATCTGAGATTGGGAAATTCCAAAATCAACGTGCGACGGTCGTCATCGAGCGAAGTCACCGCAGTCGGAAGAATCTGTCGGGTGACGTCGTAGCCATTAAAATAAATCTTCCACAGAGACTCGTCGCTAATGCCGCGGGGATCGCGAAAGGCCACTTTGAGAGTTTGCCGATCATGCAACACTTGTTTGGTAGGATAAAATTCGATTTGCGACTTGGTGGGTGGGGGAGAAAAGAAATCGCTCGCTGATTTCTCGGGCTTTTGGGCCTGGGCCTCCACTTGTTGCAATTCACTCGGTCCTTGGGTCGGAGCGGGCTTGAGTTCGTGGAGGGCACCAAACGGAGTGGTGGGGCCCGCGCAACTCAGCAGGGCGGCGCACAGACCGCAGATCATCACCAATTGTTGGGATGTGAAATGAGATGAGGCCCCTATTGCACCCATTTTTGCCATCTATTCCTTATCGGAAAGTCGGGTCTTGAAATTGAGCCAAG
This sequence comes from Bdellovibrionales bacterium, assembly GCA_020850475.1. Classification (GTDB taxonomy): domain Bacteria; phylum Bdellovibrionota; class Bdellovibrionia; order Bdellovibrionales; family UBA1609; genus JADZEO01. The sequence continues at coordinate 12,449 of JADZEO010000038.1, read as the reverse complement.
GGGGCAAAATGAGCCATGAATTGCAGGCGGTTGGGATTTTAATCGAACCTCAGTTTGATCGGCTGCCTTATCGCAAAAATTGCTCAAAAAATAGGCACTGGCGAGGCCATTTATTGGAGACTGGGACCGGCGCCTGACAGGGCAAAACCGGATGTGATACGGTTGAGGCGTGCCAACCCACGAGCAACACCCTTGGCAGGGTCAGGTTGAGACGAGAGGAGGCTCTTGTTGGGTTTACCACTGGTGTGGCGTCGCTCCTTCAAGGTTTTTTTGTTTCTCATGGCCGTTTACTCGGTACTGCGACTGCTGTTCTTTTTGGCCCACCCGGATATGTTCCGTGGTGCTCATCCGCGCGAAGTGGGTGAGGCTTTCATTCATGGCTTGCGCTTTGACATGGTGGCCGTGGTGTTCTCCAATTTGCCGATTTTTCTTTTGCTCCTTCTTCCCTCGCGCTGGCAAGAGCGGCCGTGGTTTGCACGCCTTAAGATCAGCCTCTTTGTATTTCTGAATTTGTTTTTTATTGCCTGCAATTTGGCCGACCTTGAAATGTATCAGTTTGCCGGCCGTCGCATGACGGTGGATTTGTTCCGTTTGGTCTTGGACATCAAGAACCAGTTGTTCCAGTTGGCGGTTTACTACTGGTACCTCACTTTTGTCGCCCTCCTGTTAGCCTGGGGTTTGTCCAAAATGTTTCCTCGGTTTCAAAGTGAAGAAGTCAGGCCCTGGTGGCGACGGGCCGTGGGAGGACTGCTGTTGATCAGTGCCTTGAGTTTTGCCGCCCGCGGGGGCTGGCAACTCAAGCCCCTCAAACCCACCAATGCCTTTATTTTTTCCGACGAGGCCCTGGGAGTCCTGGCTCTTAATTCTACGTTTACGCTTTTGCGCTCAACGAATTCCGCAGAGGTCAAAGGGCATCACTTTTTCGCCAACGATTCAGAGGTGGGAGACATTTTACCTTCACCCGTCGTCTGGGCGCACGCGCCAACGCACGAAAATGTCGTACTGATCATCATGGAAAGCTTTGCCCTCGAATTCATGGGAGTGATTCACGAAGGCAAAGGCTATACGCCGTTTTTGGATGAGCTGGCGTTAAAGGCCCAGTTTTACCGCAACGGCTTTGCGAATGGCCGCCGTTCGATCGAAGCCATTCCTAGTTTGCTTTCGGGCATACCCAGTTGGTTGCAAGAGCCGTTGATTACCTCAAACATGTCCGGCAATCGCGTGGACGGGCTAGGACAGGTGCTCAAGGCCGCGGGCTACGAAACGGCCTTTTTTCACGGAGCCGAAAACGGTACCATGTACTTCGATAGTTACGCTCGACGAGTGGGCTTTGATCATTACTTCGGGCTCAACGAATACCCTAACAAGAAGGACTTCGACGGCAATTGGGGAATTTACGATGAACCGTTTCTGAGTTTCGCGGCCGCCCGCATGAGTGACATGACTCCCCCCTTTGGGGCGGTGATTTTTACTCTCAGTAGCCATCAGCCTTACAGTGTCCCCAAAAAATACGCCGGCAAGTTTCCCAAGGGCACTTTAGAAATTCATGAGAGCATCGGCTACGCCGACTTTGCTCTCCGTCAATTTTTTGCCCAAGTTGAAAAGGAACCTTGGTATTCGAACACCTTGTTTGTCATCACCGCCGATCACACCACCAAAACGGATCGTCCCGGTTACGACGATCTCTTGGGTCGCTACCGGGTTCCGGTGCTCTTTTTTCATCCTGGGCGATTGCTGCCGGAGTCAGATCCCGCCCAGCCGGTTCAGCACGTCGATGTGCCTTTGTCGGTGATGCATTTGTTGGGTTTGAGACCCACTTCGTGGTCACGTTTTGGTCATTCGGTGTTTGATTCGCAAACACCTTGGGCCATGAACCGCACCGAAAGTTCCTTTTGGTACTTGGAGCGGGAGCATTTGATGATTTGGCAGGAAGAGCGCGATCCGCTTTTTTATGAGCATGAAGACACTTACGGCATGAGAGAGGTCAAAGACCTTGATCCCCAAAAACAAAGGCGGCTCACTCGCCGCCTTCATGCTCTCTTGCAGTATTTTTTTAACGGGATGATGAGTAATGATCTGCCCGTGCCAGTTCCTCCCGATTCTAATTAGCTGGGGTGCAGGCTTCAGTCTTGAGAGTCACCGCCGCCGTCCGAATGCTCGCGATCGAACTTCCTTCGCCACCTTTAAGAAGGAGTGAAGTGTTGAGCCGCAAAATTCCTTCTTGTCCACATTGGGAAGTCACGAGAGCGGTGTCATTTCGGAAGTAAAAGCGATCACTTTCGGCGAGGTCCGACGTCTGCAGCACACCTTTGGCTTCCGCCCCGGTGCCACCCGCCAGAAATACTTCGAGTTTGGCTTGCAGTTCAGCGCTGGGGTCAAGTTCAAACTGGCCACCAATGGCCGGCGACTCCAATACCAGACGCTCTCCCGCCGCAAGTTTAAAGGGTATTGCGGCCGCACAGGCTTTGCGTACGAGCTTTGAATTGCCCAGCGACTGATCGGCAGCATATTCCCAAAAGACCACAATCAATCGTCCGGAGTATTCACTGTGATAAACGTAAACGTTGTCGCCGCCGGGGCAGCCCGTTCCCGCCAGACTCACGTCACCGAGCTCCACCTCGGCCCGAGCACTAAGTGAAATCATCGCCATCAATCCCAATAGGGCAATTACTGAGCGCATCACTTCAATTGTTTGCTCTTTCCATCGGGCTTGGTGTTGCAGACCCAGTCTTCTTACAAATGAAGTTCCCTCTTGTCGTCGTGCCATGGTCCCCCCCTTGGTTACTCGTGAACTTGAGTCGTTCGCGTCTGCTCGCCGGAGACACTCGGTCACCGCCGAGAAACAAGACTCCAATTGTGCAAGAGCTGTGCCTTCAAGAATGGAGATTTATGGTGTCAACTTGCACCGCGCGGATTGGCATCAGTAATTGATAACTGATTTTTCCTGACAATCGATTTCCAAGTTAAGACTTGGCGATCCGGGCTCGCTGATCACAATTTGGCGAAAGCCATTGCGATAGGCGGGCTGGGGAGTAATGAGATCAAAAGTGAAGCCTCGTCCCCATTCACGCACGCGAAAGCGAAACTGTGAGGGGAGACTCTCACAATCGGGGTATCCGAGCTGTCCAATAAACTCTGAGAGGTCTTCGAATTCCAAAGGTTTGCCTAAAATGGTGTCAATCCGCATTTGGCTGACCCGAGCGCCCACAAAGCCTTTGGCGGTGAGGGATTCAACCGTAACTTTCTTATCCTCAGGGCCTTCTTCCTCACCGTCATCATCTGAGCAACCACTAAAGCTCAATACGAGGACAGCGGCAGTCAGTAGAGTCAAAAGCCATCGGTCGTTTTGCATTGCCATCCTCCTTTGTCGGTTAATTGAGTATGACGGTAAGCGAAGGGGAGAGGCGAGCCCAGAAAATTTTCTAATGCAACAAGTCAAGAGGGGTGAGGCTGGACAAGCCTCTGCACCGCCAATGATAGCAAGCCTAGGCGGGGGTGGATTATGCCGAAAGGGACTTGGGGTTCGTGGCTGGCAGGAATGCTGGCAGTTGCAGCGGTCGTGGGTTGTTCACCACCGGATAAGCCGTTTGAAACAGTTCAAACTCGCCGCAATACCGTGACTCCTTTGTCGGTTCCAGACAATCCGGGCGTGGGTTACTCGTACTACCTGACGGCGCGACTCCTTCAAGCCCAGTACATTTTGGAAACCGCACTCAATAAGGGTGAGCCGCTTTTGGCCTCGGCGAGTGAAAACAAAAAATGCCGTCGCACTCGGCTCCTCAATTCCAACACCAGTGGGCGCCAAGTTTTTTACTTTCAGTACCGTAATTGCGAAACCCAAGATGAACGAGCGGTGGCCCGCATTTTTGGTGAAGAGCGTTTTGAACTGACGGCGATGAGTCGCGGAACTGAGCCGGCCAACGCTCAGGTTCTTCAGCACCTTTCTTTTACCACCGAAGACCTGACGGTTGAGCTGAAGCCGCGCGCCGGGGTTGCCGGTGTTCTCAAGAAAACTGCTGAGCTCAATGAACAATTGACGATGGTGGCGGATTTAGTTGAATCCAGCCAATACACCGACGAGCAGGGTGTAAATCAATGGGAAGATAAGTACAGCTTTTACTTTCGCACGGTTCCCAATAATCAAATCTTTCAAGATCTGGTTTTGGGCGACATGACCGCCCTCGACAACGCCTCTGAGAGTTTGCAAATTTTTGGCATGTTTGTGGTGCGAAACGGTCGGGTCAGCGCTTTTGTTGACGGTGAGCTGCGCTACAACTCCTCAGGTTCCCGCAAGGTGCGCTCCAAAGATAAGGCAGTGGATTTTTCTAAGCACTCAACTGCCAAAGTGGTGCTCGCCACCTTGGCCGACAAACCCTTGGTTTTTGGCAACACCTGCGTGAGCCCCATTGGGCGTCTTCGCCGGGTGACGTTTGAGGTTCCAGTAATTGCGAATCCTCCGGCAGAAGACGGTAAAGCCGCTAAGGCCTATGATTTGGCGGCCGATGGGTTTGTGGACATCAGAACCGGTCACAAGCTCGGCTGGTCAGGATGTTTGGCCGAGAACTGGGGTCGCTCCATTCCTTACGGCCACGTCTTCCTCCGCTAACTCTCATCAAGCCCGCTCAAAAACGAGGACAACAGTTTTCCCACTGCCAATTTTCATCGGCCAGGCCCTCAAACCATCAACCTAACCTTGGATCTTTGAGAGCGGAGCTTGGGGTCGGTTGCTCTCTCGATGCTTGTCCGATCCTCGCCGTCGCGCGGGGCGTATCCGACGTGCGGTGGCTCGAAGAGCTAACGCACGCCGAAGACGAGCCCGCGGCCGAAAGGTGTGTGAGGACAAGTATCGAGGGAGAACCGTCCTCACGCCCGCTCTCCAAGCTCAAAGGTGGGATCAATGGTTTGAGGGCCTGCCAAATGAAAATGGGTGGTGAGAAGGGTGTTAGTTTTTCTTTTTGGGGCGTAGCCAAGCAAGGATGGGCCAGTGGTCGCTAACGCCTACCGCGCCATCGGGTTCAAAGCGAGCGGGCGAGAACCAGCGATTCTTTTGGTGGCGAGTTTGGTTGGGAATGTAAATCGAATCGGGCTCCACGTACCAGGTGGCGGTGCCATCGGCTGTCATGTGTTTGGCAAACAACAGGGCATCAAGAAACGACCAGGATCGTTTGGCGTGGTAGTAGTTGGTCCCCTGACAGCCCTTACAACCGATCAAGTGAGAAACCTGAAACTCCTCAGCCAACTTTTTGCGATAGAGTCCTTCCTTATGTTCTTCTTCAGCCGCGATATTAAAGTCACCGCCAGCGACGTACATTCGTCCCGCCGGAAGCTCCGACTTAAGCTTAATTAAGTTGGCGATCGCCTGCTCGCGCCAATAGAGGGGATTCGAGGGAGAGGGAAAGTGAATCGAAAACACCGTGAGGATTTCGCCGTCGGGAAGGCGCAAATTGGACTGCAAAACGCCTCGGCTTTTTTGCATCCACTTTTGATCTTCGGCATTGTTTCCCTTCCACGGGACAATGTGGAGCTTGGCGGGTTCGGCTTGCGGAAGGCGTGACATCAAGGCGACATCAATTCCCCGCGTGTCGGGTCCTTCAATGAGAATCAAGGTTTGATAGTTGGACTCTTTAAGATACTCATCTCTTAAGCGTTTGAGAATGCGCTCGTTTTCAACTTCCTCCATAATCAGTATGTCGGGACCGCGGCCGTCATTAACTTGTTTAATCACATCGGCCAAACGCTCCAATTTGCGTTTGACGACCGGCTCACTCCAATCCATCGACAGGCACTCATCAAGGCGGCGAGCTCCGGCCTCTTCGCAGACTTTACGATGTTCGGGTGTTTTCTTTGCCGCCAGAGGCAAATAGGCCCAATCGGTGCGATCGGGGTCATGTTCAGAGTCAAATAGATTCTCCACATTGTACGCCATCACCGAAACGACTTCTGGATCTTGGCGGAGATGGGCCTTATGGGCGGTCGTTGCGCACCCAGCGAGAGTCAATAGGAGAAGGAGGCTTACGAATTTTTTCATGAGTGAAATCCTCGGGTTTTTCGCTCGATGGGGATAACATTTGGCCGCCCGCAGATTCAATCATTTTGCCTTGCAACATATAGGTATCCATGGGAAAAGTCCGCCAGGGACCGTTTTGGGGGTAAATCATGATTCGCGCACTCGGCTTTTCTGTTCTTGCGTTGAGCATTTTCTTTGGCTCCTTGCCTCAAACTTGGGCTCAAGATGAGTCGATGGGAAGCCCCCTGCCGATGCAACAGGGCACGGTTTCTACTGGTACTGAAACACCCACCGAAGACCTGGCTTTGCCGGCCGAGCGCCGTCCGCTGGTGCCCTTAACTGAACAGGACCAACAAAGCCGCAAGTACTCGCCGTTTTCTTTCAGTTATTTCAACTGGGCGACGGTCAATGCTAAAAACTACCGTGAGGGCGAAGGTCAGATCTCCACTTATAACTTTGTGAGTGTGGACTATCGTCTCAACTATGATTCGAAGGTTTCGTTCCGCCCGGTGTTTTTTATTTCAAGCGCGGGTAAAGACTTTTTTGGAGAGCAAGCCGACGCCGAAGTGGCATTGGGCGATGCTTACCTTCAGTATTTTCACTACAATTTAGCCTTGCTGCCTGGGGACATCGGGCTTTTGGGGGCTTTCCGGGTGTATTTGCCACTTAGTGACGCTTCAAAAGAGAACAAGCTTCTGACGCGCGTTCAAGCCCGACTGCTTTTTACTCGCCAGATGACCCGCTCAATTGAGCTCGCCTATCACCTTTATCCTGGGTATTACGTTGTTGCTCAGCGCGGGACTCTCAATAATTTTGGTGCGGCCAAGGGCAACAAACAAGCCGATCTGGAGCAGTACATTGAGCTCAGTGAACGCGTTTCCACTCAGCTTGGCTTTAGTCAACGCGTGGGCTTTACCCACGAGTGGAAGTACGATGTGCCTTCCCAAAATATTGCTTCAAAGCGCGATGAGTTCCTAAACGTGAGCTTGATGGCGAGTTACAGTTTAGGTCCTGTCAATTTTCGTGCAGGGTTGATCAACGACATTAAACTGCGCGAGTTCTCGGCATCAGCGAAAGCCAAGCAAAAACCATTGAAGCTGGGGCGTGAAGAGGAACTGCAGTACTCGCTGATGACTTCCGTCCGCTTTTAAGAGAGCAATTCGAGGACCTTGGTGACTTACCGATCGCAGGTTTTGAGCTTACTCCTGATTTTTTTAACAGGTATTTTTGCGAATTCTTGGGGAGTGCCAGAAGCTGGTGCGACCGACGCGGCCGAGTTGGTGGTCAAACTCGGTCAAGGGCAAGCTGCAGTATTGCCGTACGGATTTGAGCTAAGCGATGAGGCTCGGCGCAAGCTCGAGACCGACCTCATGACCGATCGTAATTTGGCTGATCGGGTGATTTCGTCAGCGACCACGGAAGTGCGAATCGCGGGGCAGGCCCTGGCGGGAATCGAACAAAAACTCATCAATGACCTTGAAGGTGCCACTCAAGAATTGGCCGGACTTGTACGGTTGCAGATTCTGGGGAGCGCCCGACGTGGCGATCAATCACCCAAAGGCACGGAAGTCGGTGATGAAAATCGCCGCGTGGTGGTGGGTGGGCGCTTTGAGCTCAAAAAAGGGGAATCGCTGGAAGAGTTGGTCGTCCTCGGCGGTCAAGCCGAAATTCACGGGACCGTGGCACGATTGAGCACCATGGGTGGTCGGGTGCACATCTATGAGTCAGCCCAAGTGACCGACGAGTTAATTAATCTCGGCGGCGAGGTCATCATCGATCAGGGGGCGCAAATTCAACACCAGCCTTATGAGGTCACCACCCCCTTTGATGACTCGTTCAAAATGTTTTGGGAGAGTCACAATCAAGTCGCCCCATGGGAAATCTTTAAAAGCCCGATGTGGCTGTGGGGTTTTCGGATTTTTAAGCTGCTGACCTTTTGGGTGGTCGCCCTGGTTTTTGTTTTGCTCGCCCCAGATTTCTTTTCTCAAGTGAAGGACCAGATGATGAAGTCACCGGGAGAATCGGTGGGCTTTGGGCTGGCCGCATGCGCAGGCTATGTCCCCGTCGCCGTTGCTCTGGTGATTACCATTGTGGGGATCTCGCTCTTGCCGGTCCAGGCCTTGGTGTATTTTTATGCCTTGGTGGTGGGCTGTGTGGCGGTGGTGGTGGGGCTCCTCACCCGGGTGGGGCTGGCGCCAAGACCAATTTGGTTGCAAGTGACTTTGGCCGTCGGCGGTCTAGAGGCCTTGGGTTGGATTCCCTATTTGGGTTCACTCACTCATGTCATTGTGAGTCTCGCCGGTCTAGGCGCCGTGTTTGCAGTCCTCTGGCGGCGCGTCTGGAAAAAGCGATCTGTTTCAGAGGCACCTCTCACGGCCAGTCATTGATTTACCGGGAAACCTCCTAGTACACTTTTGTGATGCAAGGAGGATGAGGATGAAGGACTTTTTCCAAGAAGGACCGTCGCTCGCTGGTAATACCTATGAACAGGACCGCTTTGTTCAAGCCTACCTTAACTGGCGATTACCTAAACCCTTGTTAGCGGTGGTACACGAAGACCTGATGGCCTTAGGTCAAAAAGCGCAAGGGCCCTATCTTGAGCTGGCCCGCGAAGCTCAGAGGGAATTACCAGTTCATGTGCCTTTTGACGCTTGGGGAGTTCGTCAGGATTTGTTGCGCACCTCTTCTGCTTGGCAAAAGTTCCACCGGATTTCGGCGGAGGAAGGTTTGGTCGCGATCGGCTATGCGCGCGAGCAGGGTGGATTTTCGCGTCTGTATCAGTTTGCCAAGCTTTACGTCTTTCACCCCAGCTCGGCCTTTTACACTTGTCCCTTGGCGATGGCGGATGGCGCTGCGCGGGTGATGGAAGTCTACGCGTCTCCGGAAGTGAAGAAGCGTTTTTATCCTCATCTCACCACTCGTAATCCCGACACCTTTTGGACTTCGGGGCAATGGATGACAGAGAAAACCGGAGGCAGTGACGTGGGTCGCACCCTCACTACGGCGCGCGAAGTGAAGCCGGGAGCATTTGAACTCACCGGAGTAAAATGGTTTTGCTCAGCCACCACCAGTCAAATGGCAGTGGGGCTGGCGCGCCCCGAGGGGGCAGTTGAAGGCTCACGAGGCTTGAGCTTGTTTGCCATGGAAGCCTTTGATCAGAAGGGTCGCTTCAATCGCGTCAAGGTGTTGCGCCTCAAGGACAAGATGGGAACCAAGGCGCTGCCAACGGCCGAGTTAGAATTGAACGGCATTCCGGCGGTCATGGTCGGCAGTCCCGGTCAAGGCGTTAAGACCGTGGCGACGATGCTTAACATCACTCGATTGTATAATTCGATTTGTGCGGTTGGACAGTGTGAGCGTGTCTATCAAATTGCGCGAAATTATTCGCTCAAGCGGGAAGCCTTCGGCGAAGTTTTGAAAGATCATCCTCTGCACATGGAAACCTTGGCCGATTATTATTACTGGTGGTCACTGGGCTCGACTCTGACCTTTGAGTTGGCTTATCTCCTTGGCCGAGACGAAACCGGCGAGGCCACGGAAGGTGAAAAGGCGGTGTTGCGGCTGCTGACTCCAGTCGCGAAACTTTACACGGGTAAACTTGCCGTCGCCTTTACTAGTGAAGTCCTCGAGTGTTTTGGCGGAGCGGGTTACATGGAAGACACGGAGATCCCGCTGTTGTTCCGTGATGCTCAGGTGTTTCCGATTTGGGAAGGTACCACCAACGTCTTGAGTCTGGATGTGTTGAGAGTTTTGCGCAGTCCGGAGAATTTGGAGCTCTATTTTGGCGAAGTTCAGTCTCGCTTGAAGGCGGTGCAGACGCACAAAGAAGAGCGGGTCCAAGTGGAGTCCACGCTCGCGCAGCTGAAGCACTACGCCCAGTGGATGGGTAAAGCTTCCGAGGAAGAGGTTCAGGCTGGGGCCCGGACTCTGGCATGGAATTTAGGCGAAGCTTTTGCCGCCGCGACCTTGCTAAAAATGGCCGAAGAGCTTAAGGACGCCCGGCTCAAAGCGTGGTGCGAGGTGCTGCTCCAAAGAATGAAATTTCGCACGCCCCTCGCCTTACGAACTCCAAGTCAAGAGCAGGTGCGGGCGGCTGAGCAATTGGTTTTATTGTGAGAGAGTTAGGCCTGGCTGCGGCTGCGCTTTTTGAGGCAACGTGAAAAAGAAAAGCCTATTACCGAACAATTGTCCTCAATGCGGAAGCAGCAAGCTGGACCGCGAAAATGCCTTTGGAAAAATCGAGTGTCAGAATTGTTTTTGGCTGGGCGACGTCAGCGATTATGTCGAACATCCCCCCGCTGATTGGCGACGCTGGAGCAAGAAAGTTTATTTGGCGACGCTGCTGGGGTTTGTCACCTTTATGGGAATTCAGCTGGCCCTCTGGCAGCGCTTTTCTGTGGATGTGACTTGGATTTTTCTTAAGCGTGTGACTTGGCAGGCGGACGTCAATGATTGGCTCGACATGGGTGCAATTTGCAACTCACTCGGTAAGTTTTCGTGTTCGGTCAATGCCTTTAGCCAAGTGCTTTACCGTCAGCCCCGCAATCGCACGGCCCTAGCCAATTTGGCCATCGCTCACAGCCAGTTGTCGGACTGGAAGCAAGCGCAAAAGTACTTTGAAGCTTATTTTTCGTTAGGTGGTGAGGCCTTTGATACCATGTTTTGGTATGCCCGCACGCTGGTTCATTTGAATGATCGGCAGAGAGGGTTGGAGTGGTATTACAAGGCGCTGATTTTAAAGCCCGACTTGCTAGAGGTCTCAAGTGAGTTGGTCGATCAGTTGATGGCCATGGAATTCTTTGAGGAAGCCCTGGCTTTTGTCGGTCACATCAGTGCCGGGAAACCCGAGCGTGACGTTTTTTGGGGCCAAAAGGTCGTGAGCCTCAATTCCTTTATGCAGGAACACGAGGCGGGGAGGGCCGAGGGAAGCCTCGCCGAGTTTAGGGTGCCGTCGCTCACGGGGAGCGACTATTATCTGCCGGTGTGGACCGAGGAACGCGGCAATGTGCAATTTGCCCTGGTTGATGGGGAGGTCGATGAATCGATCTTTCCCCGGTATGCGGTGGATATTCGGCTGATTGAAAAGGTGATGGAAACGGAGAAGCTCAAGACCGATGATGAGGTCAAGGAGGTCGAGATTCCCCGTCTCAGAATTGGCCCTTGGTGGTTTTCTAATGTTAAGGTTACGCTTTGCGAGAATTGCCAATTGCGGCTGGGGCGTGACCTTCTTGATGAGTTGAATATGGAAGAAGAGACTCGTTTTGATATTGATTTTCTCGCGTTTTCTCGATGAACTGGGTTTTTCACGGAGGTTAACAGGATGGAATTAGTTCGCGGTTTGATTTTGGTCATGGCCTTAGGTGCTGCCTCAGCCTTTGCGGCGGAGCTCAACGGCATTAAGATGGAAGACTCCAAAAAAGTGGCAGAAAAGGACTTGGTTCTCAATGGCATGGCCTTAAGGAAGGTCACCAAGTTGGGAATTCCGATCAAGGTTTATGTTGCGGGCCTTTATCTTGAGAATAAGCTCGCCGATGGCACTGCTATTCTTGGTCAGCCGTCTGTCAAACATTTGGAAATGGAATTTGTTCGAACTGTAGAAAAAGAAAAGATCACCGACGCTTGGGACGAATCCATTTTTAAAGGTTGTATTGAAGACTGTGCTAATACCAAGCCGACTCTCAAGCAGTTTAATGATCTGATGGGAGAGATGCGCCAAGGCCAACGCATGGCAATCACCTTTTATCCCGACAAAGTGGAAGTCAACCAGCAAGGTCGCTCGCCGAAAACCGGTGTGGTGGAAGGCGCGGCTTTTTCGAAAAATCTTTTGGCGATTTTTATTGGGCCTAAGATGTTCAGTCAGGAAGTGAAGGAATCCTTGCTCGGCAAGGGAGCCGCACCGGCTGCTGAATCCAAGAAAGACTGAAGATTGTACGGCCTGGCCTTATAGGTATCAGCCCTTCGGCCAATCGGGCGGAGGGCAGCAGGGTTTATCTCCCTTCCTTTGCGAATCAATAGATTAATTAAAGTATATATGTTTGATCGGCTTGCCCCTCACTTTTGTGTCGTGTACACTTTTTTGAAGGAAATTGCGGAACGTTAGCACTTAAACGTGATGGATTAAGTAGGTTGGTATTAGTCAGCAAATTGACCTCAATGACTCTCATGCAAACGATCGGACCCATTATGTGGAATTTTCTTTTCTTTGTTGTTGTAGCGGCCCATGCCAACCCAACTGAACCTTTGAAGGTCGTAAAATCCTACAAGGAGCTTCTGGAGTGCCCGAAAGAGAGTAAATTGGTTGAGGAGAGAATGTGTTGTAAGATTCAGGCAGAATCTAACGATTCGGTGGACCCGTCAAAACTGTGTATAAAGCATGGCCCCTTTTTTGGTGGCAATCCTTCAATGTTGTATTTTCACGTCACTTTCTACTCGGCTGGCAAAT
>JADZEO010000037.1 GCA_020850475.1 Bdellovibrionales bacterium | reverse complement strand
CTCGGCAGTATTCGCGAAACTCAAACCTTAATTGAAATTCTTGATCTCGAGGAAATTCGCAAACTCACTGATCAACTCGCGGCCAGTACTTATTGTCTGTGCCGCAGTCTGCGGGATGAAGGTGCTCTTTAATCGGGCTCGGGGATCGGCCCTTCTGGCAGTCGGGCCGATGGTCACGGATTGCAGTGGGTGCTTCTGGACTCCGACACCGACGCGGACACGGACTCTGACACTGAGCGGGGCTTCAGGGGAAAGAAGGCTCCTCGCGATTGGTTTCGGGCATTAGCCCATCAGGGAAGCCGGCCGAGGGAGGCGGGCCACGGTCGGAATTAATCGTTACCTAGGAGTCAATAGGTTCATGGGTTTGAACGCAATGCCAATCACAGACTGTTAGTTGCCAAGGCCGAGGGGCCAATGCGATGATCGGGGCCATGAAAATCACTTTCTTGCAGAGTGCTAAAGAGGCGGTCCATTTTCCCACGCCCAATCGGCCTGAAGTGGCTCTGGCGGGCCGAAGTAACGCCGGCAAGTCTTCCTTTTTGAATGCCTTGGCAAACCAAAAAGTCGCCCGCGTTTCTGCGGAACCTGGCAAAACGCGACTGTTAAATTTTTTTGAGGCCGGGGAGAGCTACCGCTTGGTTGATATGCCAGGCTATGGCTATGCCTCGCGCAGCGGAGGCGAGATTGTGAGCTGGCAAACGATGGTTGAAAGCTATCTCATGAAGCGCGAGTGTCTGGTGGGCTTGGTTCTCATCATGGATATTCGCCGTCCGTGGGCCGACGAAGAGCAAATGATCTTGGAATTTTGCGCGAGCCGGGAGCTGCCCTGTTTGGTCGTGCTCAATAAGGCCGACAAATTGGGGAGAGGGGAACGGAGTAAGCAACAAAAGGCGATTGCCCAAGTTGTGGGACCAGAAAATGTCTTTTGTGCTTCGGCTCTAAAAAAGCAAGGCATCGAAGAGATAGAGGAAGCGGTATATGATCGGTGGATCAAAAGTTGGCAGAAGGAGGAGACATGAAAATTTTGGGTGTCATTCCGGCTCGCTTTGGGTCGACCCGATTCCCCGGCAAACCGCTGGTCAAGATTGCGGGTAAGCCGCTCCTTCAGTGGGTAATTGAGGGCGCCAAGACCAGTCGGAGGTTATCAGATGTTTGGGTGGCCACGGATCACGCCGAGATCATGGCCCTCGCTCAGCGCTGCGGAGCTCATGCGGTGATGACCGAGTCCGACTTGCCGTCGGGGAGCGATCGAGTGTGGGAAGCTATTCGGAACCAAGCCTGTGATGTGGCACTGAATATTCAGGGGGATGAGCCACTCCTCACGGGCGAGCTGCTCGATGCTTTGGCGGAGCCGTTTTTAACTGACCCCAATTTGGAAATGGCCACTCTTGGACGCCCCTTAGGGCCAGGAGATTTGGAGTCGAAGTCAACCGCTAAGATCGTGCTCAACCACCGGCAGGAAGCGATTTATTTTAGTCGTTTCCCCATTCCCTTTTCCCGTGTTGACGCAAAGCAGCTACCTCATGTATGTTGCAAGCACATTGGGCTCTACGCTTACCGCAAGGACTTTCTGCAACGATTTTGCGCCTGCGGACCCGTGGACCTCGAGAAGGCCGAAAGTTTAGAGCAGCTGCGAGCGCTTTATCTCGGGGCACGCATCCGCGTTGTGGCTGTGGACCATGACTCTTGGGGTGTTGACACTCCGGAGGATGTAGCGAAAATTGAGGCCATTATCCAAACAGGAAGAGGCCATGGCAGGACGAAATAAGCGGAAGAAAAGTGCGAAAAGCCCGAAGGCAGCAACTCCCAAAGCCAAGGTTAAAAGTCCTCCCAATAAACATCGCGTAGTCCGATCGCCACTCAGTTCCACCAGCGAAGCTTTTCAACAGAAATTTGTGTTCGTGACTGGGGGAGTGGTTTCGTCGATCGGCAAGGGGCTGACGGCGGCCAGCTTGGGGACTTTACTTGAGTCGCGCGGTTTTAAAGTGAGTTTGATGAAGTGTGATCCGTACATCAATGTCGATCCGGGGACGATGTCGCCTTTTCAACATGGCGAAGTGTATGTCACTGAAGATGGGGCCGAGACCGATTTGGATTTGGGACACTATGAGCGATTTACTGGGGTGGCGCTAACTCGATCCAATTCAGTCACTGCGGGTCAAATTTATGAGAGTGTTATTTCCAAAGAACGTCGAGGTGATTATTTGGGCGGAACCGTACAGGTAATCCCCCATATCACGGACGAAATTAAATCGCGGATTTTTGAGGGCGGCCAGGGCGCCGAAGTTGTCATTGTTGAGATCGGGGGCACCGTCGGCGACATCGAAGGTCTGCCGTTTATTGAGGCGATTCGCCAGATGCGGGTTGACGTCGGAATCGAGAATTCACTTTTTGTGCATGTTACTTATGTCCCTTACATTGCGGCGGCGGGCGAGCTGAAGAGTAAACCCACTCAGCACTCGGTGAAGGAGTTGCGCGAAGTCGGTATTCAGCCGGACTTTCTCATTTGCCGCTCGGAAAAGACCATTCCCAATGAGCTCAAGTCCAAAATTGGATTGTTTTGTTCAGTGCACCCGGAGAATGTCATTGCGGCCACTGATGCGACCACGATTTATGATGTGCCGCTGACTTTGCACCGCGAAGGTTTTGATGCCAAGGTGGCGCGCCGTTTAGGTCTCGAGGAGTCGCCGGCGGCGATTGGCGACTGGGAAAAAATGGTGGCGACGCTCAAAAATCCACAGTACGAAACCACCATCGGAATTGTGGGAAAGTATGTGGATCTGACCGAAAGCTACAAGTCGTTGCATGAGGCGATCATCCACGGGGGAATTGCCAACCACACGAAGGTGAATGTGGTCTATGTCGATTCTGAAACGATTAATCCCAAGACCGTCGGCGAGGCTCTCTCTCACGTCGATGGAATCTTAGTCCCCGGGGGCTTTGGCGAACGGGGTGTCGAGGGCAAGATTACTGCCATCCAGTTCGCTCGTGAAAACGGCATTCCCTTCTTTGGCATTTGCTACGGCATGCAGCTCGCCGCGATTGAATTTGCTCGCAACGTTTGCGGCATCAAAGATGCCACCAGCCGCGAATTCGCTAAACCTCGCAAGGGTCAGGTGAGCATGGTGATTGACTTGATGGACGAGCAAAAGTCGGTGAGCGACATGGGCGGCACGATGCGGCTCGGTTCCTATCCATGTAATTTGGTTGCGGGAACACGCGCATTTTCCGTCTACAACGCGGAGCTGATTCACGAGCGCCATCGCCATCGCTTTGAATTTAACAACAAGTATCGCGCGCTGTTTGAAAAGAAGGGCATGATTCCCTCAGGAATTTGTGCCGAGAAGGATCTCGTTGAGATTTTGGAAATTCCGGAGCACCCCTGGTTTATTGGGGTGCAATTTCATCCGGAGTTTAAATCCCGGCCCTTGGTACCGCACCCGCTGTTTACCTCTTTTGTTAAGGCCGTTACGGCGCTTGGAGCCCAGGCCTCAGCCGGCGGCGAAGCCAAAACCAAGAACGCGAATCACGCCAAGAAGGGCTTGCGCAAAGGGCGCTCTCACTTAACGGATGAGGTCAGGTCCTAATGGCGCAGGGTTTGCTCGACTTGGATGAAGCCCGACGAGTCTTAGAAGTTGAGGCCAAAAGCATTCTTCATCTTCGCGAACGGCTGGACCGCAATTTTGCGGAGGCAGTAGAATTGATTCTGAGTTGTCGTGGCCGCGTGATCACCACGGGCATCGGTAAATCCGGGATCATCGCCCGCAAGATGGCGAGCACCTTTACCTCGACCGGAACCCCCTCTTTCTTTTTGCACCCCTCGGAAGGCTCACATGGTGACCTCGGTGTCGTGACCAAAGACGACATGGTCGTGGCCATTAGTTATGGCGGCGACTCGGCAGAACTTTTTCCAGTGCTTGGATATTGTGCGCGCAAGGGTATTCCCTTGCTCGCGCTGACCGCCAAGAGAGAAAGCCAGTTGGGCCAAGCGGGGACTATTACTCTCGACATTTCGGTGAGTGAGGAAGCTTGCCCGCTGGGGTTGGCCCCGACGGCCAGTACGACGGTGACATTGGCCTTGGCCGATGCATTGGCCATGGTGGTGTTGAAGCGACGAGGTTTTGATCGCGAGAGTTTTGCCGAATTTCATCCCGGCGGATCTTTGGGCCGCCGTCTCCTCACTCGCGTTAAGGATGTCATGCATGTAGGAGAAGCTCTCCCCTTGGTTAAGCCCAGCGATGAAATGTCGCGAGTGGTGAGTCTGATGACGGCCAAGGACGTGAGAGGGGTCGCGGGAGTGGTGAGCGACGAAGGCTCTTTGCTCGGCATTATCACTGACGGAGATATTCGCCGTCGCCTCGAGAAAAGCAATACGCCTTTGACGGAGAAAGCTGAAGTCATGATGTCCCGCAATCCCAAAACCATCAGCACTGACGA
Organism: Bdellovibrionales bacterium; assembly: GCA_020850475.1. Classification (GTDB taxonomy): domain Bacteria; phylum Bdellovibrionota; class Bdellovibrionia; order Bdellovibrionales; family UBA1609; genus JADZEO01. The sequence continues at coordinate 287 of JADZEO010000037.1, read as the reverse complement.
GCTGGCGGAAAAGGCTTTGTTTGTGATGGAGCAATTTCAGATTCAAACCTTGTTTGTCGTGGATCCCAAGGCGGCCAATCCTCAGCGGCCGGTCGGGTTGATTCATCTTCAGGACCTTTTGCGCGCCAAGGTCCGATAACGGGCTTTGTAGAGCCTATCCAGATCCGCAAAGATAGTTGTCGGTCCCGCGATAGAGATAATTGGCGAAGGTGCGCCAAGTGGCGTCGGCCTTTTGAATATGAAAACCCAATTCAGGAAAATTGCGCCACAGGAGTTCACCGATGAGT
>JADZEO010000036.1 GCA_020850475.1 Bdellovibrionales bacterium | reverse complement strand
TGAATAAGACTCAACAGCCGATTCATGATCGGCGCGAAGGCACCCTCAAGTCGTGTGGGCGTGGAGTTGTTGCCTGTCGGTCCGCGAAACTTCATTGGGCCTCTTCCCCGTTTTCCAATCATGGCCCCCTCGACCCGCTCGGGAGGCGTTCCAAGATAGAGGCAAATGCTGTGCCGAGAGCTCAACTCCGCAAAACCCTTTGCCCAGAGCGCTGGGGCAGGTCTTTAAGCCCATGGGGTTTGCCCGCAACAAGACTCAAGCCACTGGAAATACAAGATAAATTGCATTGTCAGAACAGCCCTCTCGAACCCGCGCCGGAGTCGAAGCTCTGAGCTCAGGGACGCCTTCTTCGGGCACTGGAGCCGAAGAGGCGTTAACCATTGGTCAATTCAGAAATTATTTCGCAAAAATAGTCACCAGGAAGGAGGGACTCCCAACACAACGGAGTCCCCGCCCATCACTGAAAGATAAAGGGCAACTTGAGTTGCGCAGCCACCCCGGCGTGATCCGAAGGCCAGAGGGCGAGCCCCTCTTGGGTGACTTGATAGCCAAGGCGCTCAACGCGCGCGAGCCCAATCAAAGAAAAAGGCAAGGCACGATTTAAGTTGTTACGAACAAAAATGTGATCAATACGCGCCGAAAGTTTGCTCGAGGAGTTGTCTAGCTCCGGATCCTGGCAGCAAGTATACCCAGACGAAAAAGGATGCGCGCGGTCCCACAGATCGACGAAGCCCGAGCTGCGCGCCTGATGATAAGGCTGCGTTGCCGGATCAGTCGGTGCGGAGTTGAAGTCGCCCAAAAGGATCGTGGGTAAGGATTCGCTATTAAGATGAGCGAGGAGTTCCTGCATCTGAGCGGCTTGAATAAGAGTGAACGGGGGTTTACCGCCCGTTTCAAGATGCACATTGACGATGCGGTACTGGCGCCCGCGAACGGTCACAGTCGAAGCCACAAACCCTCGCGTAAAATTGATCTCGACGCCACCAATGGGGACCTTTAAATTCGTTTGAAAATTTTTGGCCACGACATTTTCATACTGCAAGCCTTTGCGAACCAGCAGAACGTCTCGGTCGGTGAGGCGAACATCATCCAGCTTAGGTCCGTTTTGATCGCCGCCCGCATACATCGGCATTTCAATGTCGGCATTCTCAACCGAAGCGGCGATCTCATATTCAAGTCCGCGCTCCTTAAGTGTGAGTAAAAGGGTGGCTAAGAAGTCATAGATCACGATTTGCGCTGATTGAGGATTGCCGCGCAAAAAATCGCCGGGCGACTGAAGTCGAATAAGAGAAACCTCTTGCAGGCCGATGGCATCGGGCTGAACTCGCGCCACCTCATCCGCCAATCCTTGCGCGCGATTTAAAATGGAATTCTTCACGATCGTACGAAACACTTTCGCCACCAACAACGGAACTTGTTCCGGGCGTTCCGCCTGCATGACTTCAAAGAGGTCGGCGCCGACGTAAAGGTTACGAGTCATGACCGTGAGGGGCTTACCGAGTTCAACCCCAAGCGCACCAGGGGCACTCGTGCTGCTGGCGGCAGGAAGGGTCAACAGGGCCGAAAGGAACAGGAAGAGGGACACTCGTTTCATGCAAAAACTCCTGGCGATGGAAGACGACTTCTTACCAAGGTGTGTCCGAAATGTCACGAATGGAGCCTAAGAGTGAATAAAGTAAAAAGGGTGATGTTGCCATCACCCCAACCCATCCCCAATACTGCTTTTTATTGTTATTTCAGCATTTTGCGCTTATCGAGGCCGTATTTCTCGACCTTCATAATCAGTCCTGCGCGGCTGATCCCCAACTCCTTCGCCAGTTTAGATTTATTCCATCCCGTACGACGAAGGCCTTCTTTAATCATTTCCCGTTCTAATTCTTCCAGCGCATCCTTGAGTTTGCCGTGGACGCGGGCGCCCTGAACCTTGCCTTTTTCGCTGGCCTCAAGAATTTTAGGCGACAGCATGTCGGCGGTAATTTTGGTTTCCATGCCCGACAAAACCACGACGCGCTCCATTTCGTTCTGCAGCTCCCGTACGTTTCCAGGGAAAGCATAGTCGTAGAGCTTTTCAAGCGCTCGCTTGGTCAGAGTTTTTCGCATTTCACCGTTTTGCGCCTTATTTAAAAAGTACTCCGCTAAGAGAGGAATATCTTCTTTGCGCTCACGCAGTGGCGGAACACGCAAGTTAATCACGTTCAGACGATAGTAGAGGTCCTCACGGAAGCTGCCGTTTTCCACCATCTCCTTAAGATTGCGGTTGGTGGCGGCAATGACCCGCACGTCAACTCGCTTACCCTCAAGACCACCCACCGGAATAAAGGTTCCTTCTTGAAGTACCCGCAGTAGCTTCACTTGCATGGTCGGTGAAGTGTCACCAATCTCGTCGAGGAAAAAGGTGCCTTTGTCGGCAATTTCAAAAAGACCCTTCTTGTCGCGCACGGCGCCCGTGAAAGATCCTTTGACGTGACCAAACAACTCCGACTCCAAAAGGTTGTCGTTGAAGGCAGAACAGTTTTGAATCACAAAAGTTTTGTCTTTGCGAAGCGAGTTGTAGTGAATCGCTTTGGCAATCAACTCTTTACCAGTTCCGTTTTCACCTTGAATCAAGACAGTGCTATCGGCAGTGCGAATTTTGTCAAGCAAGGCATACAGGTTCTGCATGGGCTTTGATTTGCCGATCATGTTGTCATATTTGTAGCGGCTACCCAGTTCTTTGTTGAGCTCCTTAATACGGTTTTCGCGAGTGGTGATCTCCAGGTGAAGAGTTACAATCTCTTGTGACACCAACTCGACGAGCTCTAAGAAATGCTCGCGGTCTTGATCTTCCACCGCCCGAAGCTTGCTGAGGCTTTGCTCAATCACATCGGCGGAAGCGCCAAAGATCGCCAAACGCTCACGAACCTCATTCATGCGGGCGGCGTTGTTGGTGGCGTCTTTGATAAATCCCATGGCGACGACGGTACCCATAAAGTCGTTGTCGATGAGAATCGGTACAATGGCGATGTCAAAGCCTGCTGTTTCCCACTTGCGAATGCTGTAGCGGTTCTCGGAGGCGCGCAAATCTTCAATGGACTTGGAGATGGTGTCCGCCAAGCTGTCCGCCGCAGACTCCTTATTAAGAAACACATTGACCGCGGGATTGCACAACTTTGCTGAAGTGGGATCGATGCCGCGCAGGTGCCCACGCTCATCCGTAAAGATGATATCGATGTTCCACCAAGCATTTAAAATCTGCTTGAGTTTTTTGATCACGTGAATATGTTCAAACTCATCCCAATTGATCATAGATAAACCCCTCGTGCCTTGTGAAAACTGCAAAGCTCTTTGACAATTTTCTTATCGTCCAAAGAGTCGACACACTTAAGGGGGTAGTAAAACATTTGGGCGAAATGTCGGTAAACAATCGAAAGCACGCATAAAATAGACTGTCTCATTAATGGATTATGACCCGCGGCGCGTACTGCGATGTATAAAATGAAAGCGACAAGTTTGTAACACTAAGGTCTGGGCGAACAGTTTTTGACGACTAAACTGTTTGCAACTTGTGAAACCGAGAGTATTCCCCTTGAGCGCTCAGCAGTTGTTCGTGGGAACCCTGTTCGACAATTTCGCCGCCTTTCAGGACCAAAATCCGATCAGCGTTGGTGATCGTTGATAAACGGTGAGCAATCACGAACGCCGTGCGCCCCTTCAAAAGCTGGTCGAGGCCCTTTTGTACGGCGATTTCATTCTCGGTATCGAGCGCACTGGTCGCTTCGTCCAAAATCAGTATGGGAGCGTCTTTGAAAATGGCGCGGGCAATGCTGATTCGCTGCTTTTCTCCCCCAGAAAAGAGTGCGCCTTGATCGCCCATTCGGGTCTCGTACCCATCGCGGGTCCTGGTAATAAAGTCGTGAGCGTTGGCCAGTTTTGCGGCGTCTTCAATTTCACCCGACGACTTGTTGACGTTGCCTAATTGGATATTGGCTCGAACGGTGTCGCCAAACAGAAAGACATCCTGGGACACCAAGGCAATATGGTCCCGAAGGTCAGCAATCGACAGCTGGCGAAGGTCAACGCCACCGATGAGGATTTGACCCTCAGTGGGATCAAAAAAGCGCTCGAGTAAATTGACGAGAGTCGACTTGCCGCCACCGCTCGGTCCAACGATCGCAACCACCTCGCCGCGCTGGACGGTGAGATTCACCTTGCGCAAAACAACCTCGTTGTCGAACGCAAACGAAACATTACGGAACTCGATTTCCTTCCAGTCGCGATTGAACGGCACGGGATTTTGAGGCTCGGGAACGGTGCTGTCGGTCTCCATGATATCGCGCATTCGCTCGAGAGCGACGGCGGCTTGAATGAGCTTCAAGTAGCCGGCCTGAATTTTCTTAACGGAATCTTGGAGCAGGCCAATCGCAAAGGAGAAAGCGATAAAGTCACCCACCTGGAGGCGCCCGGCAAATATCTGCTGACCGATATAAACCAATATCATCGCCAGTGTTGCAGAGGCGAGCCCTTCGGAAATGGGGCCAGCCAACTCCTCACGATTAATAATTTTCTTTTGGGTGTCGAGAAAGTGATCGGCTTGATAATTAAAGCGGTCGCGCAAAATCCCGGCGAGGTTGTAAGACTGCACAATGCGGGTGCCGTCGAGACTTTCCTTGAGGGTCTTGGTCAATTCCTCCATCGCTTCCTGATTTTTGTGCCCGTACTTTCGCAAACTCGACGCCAGTCGCCGCATCACCCAAGTGATCAGGGGGAGCGCCGCAAGAATAAACAAAGTCAAAATCCAGTCTAGGTACAAGACATAGGCAAAAGTGAGGACCGCCATGAAGGGCTCACGCACGATATCCGACACCTTATGAATGGCACCCTGGATGATTTGGATGTCATTAATCATGCGACTGATAAGTCCACCGGAACCACGCATGAACTTATGAAAAAACCCAAGGTTGAGGCTGAGGTACTTGTTCATTAAATCGCGGCGCAGTTTTACGGCAATTTGATCCGAAGTGAACTTCATCCAAAACAAATGATAGTAGCGGGCGATGCCGCTCAGGCCCCACAGCAGAGCGATGACAATGGGGATCAGGGTGGCCCGCGAGTGGTCGTTCTCGCGCCAGGCGGCTTCAAGTTGGCGAAGAAGTTCTGGGGAAACGGCCTTGAGAGCGCTGACCAGGGCGCCCAGGAGCAAAATAACCAAAACTCTCAACCTGTAGGGCCGCAACTCGGGCCACATATACCTGAAAATGATCTTCATGAATTTAGGCTTTCTCCATTTTTAGTCGTGGACTTAATCTTAGTTGACGGCGAGGGCGCCGAGGGAGTGATGCGTTCAAGATACTCTTTAAGAAAGCGACCCGTGTAGCCTTTGCGATTCTTGACCAACTCAGCAGGGGTTCCAGCATAGATGAGCTTTCCGCCGCCCGCCCCCGCCTCAGGGCCAAGGTCGACGACCCAGTCAGAGTGCCGGATGACTTCTAAGTTGTGTTCGATCAACAAGACGCTTCCGCCACCGTCGACGAGCCGATTGAGCACCTTAATGAGCAAATGAACTTCCCGAAAGTGCAGGCCCGTGGTTGGCTCGTCCAAAATATAAAGAGTCGCCTTTTGGTTAGCGGAATTGAACTCGCGCGCAACTTTCAGTCGCTGAGATTCTCCCCCGCTCAACGTGCTCGCATTTTGGCCGAGTCGCAAATAGTCGAGACCGACCTCTTTAAGAATAGAGAGCGGCCGCCGGATGTTGGGATAAGCGACAAAAAAGTTCATGGCCTCAGCCACCGTCATATTTAGAATTTCGTAAATGTTCTTGTCGCGGTATTTGATTTCGAGAATTTCGGGGCGAAACTTTTTTCCGTCGCAGGCATCACAAAGAATTTCCAGGTCATCCATGAACATCATGTCGATCACTTCATGGCCGAGACCCTTACAGACAGGGCACCGCCCCCCTTCGACGTTCAAACTGAAGGAGCTGGCGGAAAAACCTTGAGCCTTGGCTTCAGGAATCGTGCCCATAATTGTCCGAATGGCATCAAACACCTTCATGTAGGTCACCGGATTGCTCCGCGCCGTTTTGCCAATCGGCGATTGATCGATGAGTAAGACGTCCTTAACGTTGTTGGCACCCGCGAGCTCCAAATACGGTAGCCCTTGTTGAAACTCGACTCCCAGGTGACGGGCCATCGCCGGATACAGAGTGTTGGTGATGAGCGAGGACTTTCCTGAGCCACTCACTCCAGTAACGGTCACCAAACGATTCAGGGGAATCTCGAGGTCCACATCTTTTAGATTGTTTCCCTTACAGCCCTTGAGCCCCAGCTTGTAGCGATATGTCTCAATGTTGATCGGGCGGCGGGAGTTTTCCACCACGAGTTCCGTCGAGGGCCGAAGATAGCGCGCGGTATTTGATTGATCGCTCGCCAAAAAGTCGTCGACTTGGCCAGAAAAAATGATGTCGCCCCCCAAATGTCCGGAGCCGGGACCCATTTCAATAACATGGGTGCTATTGAGAATAACATCAGGGTCATGTTCGACGACCACCAGGGTGTTTCCTTGCTGGCGGAGCTGCTTCAAAATTTTGATGAGGCGATCGCTGTCGCGAGGATGCAGTCCGACCGTTGGCTCGTCCAAGACGTAGAGTGTTTGAGACAAGCCCATGCCGAGCTGGTTGGCGAGGTTGAGGCGCTGAAACTCGCCGCCAGAGAGCGTGCGAGTGGGCCGATCAAGCGTGAGATATCCGACCCCCACATCAACTAAGTAGCGCAGGCGATCATTGAGTTGGCGGTGGAGTTCCCGGCAAATTTCCGCTTGGGCCGGCGTCAATTGCAAAGATTGAAGGGCCTGAGCTAACTCCGCAACGGTCATGGCGCAATAGTCAGAAATTGACTTATGCTGAATAAGCACTTGCTGAACTTCAGCTCTTAGACGGGACCCGCGGCAAGAAGGACAGGTAAAAGGACTTTTGTAACGCGAGAGAAATACGCGCACGTGCATTTTATATTTTTTAGTTTCGAGGTACTCAAACAGTCCCCGAACCCCAAAGAACTCCTTGGTCCCGTTCCAGATGAGACCGCGGTGCTCTTTCGGGAGATCGGTCCACGGGGTATGAATATCAATGCCCGCCTTATTGCAATACGCCAACAGAGTTCGCCGATCGCGGGCCGCGCTGGGCATGGTGAACGGCGAAAGAGCGCCCTGTGCAATGCTTTTCTGAGGATCAGGAACGACCTTTCCCTCGTCCAGGTCGAGGAGATTGCCAAAACCGTTACAGGTGGGGCAGGCGCCCACGGGGCTATTGAAACTAAAAAAGCGCGAACTCATCGAAGGAAAAGTACGGGAGCAAATGGAGCAGGAGAGGTCTTCGCTGACGCGCAGATGTCGGCCCGTGGTTGATACAATGAGGGCCTGGCCCGAATGTTGATGATTGTTGTACTTGAGCGAAGCCGCATAAGCCTGATGGAGAGAATCAATCAAGCGGCCCTCATCGCTCTTTGAGAAGCCCAGGCGATCAATCACCAGGAAAAAATCTTCTTTGGGGGCTCCAGATCGGGTGAGCCGCGGATCGGTCAGCTCAAGCACCTCACCGACCGGAGCGTCGTAATAGGGGGTCAGACTGGAAGACTTTGCGCCGGCATCTTGGGATTCGCGCAGAACTTTCTTCGTCGAGGGACGACGTTTTTCTTGGCCCCCCGTACTCGCCGCCTTTGTCACGGGGGCAGGAACATAAATCCGCAAAAATCCGTCCTGCACCAATTGTTCGCGCAGTTTCTTGCCATTGACGAGGCGGTTTTCACTGGGGACGGGGGCGAGAATGTAACCGCGTTGTCCTTCAAAATGCCCGAGAACTTTTTGGGCGCCACTTGAAAGGGTGTCTTTCTCAAGAGGGAGATGATGGTCAGGGCAATAGACTTGCCCAATTTTTTCGAACAACAAGCGCAAGTAATCCACAACCTCGGTGGTGGTTCCGACGGTTGAACGCGAAGACTTGACAGTGTTCTTTTGCTCGATGGAGATCGCCGGAGGGATATTCTCAATTCCCTCAATGTCAGGTTTGGGGGCCTTGTTAAGAAACTGTTTCGTGTAATTGGAAAGACTTTCGGTATACCGACGTTGACCTTCGGAATAAAGCGTCTCAAAGGCGAGCGAACTCTTTCCCGAACCGCTCGGACCGCAAATAACGGTGAGAGAACCTAGAGGAATCTCCACTTCGATCCCCTTTAGGTTATTCTGTCGCACCCCCCAGAGGTGGATGTTCTTCATTCAGAAAGATCCTCTTTAAGAAAGTTCTTCTCTTCCTGAGAGGAATTGGCAGCGCCTGCTTCCGTGGGCTCCGTACCTTCGATAAATGCCTGGCGAACGACTTCTTTGGATGTTGATGCGGCCAGCTTGCCCGTTTCGTTGTCGATATTGGCAAACACGATTCCTTCCGGCACGGTGAAGTTCTTAGTCGGAAGACCTTCGTGAGCCATTTTCATGTACTCAATCCAGATCGGGAGTGCTGCGCGTCCCCCGACCTCGCCTTTCCCAAGAGTTTTCTCTTCGTCATAGCCGACCCAAACTCCAGTCACAATGTCAGGGGTATATCCGATGAACCAAGCGTCGTAATAGCCACTCGTTGATCCGGTTTTGCCCGCCGCAGGGCGACCAATGGCTCGGGCGGCCCGGCCAGTTCCACCCTCTTCTTCAATCACGCCCTGTAACAGCGAGGTCATGATATAGGTCGTTTCCTTCTTCATCAGTTGCTCGGGGTCGTCAAAATATATGGGCGGCTCTTTGCGAAGATCTATGGTTTTGCCCAGCTCTTCAATTTTGAGCAAGTGATTGCCCCCTTCCACCTTGACCTCCTGGTCTTGGTCGTTGGTTGCAGCGGGGTCCTTGTCGGTTGCGCCTCGACCCTTAGTAAATTTAAGGTAGGCAGCTCGTCGCAAATCAAACTCTTGGTTGAGGGGAGCGAGCTCAGCATCAAAGCGCTCGTCGAGCGAAACTTTGTCAAAGAGTACTTTGCCGTCATGGTCCTCAATTTTGTGAATGAGTTGAGGCGTCACTCGCCGCCCTTGGCGACCAAACACCGAAAACATTTTAGTCATCTCGTACAAAGTGACACCGCTGGAACCCAGGGCCATCGTAAAGTCATAATTAAGAGGACTAAAGATACCCAGACGACGGGCATAAGTGGCGACCCAATCCACCCCGATTTTCTCGATGATCTTAACCGTCGGGACGTTCAAGCTGCGGATGAGCGCCTTACGAAATAAAGTTTCGCCAGAAAAGTTTTTGCCATGGTTGAGCGGCTTCCACTTCTTTTTGATGATTTCATCAGTATCAATCGCCTGCACTTCCGCGTCCTCTTCCTCATACACGATGGGAGAGTCCAGGATCGGCGTGGCGGGCGTAAAGCCCTTATCAAGGGCGGCCGCGTATACCAGCGATTTAAACGAAGACCCGGTTTGGCGAATGGCCTGCAGTGCCCGGTTAAACTCCGAGCGCGCAAAATCATAGCCGCCGACGAGGGCAAGAACGTCCTCGCTCGTTTGATCAATGGAAACCAGAGAGGCCTCGATCAAGGGCTCTTGCTCCAGCTCAACCTGGGCGTGCACCTTGAAGTCGGGCAGATCTTCGGGTGGCTTATAGTTTTTGCCCGCGGTTTTCTTTAGGGCCGCGAGACGCTCATCAAAGGCGGGAGATTGAAAGACCTTGTCGACCAGCCGAACATCAATCACATCGCCGGGCTTGAGAGCCTGGCTGGGCTTAACAATCTCGCCTTGGTCATGGCGGACCTCCGGATCGGGTTTGCGCGCCCACTTCATGGTGTCAATATCAATCAGGCCCTTGCTTTCGCAAAAGCGAACTTGCACCAGTCCGTAGTTGTCAAAAACCTTCATCACCACAGCGGGCACAATTTGATCGACTGACAAGTAGGTTGGAATGGTCGGAAGAGGTGAGCCTTTGTCATCCAGGCCGTCAAGATCGAGCTCGCCTTTTTCGGCGATCGAGCCATCGGCCCGAATCACCCGAACCGCCGACGATTGATCCATCAGTTCATCTCGAGTTTTGCGCAAAAACTTGGCGATGGCGTCAGCGGCAGGCAGAGATTCTTTGGGGCCACGAAATCCCTGGCGCTTGTCGACTTCGCGCAGGCCGGTGCGGACTTGCTTTTGTGCTTCAATTTGCTTGGCTAAGTCGAGTCCGGTGTGAATTTTAATTCCCTTGTCGAGCACCATGACCTCGCCCAATTTCTTGATGGCCATCAAGCGAACGGTCTCCAGGTAAAACGGCGCGTGATCTTTGTAGTCTTCGCGGACGTAAACTTGAACCGGCTCATCACCTGCGGTCTTGGCTTCGGCGGCGGTAATGTGACCGTCTTCGGCCATTCGCTCGAGGACATAAAGTTGGCGCTCTTTAGCGGCCTTCGGATTGTAAATGGGCGAGTAACGGCTGGGTGCTTGTGGCAGTCCGGCCAGCAGGGCCATCTCGGGCACGGTCAGCTCATTAACGGGTTTGCGAAAGTAAATATCGCTGGCGGCGCCAATTCCATAGGCGCCCTGGCCGAGATAAATTTGGTTGAGATAGAGATACAGGATATCTTCTTTCTTGAGGTTCTTCTCCATTCTAAAGGAGAGCATGACCTCTTTGATTTTGCGGGTGTAGGTTTTCTCTCTCGAGAGCAAAAGTGAACGCGCCACCTGCATGGTGATGGTTGATCCCCCTTGTACCTTACGGCCGGCTTTAATGTTGGCAAACAAAGCCCGCACGGTGGCGACATAATTAATCCCGCTATGTTCAAAAAACGAACTGTCCTCGGCGGCGACAAAGGCCTGCACCAGTTGCGGAGGAATCTTGTCATAGGGAACGAGAATTCTCTTCTCGCGGAAAAACTCTCCGATTTTGGCGCCACTTCGATCATAAACTTCGGAGACCAAAAGAGGCTCGTAGTCCTCCACCTTGATCATCTTGGGAAGGTTCGACGACAAACTGATCAGTAAGATCGCGCCGGCGGCAATTCCCACAAAGGCAAAGGAGATGAGAAGGGCAATAAGCTTCTTAAGAGACATAAAACAGCGGCCTCCCCCTAAGATTCAACTTAAGGAACAAATCAAAGATCACTGCAGTATATCGTGAGTAAAAAACGGGCTCAAGGCCGGCGGCGCTGGTGCGCCGCGCATTCCAGGCCTAGAGTAAGGATCAACCGCCTGAAGCGGGTGTATTTGTTCCTGCCGCGCCCCCACGCCGAGTGCCAAAGTGGCCACAGCGCGAGGCTCGGGTCGCATCAGTTATTGCTTCAGTCGAGTCATAGTTGCTGTCGGCTTTCACGACGATGTCACAGGCCCGGCGACAGTGTCCCGCATTGGTCGCGGCACCCGCGTCGCCATCACAAAGACAGGCCGCCACGACGGTTTGCGCAGCAGCGCGAACCGTGGCCAGGGCACTCATGGCTTCCGTAACCTTGCCGGCGTTTGTAGGTGCGCCACCAGAGGCCACCATCTTCTCATTGAGATAAGCCTGATATTGCTTAAGAGTTTGCTCGGCAACGTCTGCCTCTTGTGTGGCGAGAGCGATGCGTTTCATGTTTTCTTGCTTCTTTTGAGCCGCGTCGTTAATGGCGTTAACTTTCTTCTTTTCAAGGGAGTTGAGCTTGTCTTGAAGTTCCGCCAGGCGGTCGGTAGCTGCTTCCAGAATTCGTTTTGATTGTTCCGGCAGCTCTCGTTCCTCCGCATCTTTGATCGCCAGGCGCATTTTGTCTTGGCGCTCCCGCAGGGCTTTTTTAGCGTTGTCAGCGGCTCGGCGAGCGCCATCGAGTGCGCGCTTAGCGGCATCGGCCGTGGCTTTGTAGGAGGGATCATTCTTACAGCGTTGAAAGTCACGATTGAGCATGACTTGCGCCTTCTTTCGATCTGACACCCCCACCTTGCCCACGAGGTTGTTGAAGGAGCCAACCGAGTAAGTACTGCGGTCAATCATCTGCTGCATTTGAGTTTGCATGGCATTAAGGCGATTCAGAGCCGCCGCGTGACACTGTTGATCGAGTTGCGCTAAGGCGTTCAAGTAAGCGTTGTAGGCATCGTCGTAAGCTTTGTCGGTTGATATAATCTGTTCTTCGATGCGATCAATGCCGTCGAGGAGCTGAGCAACGCGATTACGAATGTCTTTTTGGGCATTCTGCAACTCAGCGTTCATCTCAGTCCGAACTTTTTTGGCTTCCGTGACCACCTTTTGCGCGTCTTCGTCTATTGTTTCTACCGCTGTGCGCAGGTCGCGATCAATTTCGCCGTTGCGGGTTTCAAGTTCGGTTATGGCCTTGCGCTTTTCTTGAGCCGTTTGCTGGGCGTCTTTCACCCGATCCATCCATTTTTCAAGATCAGCGCCAGCGAGCGCCGGACAGTTTTTATAGCGTGCCCGAGCACGGGTGGCGTCGGGGGCATAGCGCTGGGTTGAAGAAGCGGCGGCACTGGGATTACCGAAGTTCATAAAGTCCGAAATGGTAGCGGGCCGGTTGGGGCCGGTGGTGTCGGGCTCGGCGGTCTCAAGAGTTTCGCAGACCGGGTCCGTGGTGTCCGTGCCTTGGCAGCGTAGACACTTATCCAGATGAGCAAAGCAATCGCCCTCAATACCTGCGGCACCACAGGACGTCGACATTTTTGCTTCTTCGCGACCCAATTCCGCAAAAGCCTCACGACACTCTCGTGGTTTGTCGTCGAAGCTCTGGTTGGTGCAAACGCGAATCGCCTGTTCGTTCAGCGCTCGGGCTTCCGTCATGCAGGCGGTTTTTTGAGCGGCGACGGTGATCTTATCACAGTCGCGAGTCTTGGCGTCGGCGCGAGACATGAGAACCTGGCAATTCGATTGGCCTGGAGACGGTGGCGGATCTGCTGCCCAACTTGGAGCCGCGTTCAGAAGGATTAGACACCAGCACGAAATCGCAACACTTGATAGGAATCTAGACACTCTCTTAGCGTTCATTTGGATTCTCCCGTCGCTTCCCCTAAGGGCAGCAATAGCGGTGCCATTTTATTGGGGCCAATTCCTTATTTTTACTAAGGAAATACGGGGGTTCAAGGGGCTTTGGGGGAGAGCTGGACCTACACCGAGGAGTGAAGGCAAAAAAAAATTCTGTGGCACTCGATGATCCGTAAACCCGGTTTCGTTAAGGTGGGTGGCCGTGATAGCAACTTTAGGCTTCTCATTCCGCAATGAGCATGCACACCATTGCCAGGGACAGCCCCCTATATGTCCTTGTAGGGTTTACTTTGTCATGAGCCCACAGAACTAATCACACTATACCAGATCGCTAGAGTGTCCGCAATTCAGCTGGCCACCAAATTTTTTTGTTTATTAAGAGGAGTCGCCATTGGGCCGTGAAGGCAAAATCGGTACCGAGGTCCTGTAACAGATCGAGGCAAATCACCGATAACGGGGAATGATCCCAGCGCAGATAGATTTTATTTTTCCCTTTGTGGTCTTTTTTTATGGGGCCCTCTTGACTTTTGTCCTTAGCCAGCCGCGCCTCATGACCCTAGCCGAAGAGCGTCTGCCCCCCGCCATCTTGTCGCAAATGCGAGCCCACCGAGTGCTCGCCTGGACGAGTCTGGTGACCGGGTTTTTCTGGTCGCTGCAAAATCTTTGGCAGTCTTAACGGGACGGCAAGTTGACTGCGCAGCCCCCAGTCAGTAAGTTGCTGGACCATGAAGCAAATCTCCATGGATCTCGAAGCGAACAGCGAAGACCTTGAAGGCGCCGAGGGCGAGACCGAGCCACACGTTTATCGGGTGAGTGAGATTAATGCAGCCATCCGCGAACTTCTCGAGGGGGAGTTTTCCCAACTATGGGTACAGGGCGAAATCTCCAACTTTAAAGCCCACACTTCGGGTCATTTTTATTTTAGCCTTAAAGACGCCGCGGCTCAGGTAAACGCTGTCATGTTCAAGGGCCATAACCGTCAGTTGAAGTTTAAGCCTCAAGATGGGATGGAGGTTCTGGTTCGCGGCAAGGTGACGGTTTATGAGCCGCGCGGGAATTACCAAATTTTTTGCGAACTGATGGAGCCCGTTGGGGCGGGTGCTTTGCAGATTGCGTTTGATCAGCTCAAGAAAAAGCTGCAAGCCGAGGGGCTTTTTGACGCCGCCAAGAAGCGTCCCATCCCGCGCTACCCTCAGCATGTGGCGCTGGTGACTTCTCCCACGGGAGCGGCGATTCGAGATATGCTCAATGTTTTGCGACGACGCTTTAAGGGCTTGCGCGTAACCTTGGTTCCAGCGCTGGTTCAGGGCGAGCAAGCCCCCACCAGCTTGGTCTCAGCACTCGCGCAGGCCAACCGTTTAACGGACGTGGATGTGATCATTATCGGGCGGGGCGGCGGATCGATGGAAGATCTATGGGCATTTAACGACGAGTCTCTCGCCCGAGCCATTGCCGGATCTCGAATTCCTGTGATATCCGCGGTGGGCCACGAGGTGGATTTCACCATTGCAGATTTTGTCGCGGACCTGCGCGCGCCCACACCATCCGCCGCAGCGGAACTGGTGGTTCGAAATTCGGTGGAACTGATCGAAACAGTCGCCACCCTTCGCCGTCGCCTCACCTTGGCGATGGCGAACCAAATTCAGCAGTGGCGTCGGCAAGTCGATAATCTGCGGCGGCATTTGATCGATCCTCAACGACGGTTGCGAGATTTGGTCCAGCGCTGTGACGAATTGACCGAGCGGCTGACCAATGCCGTTTCCCATCGATTTGATTTGTGGCGAGGTGACTGGCGACGTCTGACTTCGCTATTGGACAGCCTGAGCCCGCTTAAGGTCGTTGATCGGGGCTATGCCTTAGTGAGCTTACCTGACGGGCGCATGGTTAAGTCCGTTGCCGAGGTTAAGGCCGAAGAGGACTTGATCGTTCGGGTCGCCGACGGAAAAATCCACACGCGTGTGGTTGGTACAGAACGAACTGCAAAAGGGGACAAGCAATGAGTTTCGAAAAAAAATTAGACCGCCTGGAAAAGATCGTCAAAGAGATGGAAGAAGGGGAATTAACCCTCGACAAGTCTCTCAAGATTTTCGAGGAGGGCGTGCAATTGGCGCGTGAGTGCCAGGCCCAACTCAGCGAAGCGGAACAAAAAGTGAAGGTTCTGCTGGCGGTACGCAATGACGGCACCCCGGAAACCAAAGACTTTTCCACTGAGGAATGAGGATTGAGATGGAAGTAACGAGCGTCGAAAAGCAATCTCTCGAGAAGTTATTTGCCGGCGAGATCTTGGCCGTCGACACCAGTCTTCGCCAATATTTTCCAGAAACGGAAAGCTTTCCTTCAGTGGGAATGGAGCAGTTGAATCGCTCCATCAACTACTCGCTGCTGTCGGGCGGCAAGCGCTTCCGGCCGGTGCTCGCCTTACTGGTAGCTGAAACGCTGGGCGCCTCACCTGAAAAGGTGTTGCCGGTGGCCGCCGCCATTGAGTTCATTCACACCTATTCCTTGATTCATGACGACCTGCCGGCGATGGACAATGACGATCTTCGTCGGGGGCGCCCCACCAATCACGTCGTGTATGGCGAGGCCACCGCGTTGCTGGCGGGCGACGCCCTACTCACCGAAGCCTTTGGCGTTGTCGCACGCGCTTACAAAAAGCAGCCAGAGGTTGCCGTTGCTCTCGTCGAGCTTCTGGCCTCGGCAGCCGGGTTTTGGGGAATGGTCGGTGGGCAAGCTCTCGACATCGAACCGGTGGGTTCGTTGCGGACGGCTGAGTTGATGCGAAAAATTCACGAGCTCAAAACCGGAGCTCTCATTCGAGTCAGCTGCGAGGCGGCGGCGGTGGCCTGCGAGGCGGGGGTCGCCGAACGTTCGGCCATGAGGCTATTTGGGGAAAACTTGGGTTTGGCGTTTCAATTGGCCGATGACCTTCTCGATTACGATCCCAAGGCTCCGGAGAAAACCAGTTATGTCAATCAGGCGGGAGTCGAAGCAACCCGCCTCTATTTGCAACGAGTAACGGAGCTGGCCTTGGTTTCGGTCGAAGGTTTTGGCGAGCGCGCCAACAAACTCCGACAATTGGTGTGGTTTAATCTGGAGAGGGTTGACTTGCAATGAAGCCCCCCAAGGTCGTTCCGCACTCTGACTGGGAAACCTTCTTCCTGCCGTTTAATATCGGCTCTGGCCGAGATTTCTTTCCCGAGTCGGGACCCATCAGCATGAGGATGGCCTTCTTTCGGCGCAAAGAGGACAACCACTTGATTGGCCGAGTCTGGTTTGGCGAGCCCGTCGAAGGCCCGCCAGGTCACGTTCATGGGGGAGTTTCAACCTACGTGCTGGATGAAGCCATGGGCAGTGTGGCCTGGATGAATCGCTATGGCTGCGTGGCGAAGTCTCTCGCCGTCGAATTTTTGAGCATGACTCCCATCGGGACGGATCTGGAAGTTGAGGCTTGGATTGAGCGTATCGAGGGCAAAAACTGTTTTATCGGCGCCGAAATCCGTTCGCCCGAAGGGGCTGTCCTCTCGCGGGCGCGAGGGGTCTTCCACCGCCTGTCACGAAGCAAACTCATGAAGTCCTTTGGCGACGAGGACCAGCGGTATGATTTCTCACAAATTCGCTTCCCAGAAGATGACAACTGACTGGGACCCAAGTAAAAATAAGACCTCAGCGAATTGATTTTTGGCCGCTCGAGATTTCACATTTTGGGGAAGAAATGAAGTCCTCTATCGGTTTTTCTGCAGTTGTTGTTGCCTCAGCCCTCTTGGTTGGTTGCTCTGGACTTAAGACAAGGGAAGAGGTGGAGCCCACCACGCCACCCAACGCAACCGGCTCGGTGCAGACGGGCACAGAGGCTCCCCCCCGAGCCGAGGTACCGCCGCCCGCTCAACCGGCACCGACCAGTCCCGTTCAATCCAGTCGAGTGGCGGTTATTCTGGGACCCGGAGGAATCAAGAGCTTCGCACATGTTGGAGTTCTTAAAGAACTCGTCAAGGCGCGGGTGCCGATTGATATCGTTGTTGGAGTGGAGTGGGGTTCGTTGATCGGTGCCCTTTATTCACAAAACGGCAAGATTCCAGATGTCGAATGGAAGCTCTATAAAATGCAAAAGGGAGATTTGCCGGGGAAGGGTCTGTTTTCGGGACGAGTTAACGCCGAATCTATAAAGACGATGGATTCTTTTTTGAGTGAGAGTTTTGGCGCCGGAGCGGTCGAACAGACCAAAATTGAATTCGCGTGCCCCTCACTTTCAATGTGGACGGGGACCGTGGTCTGGCAAACCCGCGGAGATCTCAAGGGCGTGTTGAGCCGCTGCATGCCCTACCCGCCCATGTATCGGCCGAGCAGTCCCTGGATGGCAGCGCCTTTTTCGGTTGATGAAGCCGTTCGGTTTTTAAAGAAGAAGGGATATCAGATTATCGTCTATGTTGACGTCTTGGGCTTGGGCGACTTACTGCCAAAGGACGAGGCCTTCGAGGGCTATGAATCCACATTGCTGTGGCACGAGATTCGTCGCGCCCAACGCGCAAATCAAAAGCAGGCCACGGACGTAATTGAAGTGGATACCACGGCCTTTAGAATTATTGGTTTTGATGGTCGGACCGCTTTGGTCGGGGCGGGCGAGTCCGCTGGCGTTCGTGCGGCCCGCAAGCTCGCTGATAAATACGGCTTCTAGTTTTGGACGAATGGAGATTATATGCGAAGACCTAAGTTTGATATGACTCTTTTTCGAGAGCGCCGATCCCGGCTCGGTTCCCGCATTACGGGGGGGGCGTTGATTGCGCCCGCGGCTCCCGAGTATATTCGTAACAACGACGTTCATCATTCTTATCGACAAGACTCCAATTTGTTTTACCTGACGGGTTTTGAAGAGCCCGAATCAGTTTTGGTTTTTCGCCCGGGAAAACAACCCGAGACCATTATGTTTGTACGAAGCAAAGATGCCCTTCGCGAAACCTGGGATGGGTTTAGATATGGAATAGATGGCGTCGAAAAGGATTTTGGCGTTGATAAGGCTTACTTGATAGACGAGTTTGAAAAGGTTGCGCCCGATCTTTTAATGGATGTGGATCGAGTTTACTACACCCTGTTTCACGATATCGAGTTTGATGAGCGCATTGGGCGCGTGCTCTTGGGAGTGAAGAATATGCGCCGCCGCTCGGGCCGCGGCTTGCTCCCGATTTCTGACGCGCTACCGGTGATCGGCGAAATGCGACTCGTTAAGTCTGACTACGAAGCCCGCACTTTGCGCCAGGCCTGTCAGATTTCGGCCGAAGCCCATGTTGAATTGATGAAATTCGTTCGGCCAGGAATGAATGAGAGAGAGCTCCAGGGCCGCTTCGTTTATGAAATTATGAAGAGGGGGTCGGCTCGCGAGGGTTACGGGTCCATCATCGCCGGCGGCAGCAATGCCACCACGCTCCACTATGTATTTAATGATCAGCCCCTACATCCCAATGATCTCGTTTTAGTGGATGCTGGCGGCGAATTTGATTTTTACACGGGAGATATTACCCGCACCTATCCAGTGGGCGGCAAATTTTCGCCCACGCAAAAGCGTTTGTATTCGAAAGTTCTCAATTTGCAAAAAGACCTCATCAAGATGATTCGCCCGGGCTTGCCCTTCAACCAATTGCAGGAAAAGACCATTGAAGGACTGGTAGACGTCATGCTCGACGAGGGGCTGCTCAAGGGAAATAAAAAAGAGATCATCGAAAAGGGTGACTTCCGAGCCTATTACCCCCACGGAGTCAGTCATTGGTTGGGAATGGATGTGCACGATGCGGGCATGACGGAGCTCAACGGTGAACCTCGTCGCCTGGAACCGGGGATGGCCTTTACCATTGAGCCTGGCTTATACATTCCGGCGGGAGATCAAAAAGCCCCAGCGGAACTGAGGGGGATTGGTATTCGCATCGAGGACAACGTGCTGGTGACTGCCGAGGGCTGCGAAAACCTGACCGCCGCCGCGATCAAAGAGGTCGACGAGCTCGAAGCCACCATCGGCACCGCCAACTAAGGACATTGTTGACCCGCACACAACTCGTTTTGTTTAGTATCGTTTTGCAAATCTGACTTCGCTGACTCAGTCAAGTGGGTGTCTGATTTAAAGCAAAAACCCATTGGAGTCCTAGGTAAATTCAGCGTGGCGATCGCCTTGGTCGGAGCTCGCCAGCTGAAATTTGGGTAAACACTCGCCCATGCCGCTCGGGTAAATCGAATTGGTAAATGCGGGCTTGTGGTTCGGGCATCAGCCCATCAGGGAGGCGGCCCGAGGGTCAGGGGCCACAGCGGGTACATACTGGACTCTTTCGCAGACGCTGGCGCAGACACTGACTCGGACTCGGACGCTGACTCCGACACGGACTCGGGGGCTCGGGAATTCTGGTAATTAGGCGACCAGGAAAAAAGCGAAGGCCCGGAGCTCGGTGGTAGGATTTAAAGGTAGAGTGTAGGTGGGATTTTGAAGATGACCGAGTCCGCCTTCTCTAACGGACTCGGTCTAAGGAAGATCTGACGAGTCGGGCCTTTTGTGGGTGACTTTCCCCTATAACTGGCAACCGTTTCCCCCCAGGTTTTGGTTCCCCTCCACCACCAATTTCGTCCTTGTGCGCTTATTCGCATTTCGGCAATGTAAAGGTGATTCGTAAAGAACTCTGTAGCGCAGGGATGAGAAGGCTATCAAAAGATGCGGTAACTTGGATCTCACGCAACTAACTTTGTTCCAAATTCACTAATCGCCAGAATGACAACCAGTGACATCTCATAAGGCCAGTCTGAAAACGCCTGCCTTAAAAAATCCCGTTTACTAAGGTTACTTTTGTGGAAAAAATGAACCATTACTCCTGTTAGCAAGGTAAAGGCTAAGACAAGGCAACTAACAAAAACAATTGATCGATTGAGTAAGATAGATCTTAGAACTTGATAAGCAGCAATGAATACTGAGGATGTCCAAACGTTTGGACTTATTTTAAAATCTCGATTGAAATAAATTCGAAGAATCTCAAATATTGAAACTGAAAATGAGCCTGCTAGATATAGGAAATCGATGTTACTAAATTGCATTATGGTACGGTATCTCCTGGACAGGGATCATCTGTCGGATAATCTCTTATATCCGGCTCGCAGGAGTTTTTCGCAGATTGCCTAGCTGAAAGTATGAAAATCGATACTGCCTGACATCCCGTTTTTAATCTGGGGTCTATTTTTAGAATCCTACAAGCAAATGATATACAGCTCTCGATCAATCCGATTGCTTCGTCCATCTGAGCACAACTCGCTCTGTCTGTACAATATCGGGGGAGCTCCTTGTCACCTGGCATTTGAGATGAGGGGTCAATTGGCCGATTCCCTAGTTTGTCAATTAAGTTAGTTGGACTGTTGTAGACATATCCATACAAATTCCCATCTCCGCCTCCGAACAAAATCGGATCCTTCGCGGTCCATCGCCCAACTTCGGCGTCATAATCCCGGGCTCCGAACCTGACGAGCTTTGTGTCACTGTCATAGTGGCCGCCAGCAAAACCAAAGGGTTGGTAGCCGGGGTTGGTGTCGGATAAAACGACACCAAACTCGTCGTAACTAATTTGCTGCGCAACTTCTCCGGTTTGAGTGTTGATCACAGCCCTGATGCTTCCTAAGTGATCTTTGGCCAATCGATAGGTCACGCCATATTTAATCATTAAATCTGGCGAGTGATTTTGAGTGGCGTAAACGAAATGAGATCGTAAGGCGCCTGATGGATTTAGCTCTGCGGTTAACCGGCCGTTAAAATCGTAGACGTAGTAGGTATCAACTACGCCATTAACGCTCTTTGATTGTCGTTTTCCTT
>JADZEO010000035.1 GCA_020850475.1 Bdellovibrionales bacterium | reverse complement strand
CGCACCAAGGGGCGCACACCATTTCAGGCCTTTAGTGAATTTATGAGCCAACCGATTGAGGAAAAAACCGCTGCATGAAAAGCGATGGCTTCATCGAAAAGTGTCCGAGAATTTTCACCTAAGTACAGTTTAAGAGTCACTGGTGCGGGAGGTCCTCCGCCGAGAGTTGAGTGTGGCCTCTTCGTATTACATAGCGTCCGTCATCTCTCAATAAAGGTCGTGATCTTTGCATCACTTAGCAACTTCTTAAATTTTCTTTCAATAAATTCGAGGCCATATTCGAAGGGATCATCATGTGTTCGTATTGCCACGAAGACATTAAGTATAGCTCGCTTGGACTCATTTGGTACCGTGAACCCCATTTATCGCCCTATCATGAATGTCAAACCTTACCCCTATCCGTAGGTATTGGGTGCCTTTATCTGTGGTATTTCTCATTATTGGTTTAGAACGGTTTCTTTCTGGACCAAACCAAAACCAATTATCTGGGCCAACCTAGCCCGGGCTGGTCTCGTTACAAACTCTTAGAATTACCAATTCCTGGTCTTGAGAGGTCCGGGTACGTCAATCGTGATTGTACCTCTTCTCAAGCAACATCTAATCTTTAGGCCACTATTTTAAAGAGCGGAAGAGAACATTCTTGACCGCCCAGCGCTTAGCCTAGAAATACTGATTCTTCAAATTTTCCACAATGAATAACATCATGATGGTAACCGAGAGCCTTGGCGCCAAGTAAGCTAAACCGGGTCGCCGGGGGGACATTCTTTATCCAATTGTCAAGAGACTCTTGGTTCGGAAACTTGAGAACGTAATCTAAATGACGGTCAGATACCGAGGTATTAAACTCACTGATTTCATTTCTGGCAGAGAAAGAGGCAAACTCCCTATTTAAACGATCAAAGTCTAGGAATTTTGCACGATCTTCTTTAAAATCTTCAAACCCCTTACCTTCTGGAAAAGTAATTCGCCCATGAAAGACAAAGCTCTTTTCAAAATAAGGACGAAGTCCCTTGCCACCAAGAAGAACCCGCAAACCTGGAGCCATCAGACATATCAATACTAGCAAGCGACGCCTAGAGAACATAACTCCCCCACTATCAACAGTTTACAGAACTACTGGAGTGTTTTCAAGCGCAACCTGAAAAGAAACACCTCGCAAACGAAAGAAAACCTCAATCTGGACCGTTATCCACAAGGAAACGCTATATTAACTAAGTATGATCCCATTTTGATACAAGGTGAAGTTAACAATGCAAGTGGTTGAAACCGACCCACAATCCCGTACCCGGCTCATAACGCCAATTGGTACCATCGAATATGACCGTCCCAAGGTAGCATATTCGCCTGATTTCAAATCGCAGTTTCATGTGCCGCACATGGGGCGGCCCGAAAAGCATACGACAGGTGTCATTGACAAGTACGTAAACGGCGTGTGTACTCACAAGGTGAAGGACCCATCACGTGCTGAAGTTGGCGATAAGGCCGACTTTCACGGTCGAAGGTGGCGCGAACAAAGACGCCGTCTCGTCCAAGGAACAAGACGCAGTGAAACAAACGTTGACGCAAATGTTTTGCGGCTCCACAAATGAACTCTATGTAGCAAGAGGAGTACAAAATGAGTTCCAGGCGCGGTTTTTTAAAGGCTGGACTTATGGCGGGCTCAGCGCTCACCATTGAGAGTTGTGCAAATCCCCTTCTTCGCGAAACACCACGCGACGTTTTTGGCGGAAAGCTCTTATGCTATGGGACCAATGGGGCGTCTGTATTGCGCAAAAACTTACCTGGGTCATTAAGCGGTGCTCCCAAATTTAGTATCCAAGGTGTATTCGATTTTTCGACTATGACTTCAACAAGTACTCCAGTCCCGTTTGATTTCGCCCATTCAATGACGCAACTTTCTCCGATGGAGTGGCTTGTTGCCGGCGGAGGGGGCCTCGGCTGGGGAGAACAGCTTTTCTTCTTTAACCCGCGCACGCAGAAGGTACTTCACACTGTACCGGTAGGAAGCGAATTTGGACTGTCAGGTCACGTTTACGTCGACGAGAATAAAATAGTTGCACCCTTAGCAGCATTAGATTCTGAAAAGAAGCCATACCCTGGTGTGGTCCCCGGAAAGCTCTTGATTGTTGATCGCAAGACGCGAAAGAGGAGAGATGTTCTTGACGCCGATGGAGTACTGCCACACGACGTGCAGTATTTGCCAAATCAAAATTTGGTTGCGATTTCATATTACGGTGGAGTTCTACCGGGAAAAACCGTGAATCCCCTGTATGAGGGAGACAATGTTGGATCCAAAGTTGTTTTGTATAACCCGGATTCAATGACCAAAGTAAAGGAATTCCCTTGTCCCAGAAACGCGTTTTTTAGTCACTTTTCCGTCTCAAGTTCTGGCATGCTATATTTGCCGACAGCCCGATACGCAAAGTTTTCGCAAGAGGCCTTGAATGAACTTGAAGCGCGCAGCGGTCAGAAGCTGCCGGTTGCTTTTGCGAGCTCCCATGAAGTTTACGAGAAGAGAATTGCACTTCCTGAGCCTGTTATAGTCCTTAACCCGGTGACAGGTGCGACTACTGAATTGATGTCGGAACCACTAAAACAGAGGCGCCCTCAGTCAATTACCTGGCATAAAGAGTCTGATTCTATTTATATTACTTATCCATTCTCTGATACGATTATGAGAATTCATGAGTCATCGGGAAAGGTTTCATACATTGCCGCCCAGGAACTGGGACTGTATGATGTTCGAGGCGTAACTGGAATCAAAAACTCCAGGTTGGTGGCAGTCGTCGGCGGACTTGAAGGCGTCGTCGTTTTTGACCCCGACGCCGTCCAAGTCGTGCAGCGTTTTACGAATAAGACCTACTGGGCTATCCACCTTTTCCAAATCTAGGTTTAGCCGTCGTTCAGGCCTCGTTGTGAATTTGAGCCTGGCTAGACGCATCTCATTTAATTATTATGAGCGCAGAGTCCAACTTTAGGTTGATAGAAATATCCATCTTCACATGCGCAGGCCGAAGGAACGCCCCATTGACTCATATCTGGGGTACACTCCTTGGGGCTAGTTTGGCTTAAGAAACAAAGGCCCTGAGTGCTATCATAGGTAGTGCCAGTGGGACACTCACAAAGGTAAGGGACGCCGTATTTATTAACGTCAGGAGTACAAGCGCCTGTTGGAAGAATTGGGTTTGCATGGGCCACTAAACAGAACATCAGTCCGACAAAAGTAAAAATCTTTTTCATAGACACTCCTAAATTCACCGCGTTTGTAATTAGCTGCATAAGACTTTGGCGGGACTTATTCCCACGCTGAAAAACATCCTAAGCAACCTTGGCTGATACAACATATCAAATAGTCCCCTAATATTCTCCTGTTATCTTCCTAACACTCGTATGTAAGAAATGCCTGACCATTTACCTCATTGATTCCACTCTTTAGCTTGTGTGGTGCCAATTACCGGCATCAGGCACAAGATTTCACCCTAGTCTTTGGGGTCGTATCGCACCAATATACCTCAACAACAAGAACTGTCGGCTGATCAGCCAAATGCTTCGTGATATGCTGCGGATTTCGCCTGTCGAGCTGAATGGAAGCGGTGCCGAGGATGCCCTGGATCTTCAGGTGACGACCCAATCTAAGCTTACACTAAATTCAGCGTGACGCTATCCGAGCGGCCATTTCAAGGCTATCAAGTTTTGGATATTTGATTAGCCTTAGCACTTCGATATTGTAATACTTCAAGGTGAAGGACGGTGTAGAACCACACGGGTTTGGTTTTGTGCCGTTTTAGTCAACCAACATTTTGGAAGACCGAAAATGGATCTGGTGCTTTGTTCTGTCCCTAAGTCAAACCCCGAGAGTCCCCTTCTCGGGCCAAGTACGGTGGTTGCTGCTGCCAAAAGTCTTGGATGGGGAGCAAAAGTACTTGATTGGAACATCGAGCTTTTTCACCAACTTAAGCGGGAGGGGCTTTCCACGGGAGACTGGATTCGCCTCGATCGAGAGTTCAAAAGTGAATCAGCTTTTCTTGATTTCCTCCAAAAGCCTACCGTTGCGCATCTTATTGAAAAGTGGATAGATCAGATTTGTCAGCTCAAACCTAGGTACGTTGGGTTCACGGCCTTTTCTGATAGTAATACTCTGATGATCGCTCATCTAGCAGAGCAACTTCGCCGCGAGCGGCCTGACCTTCGCTTGATTTTGGGGGGGCCAGGCAGTTATTTTTGCGGAAAAAATCTCCTAGAGAAACAGCTGGTTGATTATGTCGTCCTTGGATACGGGGAATCGATTATTGGTGGAATTCTCGACGGCTCTGTGGCTAAGGGCCACCATGTGGTGCACTCTCTTGAGGTGACCGCTGGGTCTTCGCGATTTTGTCAGCCAGATTATTCAGATTTGGATCTTGGGTCTTATACGAGCCAAACACTACACATTTCTACCTCGCGGGGTTGTACCCAAAATTGTCAATTCTGCATCGTCTCGTCTCTTTGGGGCTCTTATCAGTTACGGACCCCAGACTCGGTCGCCAAAGAGGTAAGGAATGGCATCGACCTTTATCAAATCAGGCATTTCTGCTTTACTGACAGCACCTTTAACGGTTCACTCGACCACCAGCGAGCTATTTGCCGATCTTTGATTGATCTCAATTCGGAAATTTATTGGCAGGCGTTTGTGAAAATTCCCAAGGCAGGTGAAAGTCATGAAGAGGATTTTCAACTTTTGCGTCGAGCTGGCTGCTATCTTTTGAAGGTCGGCATTGAGTCTGGGAGCGAACGAGTTAGACGTGAAATGGGAAAGCGATTTTCAGACTCAGATCTAAGAATTTTTCTGACGCACTTAAGAAGTTCATCAATCAAGGCCGATCTTTTTTTTATGGTTGGATACCCAACTGAAACCGACGCGGACTTCGAGCAAACACTGACCTTGATCAAAGAGTTGAGGCAGTTTCAAGACGTGGTTGATTATATTCGTATTGCGCCGACGGATGTTACGTCTGAGACACCTCTTCATAAAAATCGAACTCGGTACGGAATAGAGTCCGATGGCTGTACTGGTTGGAAAAATTCAAATAGCTCCCCAGAGATTCGCCTCAAAAGGTACTTGGAATTGCGAGACAGCGTTTTGGAGAGCGGCTTCAAAATTCGTCCGCTCGAAGATGTGCGTATGAGTCAGGTCGTCCATGATCGACTTCAGCATTTGTAGGGAGACGAGAACCTAGCGCGATAATCAGTTAAAAGTCTCAATCCCATATAGAACGGCATTTTGCTGAGGTTGGCACTTAGCTTGCTCAGCCATGAGACCTATAAGGGTTAAGCGAAGGCCTTGATTTTAGAGGCTTTTGGCGTCAGTGGAATTGTAAAGAGTTCCTAACGGTAACAATTAACGGTCTCGGGTTTATAGTGACTTTTAAGACTCGATTTTTTTTCCTCCTTTTAATCATGAGCGCCACTTGGGGGTGTACGCCTCGGAGTCGTACTCAGCCAAAGTCTACTGCGCCCCTCGTTACCGGCCGACTCAATGAGTGCCAAGTCGTTGATCTCGGCTCAGAGCCTCCGCTTTTGGGTGGCAAGCTAACACCCTTGTGGGCCCAGGAGTACATTGGCGCGGATCTCGCCAAAGAGAGACTCGCGACCATCAAGGACCGTCAGGTTGTCGGTCTGGGAGTAATTGATTCGGGATACATTCCCAAAAACCTAAAACCTAAGGTCGCTAAAGACGCGGTGCTAAGGATCACCAAAGAAGGGGACTTCAATCCATGGGGGCCTTCAAATTGGTTGTTCAATGCCGACCATTCCAACTTGGTCACCAATTTGATTTTGCATCCTCGCTATGGCTCTAGCCTCGATGGAGAAATTGTCGCAGTGGCGGGACGTGGGGGAGATCAGGATTTTCGGAAGACCGTCGATTTGTTTTCTGGTTCGCGGGCCAAAGTCATTAACTTGTCGATTCTCGTGGATTCGCACGAAGAACCTTACCGAAATTTGAGTCGCTTGGTTGATCAGGGTCGTCTTTTGGTTTTGGCCTCGGGCAATGATTACCCCCGAGATATCAATATGGCGATGAACTCGCTACCGGCGGTTTTTGTTGGTTCAATGAGCCCCGACGGTTTGGTGAGTAGCTTTTCAGTACAAGGAAAAAAAATAATGGTGTTGGCACCGTCGGACTTTTACGTCTACTCGACAGTTGACGATGAAAAGCCTGAGGTCTTTAGTGGAACCAGCGGAGCTTCGCCCTTGGTTGCGGGCAGCCTCATGAACGTTGCCAGTCTTTTGCCAGAAATTACTTACGATCAAGTCGACGAGCTCTTTCGCCAAACCTCAATATCCCTTCCCTCCAATCGAGACCTGATCAGTCGCAATGGCTATGGAATGGTTAATGCCTATCGAATGCTACGTCTTACGGAACAGGTCAGGCGAGCTGCGCCACCAAAATCCTTTGAAGAGTTTCGTCGATCTCTTCGCAACGTCGATTTTAAAATCGAAGCCGCTCAGGAATACGACCGGGCTCGGTCGTTGCTGAACCAAGCCGATTGCAGTTTGGTTAGGGAGGGCTTTAAGAGCCTGCGGCGCTCATTTTTGCTCAATGAATTCGGCCCGGCGCGGGCGGCCCTGGCGGAGGCTTATCTAACGATGGGATTTGAGGTGAATGCGCGGTTCTATCGGATGATCGATTCCGAACTTTCAGAAAGAGCGCTCGCCGAGATGATCCTGGATGAAAAAGTTGAAACCGCCAGTATGATTTTCTCGGAGTCGCTCGATGAGGCTTTGGGCGTAGAGGACGAACTTAAGGGAATTCGAGGTTATATTTTTGCTTCGCGGTTTTTGCCGGGTGCACCGGTGGTGCGGTTGGCGCGCGAGCGGGTTAAGGCCCTTCAGGGGTTTGCTCGCGCGGAGCGAGCGTTCTACCTCTATGACCGAGGTGAGGACCTTTTTCGTGAAGCTCAAGGCGAATTGAATCCTAGCGAGCGAAGAAAAGTATTGGGCTATGAATTGGCCCGACTGCGGGCCCTCGAGTACGATGCTCGATTTTTCCGGCACCTCCTGCGTTTTTTGCGTGATCCAGATGTGGCCAATCGCAAGTTAGCCTTTGATGTGATCGCCTTTGAGCTCACCCTGCTTGAGCGTGAAAAATACTTTGTGTTGGAATCCTTTCAGGAATGGAAAATTGAGACCCTTGCGCACGAACTGATTCTAAGACTCGGGATCGAGTTGGGTGCCGAAACGGACGGCCAACTGGCTGAGGAAATTCACAAGCTTCTCGAAGATGACCTCGATGTCACCTGTTCCTACTTTCGCGATATCTTTGCGTTTGGTGTCTTGTCTCAGGGACCAACCAACCCTCTCGCGGAAGTGGTTCGGGGTGCGTGGTTAAAGGGAGTCAGTTGTGATCAGGTGAAGGGAATTTTGGTGGATCTTGGCCGTAATCGCAGCCTCGATTCTGATTTTGACAATCAGTTTAGGTTTATTGCTGAATATCGAGACGAGCTTTGCCAGCGCTCTAACAAATGACGATCCGTCAGTTCCCAGAATGTGATCGCAAATGGCGTTAATTTATTAAAAGTTCTTAACATTGATCCATCTCAACTTTGTAAGGACCTCGAAGTTACTAATAAAGTTCATAATGAAACGCGCCTGTCTCAAAGTGGTCTATCGCCGCGGGTGGGTGGTCCTGATAGACTGATTCAAAGGTCATTAAACCGTAGTACGTAAGTGGAGTATGACTATGAAGACTATGCCTGCCTTTAAAGAACACAAGAAGAAACCCCTCATTTTTATTGTCGACGATGAGCCCATGTTGCTCGAGACGTTCTCCAGCTTGCTGTCGGACACCTACGACACCAAGGCTTTTGATAGTCCACGGGCCTTCTTGTCTTACATTGTGGATCCAAAGTCGACTCAGCCCGATTTGCTGATCTCAGACTTTATGATGCCCGGGATAACCGGGACCGAAATGATTTCGCAGGCCATTGAAAAAGGAATGAACTTTCCCTCGATTTTGCTTTCTGGAAACCTCGATAAAGATAGTGTGATTCAGGCGGTGAATATCGGAGTGTTTAAGGTTTTTGAAAAGCCCATTCGCACCGACGTTTTGATTGGCGCCATAGATCAGCTCTTGATTGAACATGAGATCAGCAAGGCCCGCTTGGAGATTAGGCAAATCACCAAGCAGCTGCGTGAAGTTTACTCGAACTTTCGCTTAATTACCGAAGCTCACCTTCCACCAGAGATTGTGGAAAACCTTAAGAGTATGATCGATGTGAGCGGAAGCAATCAATCGGGCAACTCGTTTGACGACTTGATGGATCGCTTAGAACAACGCTTGGAGATTTTGCTTAACACTGAGGCCGCTCTGCAGGAGTTGCGGCACAACAAGGTGAGGGCCTCGGCCTGAGGCCCCGGTGAATGCCGCATTTAGCTTTGGCGCTATTTGCGGCCGGAGAATTCTTAGAAATACCCCATCAGACTCGCGGCGAGGACCAGACCGCTCATGCTCGTTTTGTAAGCGCTAAAGTCATAGTTGACCATGCGGTAGCCAAGAATCGGCGCAATTGCGAAGTTGTCCGACCAAGGAAACATTTTGCACGAAAAATAAATCTGAATCATCGGGCCATTGCCGTCAGCCGAGGCGGAGTTAGTCTCTGAACTGAGCTGCGACCACGCGAGCTGAGCCCCTGCTGCGGGAATCATCCATTCACCGGGCTTGTTGGTTTTAAAGTTGTACTCAAAGTAACCACCGAGGCTAAATCCCGTCCTCTTGGTGGTGCCATTGTCGGACGACTCATATCCAAAGACTGGTCCATATTCGGCCCAGCCCTTGTTCCATCCGTAGGTCACATCAAGAGCGATCTCATTGCTATCGCCGCTGGTCTTAGCGCCCGAAGCCAGTTCGGTTTCGGAGGACATGCTGGTCATTTCAAAACCGAGTGCTAAGGCCGTGTTGCGAGAGCCCGAGCCTTTGGCTGCGCCCCCACCTTCGCCGTCACCCTCTTCACCGTCTCCGCCAATGGTCAACGTTTGGCCCTTGGAGATATCCATATCTTTGGGGATTTTGATGACCGCTTTGTCACCTTTAACTTTGAGAACCTTCACTTGTTGCCCAAAAACGGGCAGAGTCAGCAAAAGAGACAAACAAAACAGGCTGATAGATTTCATGGTTGTACGCTCGCTGTTGTGAGTTATGTCTCTAGGCTAACGAGGTCCGCCCCTGCCGACAAGCAAATTAGCTGGCAACCTTGGCTCGCCCAGCCTCAATTTGAGAGAGTCGCCCAACTTTAGTCGAGTTGTCGTCTTCCGACGGCACCACCAGACTTGGCGCCGATTAAAGGTTGGGCTTAGCGGATCACAAATTGTTGCGGGTCGAGCGCGAGGATGCCGCCCTGACGTTGCCACTGGGGCAAGCGGGCCCAAAGCTTCGCCAGCTCCTCGACGGGCTGTTGAAGACTCACAAGTTTTTTGAAGAGGGAGGTCTCGCCAAAGGCTTCCATGAATTGCTCAAAGGGAGACTTTTCGCGAGGGAAGACTTCCACCTCCCAGTCATCCCCTAGCTGGGCGACTTCGGCAATTTTGTCCAGCGCCTCGTAAAGACCGCCCCGTTCGTCTACGAGTCCATTTTGTTGGGCTTGGATCCCAGACCACACCCGTCCGCGCGCAACGTTGTCGACCTCTTCTGGGGACTGGTAATTGCGACCCTGTTTAACCACTCGCAAAAACTGCTGGTAAGTCTTTTCCACTTCCGCTTGGATTCTATTGCGCTCAAAGTCGTTCATGTTACGGCTACCATCGCCGATGTCCGCATAGGGATGAGTGAGGACTCGATCAAAGGTGATGCCGAGCTTTTGATTAAAAAATTCCTGAGTTGTGAACATAACACCAAACACCCCAATGGAGCCGGTGAGAGTGTTGGGTTCGGCGTAGACAAAGTCGGCGCCGGCAGACAAGTAATACCCGCCAGAAGCCGCAACATCACCAAAGGAGGCAACGACGGGCTTGGTCTTTTTAACCTCTAGAGTTTGCCGCCAGATAACGTCGGAGGCGAGAGCACTGCCGCCGGGGCTGTTGACTCTAATGACGAGGCCCTTGATGTCTTTTTCGCGCGCGACTTCGCGCATGGCTTTAACCAGATCGTCTGAGCCAATGTACTCATCGCTACTATTGCCGGAAATGATTTCTCCCTCCGCAAAAATCACCGCGATTCGCTTTTTGTGACTCAGATTAAACGCCGGTTCACTCAACTTATGAAAGTAACTGGAATAGCTGACCAAAGGGGCTGGCTGATCGGACTTGGTGTGAGTCAAGCCGCGCAGCAATTCGAGGACCTGTTCTTCGGCGACGGGTTCGTCAACCAAACCTTTTTCGATGGCTTGATCGGCGCGCGTGATTTCAAGATCGGCGGCCAGTTTATTAAGCACCGAGGCCTCAAGGTTGCGGGCCTTACCCACCTCTTGGATAAATACATTCCAAAGGTCGTTAATCAACTCGGAAGTTTGCTCGCGACTTTCGCGACTCATGCGATCTTGACTAAAGATTTCGACGGCTGACTTAAATTCTCCAACTTTAAAGATCTGAGGAGTAATTCCCAGCTTTTCAAGAGTGCCTTTGACGAACAAGGGAACGACGCCAATGCCGTTAAATTCAAAAGAGCCTTCTGGGTAGACATAAATTTTGTCGGCAACGGTCGCAAGGTAATAGGTCCGCTCATCATAGTTTTCGGCGTACACGTGGACAAACTTTCCTTCCGACTTGAAATCAATAAAAGCGCGTCGTAGGGCTTCGATGGAGGCCCATCCGCAATCTAGATCACCAAGCTTAATATAGGCACCGCGAACCTTGGCGTCGGTCTTGCCTTTGCGCAAGGACTCGAGCATTTCAAAGAGACCGTGGGTTCGCGGCCCACTAAAAAAGGGCGAGTCCTCCGCCCAATCCGCAAAAAAAGACCCTTTTTGCTCGATGATGCGACCTTTGAGATTAAAATAGAGAATGCTATTTTGCTTAAGACCCACTTCGCCCATTTGATTTGACGACAAAGTCGCAATGACGATCATCAAAAGCATCCCGGAAAAAAAGAGCAGGCCCAATCCCAGGACAGTTCCTAAGGCACTTGCAAAAACCGACTTAAAGAAAGCTTTCATGTTGTACGACTCCTGAGGTCTCTATTGATGAGCCTTGCGAGCATCTATATTAGTGCAATCAGCTGGACTCCCCAACTGAGATTTTCCTAGATTCTCGGAAAGAAATCGTAACATAATTAACGGGAGGACAAAAATTGGGGCGCGGACCTTCGCCTTTAGGCCAGGTGTTTGGTAGAATGATTTGCCAGGGCATTCGGTCTTTGGTTGAGTCCAATCGAGGAGTTCATCATGCATGTGACATCTGTGATCAACCAGAAGGGAGGAGTGGCCAAAACCACGACCTCACTTAACGTAGCATCCTCTTGGGCTGACAAGGGCCGCCGTATTCTCCTCATCGACCTGGACCCCCAATCATCGGCCACCAAGGCGGTCTTTGGAGATCGGGAGTTTGAGCACACCGTGCACGATGTGCTGGTCAACAGTGTTCCCCCTGAAAGCGCTATTGTGCATTCCATGAATTTTGGTTTTGATGTGTTGCCGTCGGACATTTTGTTAAGCGGTGTCGACATCCAGATTTCGGCTCACTTTGGCCGAGAGTCGATTTTAAAACGAAAGCTCGAAACTTTGCGCGGACGTTACGATGCGATACTGATCGACTGTTCGCCTTCCTTAGGGCTCTTGACGGTCAATGCGCTCATGGCCTCGCAGGACGTAATCATTCCCATTTGTCCAGAATACTTTTCGCTCAAGGGCATTGAGTTGATTCTTGAGACCTTACAAAACATTCGCAGCGGCCTTGGCTACCGGGTTGACGTCAAAGGGGTCGTGATCACTCGGTATCGAGACCGTAAGATCACTCGCGAAGTCATCGAGGAGATTCGCAATCTCTATGGGCTTAAGATTTTTACCAACTACATTCCTGACAATATTTCGGTCGAAGAGTCGCACCACCAGCATCTGCCAGTGATTCGTTACCAGCCGCGCTCTAAAGCTTCGAAGGCCTATGAGGCCCTGGCTGAGGAGATTTGGCAGTGAGACGCAACAATCCCTTGTTTGTCGATTCGACCAAGTTTTCGGGCGACGGCATCCGCACTCTCTTTGAGCTTTCCGGACTGGTGTTGTATGAGGGTGAGCGCGTCGTGGCACGAGTGACAGACAAAAATGGGCATGAGCAAATCGTACCCCTGCACGAAACTGAGCGCCACATTTTTGTGGGAAGCATTTACTTAAAGCACCAAGAAGAGATCACCTATTTATTTGCCGTAAAGTCGGGCGAAGGAGTTTTGTTTGAGACGGCGTTGATCCAAGGCCGGGCAAGCTACCTGATTGCCTCCGAGTGGAAACCACTTCGTCCAGCCGTCACTCACACGACCTTTAAGCCCAAAGCTCTCAATATTGAGATAGAACCCCTACCTGAGTTTGAAGCTCAGAAGAAATCACTTATGAATGCGGTTCAGGCAATGGAAAGCTATTTTGCGGAGCTGTGATCAGGTAGTGAGGGTCTAAGTTAAAAACGAGTTCCCAGTCGGCGGGTGCAAAATCATATTGCGACAGTGAATCGGGCGTTACCCAAGCCAGTCCTTGATGGGCATGCGGTTGGGGAGCTCCGCTGAGCCAGCGAACCGAATAAGCAAACATATGAATACGGGTCGTGCTGTACTGCCATTGGACGTCCTTAAAGAACTTGATGTCCCCGACCTGAATTCCCAGTTCTTCATGCAGCTCTCGAATCAGCGCTTCTTCCGGAGTTTCATCGCTCTCCTGTTTACCCCCCGGGAACTCCCACTTATTAGCGAGATGTCGGCAGTCAGAGTGGCGTTGACCGATAAGAATCTCACCCTGCTGATTCCAAATGATTCCCGCAACGACCCGAACCACAAATCCTCCTTAGTGCAGCGGCACTAGGCGAGCCAGGCAAAAGCTTGTCGCATTTGATTGCGAGCATCAGCTGTGATGAGAGTTCCGTGAGCCAATATGACCTTATTAAAGGGCCACTGCAAAATTCGACGAAAAGCGTCCTGGGCCAGCACGCGATTTTTGGTCAGCATTTTTACTATGCGCGAAGGTCCCAGACGATGGTGGACGCCGATTGCTGACAAGATGAGAGCCTCGGAAAAGGAGTAGCGTTCCTTCATGTTCATCACCAAGTCACTGAGAATAAGCGTTTGGCTTTGCACATGAAAAAACACGACCTCATGAAAATTCTTTGAGCCGCGAAAGACCACAAAATCAATCTCGCCCTTCCAGGCCGGCACAAATTCATCACTAAAATAACGCGAGAACTTGAGATCGGGGCGTTTGGCGCGCAAACCTGGCGAGCCCAAGAACTCAGCTTCCAGATAAGAGGCCATGTAGTCTTTGACAAAGAGATGGTGGAAGTCGTTGGGAGCGACCACAAATTTAACTCTCCCGAAGTCATCCAACTCCTGACGAATTTGTGGCGTCAGCTGGATGGGGCTATGAATGAAAAGGTCCCCATTATTCATTTTAATAATGGTCATGCGCGCGCCGATGTTGGTGCCGATGAGCCGGAGGTCACTGCGGTAAGTCCGGATGGTACCCCAGTCGGCTTCAAGACTCATAGCACTTCACAGGTAATGGGAAAGGGGAACTCGACCCGTTTAACTTGTGCTTCTCTGAGACCGTTGAACCACTCCTTGCGGTTGGGGTCCCAACGAAAGCCCATGCCTTTCGCTTTGTCGCGATCGGCGTAAGACACTTGAGCGACCACTCTCATCATGGGCGACTGGGTTAGTTCAATAATTTCCTTAATCGGGTAGGCCGAGAAGATTTTCATCATTGTTAGCACGTCAAACAATGACCGATGAGAAAAGGGATTGAGAAAACCATGCTCTGCCGCCACATAGGAAAGCTTACGGGTTTTTAAATCGTCTGGGTAGGGCAAATCCGTCATGGTATCGATCCAAGGCAAATCCAGTTTTACGTCGGGGAATAGCTTTAGGTACCGATCGATAAAGTGTTTGTCAAAATCAAGGCCATTGTGGGCGACAAGGTAACTGCACTTGCCGGCAAGAGCTTCGACATTGATCAGGGCCTCTTGAGGACTGATTCCCCAGGCCTTGACATCGTCCGTGGTAATTCCGGTTATCTTGGTGACCTCATCAGAGATGGGGAGTTGTGTTTGAACCAGTTCGCTAAAAATTTTGACGGGACTTTGGCGGTCGGTATCCCACACCACAGCGCCGACTTCGATGATCTCATCTTTTTCCGTGTCGAGTCCCGTCGTCTCTAAATCAAGACCAAGCACAAGCATTGTAACCTCCACAAGTCGCACCCATGGTAGGGCTATCAAGTCGGCTTCGCGGTTTCAAGTGCAACTAGCGGCCTCGGGGGTTTTGGGCAGACGAGTTATTAACCAGATGGGTTATTTGCGAGAAGAGGCTTGCCAGCGTGGTAAGCAAAGCGCCCTTGGTAATCGAATAGTCCCCATCACTCGGACGCAGAGCCGGGACATGGATAAAACCAGCTGGTACCCGTGAGCGGTGAGCCCAATGGACCAGCTGGTACATCAAGTGGTTGCAAACAAACGTACCAGCTGAGTTGGAGATCTCAATCTCGAGCGGTGTCTTGCCTAGTAAATCGCGGTGAAGCTCACCGATGGGCAAGGACGAAAAACATCCATCGGGACCGGTGGGCAGAATTTTTTCGCCAAGGGGCTGGGCTCCGTCATTATCGGGAGCCGCAGACTCTTGCCAATTAATCCCAATTCGCTCGAGAGAAATTTTTTTGCGGCCTCCGGCCTCTCCGAGAGCGATGATCGCGCCATAGGCAGTGCCAGCAAAAAGTTTGGCAGCTAAGGTGGGCCAGGCTTTTTCAAACGACACCGGAAGCGAGATGACCTCCAGACGGGGAGCGTCCGGACGTCCCATGAGTTCGGTGACCAACCCAGAGGCATTAAGGTCGGCGCCGCCAAACGGCTCGAAATAACTCACCAGCAGAGGAAGCTCTCGGGACTGGGCCATTGAGGTTACTTTCCTTTGGCTCGGTGCTTGGCGACCGAAAGTGCATCCAAGCCCGCAGATTCAAGAGCTGCGACAAAGCGGCTAAAGTTCTTTACCTGCAACTGGAGTAGATCCATGGCGACGGGATCGTTAATTTGGCCGTCAACAATGGTCTTGCTGCAATTCATAAAGAACACCCGCTCGGGAAACAAGTAGGCGTTGCGGTAGGCAAAGACCTGTTGCAGGTGTTCAACGGCTCGAAGCCCCCCAAAACGACCTCCCAGGCCAATAAAACTAACCGGGCGGCTTTCAAAAGAGTCGGGAAACTTCCAGTGGTCGATGAAATACTTGAGGACACCAGGAAAGGACCCGTTGTACTCAGGAACGATCATCACCAGTGAGCGAGATTGAGAAATCAAGTCCACCCACGCCTTCACTTGGGCTGGCTGGTCTTGCCAATACTGCCGGCCCGTCAGGGTGGAAAGGTCGAGCTGCTGGAGATCAAGAATCTCAACCGACTCGCCTTGGGCGCGATAAAGCTGCTGTACAACTTTGGCGATCTGGCCCGACCGGGACTCAGGGCGATTAGTTCCAACCACAATGTAGTTCATGTTCACCTCTCAAAATACCCTTCGACAATTTTCACAGGTCCTGTATGCGTGGGCACACCAATAACACGACGCACGATCAGGCCCCTGCGTGTGGACGGGGTCTAGACCATTTGGCCCATCGAACCAGGACTACCAGTTTGGAGTTAGGACCTGGTTTAACGTCCGCGGCCCTGGCTGGTGGCAGAGTATAGAAAGCACCGCTAAAATTCAAACACAGTTGGCGGCTGATCAATCTTTTGTTAAGCTTTAAGATATTTTTCGGAGAACATAATGGAACTAAATGCTCTAATGCACAAGCCGCTCGGAAGTTACTTGAAAGCTCGTCGTATTGCTGCGGGACTTACTCAGCACGACGTTTCATCGCAACTGGGATACTCGACGCCGCAGTTTGTGAGTAACTTTGAGCGCGGCCTTTGCTCGCCGCCGCTAAATGCACTCCCGGTTTTGGTGCGTTTGTATGGAATGAATCCCGAGGAGCTAATTGGATTAATTCTTCGGTATCAAGAACAGATTTTGCGCCAAGCTCTTTTGGTCGACAAAAAACGCACTGTTCGTCGCGCTCGCAAGGCGAATTAATCACTGAATTCAGTCGAAGTAACTGGTCTGTTTGGGGGTTAACCAACCACCCTCGAGGGCCTGTTGGTATATTTGCCCCACCAAATAAAGTGACCCCGTGACCACAATCAAGTCCTGGGCTTGAGCCTGAGCCCAGATCCTGGTCAGCGCCTTGGCGGGAAGTGGATCAAAACCAATTCCGCGCTCGATCCACTCTGAAAAATCTTTATCACTACTGCCGCGAAAGGGCGTGCTTGTGAGCAGCAGAGTGCTCCTTGGCACCCGGCTGAGATCATGCAAAATCGCCGAGCGGTCCTTGGCCTTCCCAATGCCGACGAGAAAGTGAACATTTTGATAGGGAATATGTTTGAGGGTTTCGCCGAGGGCTTTAATCCCCAGAGGATTGTGATCACCACTCAAGAGGATTGGGCAGGGGAGCCGAGGAGTCGAAAGCACATCCAGTCGCCCTGGCCAATAGAGCTGGTCAAGCTGACTTAGCCCGGGTCGGAGATTGAGTCCCAGGCCGACGGCGACTTCGATTGCCAGCTGAAGATTTTGCGCCGAGTGAAACCCGGGTAGGGGTAAAGAAAATCGTCCACAGGGAGTTTCAATTTGCTCCTGCGGCAGAGGAAAGTCATCGCGGACGTCGTATTGGGGAGTCTGGCTTTGTTGCAAATGCAAACCCAGTGAAGTCTTAAGCTCACGGAGTTCAGCCACAACCTCAGGTGGGTACCCAGGAAGGTGGAAAACCTTGCTGTGGGGAGAGATGATACCGAATTTTTGTCGGGCAATCGACAAGAGTGAAGACCCGAGAAGCTCCTGATGATCTAAACCCAAGGCAGTAATCACCGAAGTTTGATGAGCAAAAGCATTGGTGGCATCAAAAGTTCCGCCAATACCCACTTCAAAAATGTACCACGCCGAATCGGGGGGGAGGTTGGCCTGAAATAACCAGGCCGCCATGAGAATCAAAGTTTCAAAATGAGAGAGCGCCAGGTCAGAGGTTGCGGCTTCGACCGCCCCAAAGGCCCGGACAAAGTCGGCTTCGGTCACCGCTTTTCCGTTGAGACGAATTCGCTCTCGGACATGAACCAAGTGAGGCGAGGTAAACAGAGCAACGGGTTTTGAATCGGACAGGAAAAAGTGCTCCAGCGCTCGACACACACTGCCCTTGCCATTGGTGCCAGCCACCACCACCGTGCGCGCCGCCAGGGGTTCCCAATTGAGTCCTAAACGTGAAAGCCCCAGGCGCGCTTGGTCACGCCCGGAGAGAGTACGGGGGCGATCGGTGCGTTGAGCAAGCAAGTCCGTAACTTCGGCAAAGGTGTATTTAGACAAAGAGGTCTACTCCTGAGTGGACCAAGCAATGTCAGCTTTCTTGCTAAACAGAGCGACTCCGTCTTTGTCTTTGGCGGTGATCACAAGGCTTTGTTGGGTGGGGAGTGTTTGCCCGTCGACAATCACAAAATTGATTTTGAGATCAACACCCGCAATTTGGCGCGAGTTGGGAATTTCAGTCCACTTCGATGGGTAGGTGCGAGCATGGAGTGGGCTGGCGGTAACTTCAATCGTTTTAAAGGGGCTGTCGGGCGGGTTGATCTCCATGACTTCCGAGAGGTGACGGTCGCCCGAAACCAAAACCGCCGGGCGTTTGAGGTCACGCCACTTGGCCAGAAATTTGGCGAAGCTCTGAGGGTGACTACCGGCAAACGACTCGAAGCGATGATAAGCACCAAAAAATTGGCCCCCGTTGAGAAGCCAAGAAATGCCGTTGAACTCCTGCCACTTGGCGAGGAGCCACTTTTCTTGGGGCGCACCCCAATGGGCGAACTCACCGGGGTCGGTTCCGTTCGGTTGGCGTTGGGTGCGGTCATCGAGTAAAAAAATCTGCATATTGTATCCAGTAAAGACCGCGGCATTTTCGGGACCATGCTGTAAGACCTTGTCGCGCTGGGGTTGAGCAAAAAACAGTTGAAATACATCTTTGGCTTTTTTGCGGTAAGGATTGGTCCGGTCTCCATCCGTCATCCCGAAGTCGTGATCATCCCAAATGGCGAGAGTGGGAATTAGTTTAGGCAAGCGATAAAGTTCTAAACGGCGGCGCATCGCCAGATACTGCTGGGTTAGGCGCTGAGGATCCAGAGCCTTTTCTCCGGCGTTGAGCGCTTTGGTGGCATAAACGTTGTCGCCCAATAAAAATAGGTAATCGGGGTCGTCTTGGCCGAGCGACCGCCAAATGGTGTCTTGCTCTCGGTCGTGGGAGGCGTCCATACAAGACGCAATGGCAAAACGGAAGCGCTTGCTTCCAAGAGGTCGGCCTTCAATTCGCCGCAAATCGAGAATTCCCGTGTCTCCGACGACCAGAAAATCATGAACATCGCCCTCGAGAGGAACTTCCAGGGACTCAATTGCCCACTCGGAATTTGGAATTGCTGCGGACTTAAAAGGAATCTCCTTGAGAGTCACGGCTTCACCAGTTTGAGTCGCAACCCAATAATGTCTTCGATCTG
This sequence comes from Bdellovibrionales bacterium, assembly GCA_020850475.1. GTDB lineage: Bacteria > Bdellovibrionota > Bdellovibrionia > Bdellovibrionales > UBA1609 > JADZEO01. The sequence continues at coordinate 24,409 of JADZEO010000035.1, read as the reverse complement.
CTTTGAGGCCGACCACATTGACAAAAGCTCCATCGAGCCAGGTGAGGCCTTGCAAAATCGAGAGGCTCGCCGTTTGGCGCCAGTCGGGCTGAGTGATTTCGCAAACAAAAGCGTGACCCCGTTTGCAGAGCTCAGCGTACTTCGATTGGTGCAACATGTGTCCGCTGAGTGATTCCTGGAGTCCTGGTTCAGGGATTTTGTAGACAGGTTTTGAGCTACAGGCGATCAGAAGAAAAAACGAACTCGACAAAAGAGCGGCACGACGCATGGGAGTCTCCTCAATAGAGGATGGGGTACCTCTAGACACTAGTCAAACGAATGCAAGTAACTTAAGATAACCACATGCGGAAGAACGAATATTTGTTTTGGATCATTTTTGTGACAAGTGTTGTGCACCACTTTTGGATTGCGCGAGATCTTCCCGAAGTTGTCGCTTCGCATTTTGGGCAAAACGGGCTGGCCAATGGCTATAGCTCGAAGCAGGGTCATCTGTACGCCATGATGGTGTTGTACGCCCTGATGGCTTTAAGTTTTGGCATCTTACCCGTTCTCTTCCGCTGGATTCCGACTCGACTGATTAATTTGCCCCATCGCGAATACTGGTTGGCGCCCGAGCGTCGGGAGGCATCCTTGGGACGCTTGCGCGACTGGATGGCGATGATGGGAGTCTCGGTTTTTTTCTTTTTTATGGTGGTCAACTGGATGGTGGTGGAAGCCAACCGGCGGAACCCTCCGCGCCTTTCGGATTCTTTTTTGTGGGCCTTGGCTATTTTTATTGGTTTCACTCTGCTATGGACTGTGGCGCTGATGATGGCCTTTCGTAAACCGCCGCCCACCGGCCCTGCCAGTTCTCGATCAACGGGTCGGCCGTGAGAATTTTTTGGCTGGTTCTAGCGACCCTGATTTGGGGCTTTGGTTTTGTCGCGACCCGCTGGACCTTAGTGTCTTTTGATCCAGTATGGTCGAATTCCTTGCGATTTGTTTTTGCCGGAGTTCTAGCGCTACCTTACCTGATCTACCGGCGCAAAGCGGTCATTTCCCTCGCGGCAGCCGTGTGTTCGATGCTCTTGTTAGGCGGGCTTCAAATGCAAACGGTGGGAATTCGCTATACCACTCTCGCCAAGAGCGGATTTTTTACGACTTTTTACGCGATTTTCACGCCGTTGCTGCTGGCGATCATTTTTCGACAGCGCTTTCATCGCGGCTACTGGGCGCTGGTTGGAGCCTCACTGGTTGGGATTGCCTTGCTCTGCGATTTGCAGTGGACGGACTTTAATGTGGGCGACATTTTTATCTTGGGCAGTGCTTTGCTTTTTGCACTTCACATTATTGCCATCGATCAGCTGGCCCAGAATGAAAATCCCATCGATTTTAATTTGCAACAGTGCCTTTATGTCGGAGTGATGGGCATACCCTTGGCGCTCGCGATTTCGGGGGTACCTGACTTGGGCGGGTTGTGGAGTTGGGAAAGCCTAGTCCCGCCCGGTGCCTTGTCGGCGTTTTTGTTTTTGAGTTTGTTCTCAAGTATCGGAGCGTTTACGGTGCAGGTCTATGTGCAACAGCAAATTCCACCGCATATCGTAAGCATGATTTTTTTAACCGAGTCAGTTTTTGCCGCCCTCTTCGGTTGGATCTTTTTTAGCGAGCGGTTAAGTCTGATGGGGATGGGCGGTGCCTTGGTAATTCTACTGAGTGTCTCGCTGGTTCCGCTGTTTACCAAATTCGAAAAAACTTCAGCCGGGCCTTCCATCGACCCGGGGCAACCAGAGAATGGGTAAGTATTTTACCAAGAAAATGCCAAAGGCCGTAACAAACATGAGCCCCGAGATCGTGATGGCTTCGCGATAGAACTGCACGGCGACGATAGGAATCAGAATCCGAATCACGGCTGCGCACAGGAGAATGACATAGGCTGCAACAATGATGGGTGTGCTTTGGATTGGGCGTCCCGTGTGACCGAGTGACACTCGCGACATCATCCCGAGCATTATCAAACTAAAACCACCCACGGTAAAAGCATGCGTGGCGACCGACGGCATGATGAGCTCCCAGCAACTTAAAGCTTGGAGAAAAAATCCAAGAATCAAAAAGAAGTAGGCGACATACAAAACCCACAAAATGGGTTGTGTGCGCGTTTGCCAAGGCCCCCACTGCCACCAGCGCCAGCCATGGGCCGCCGCCATGAGCAGGGCGAGCGGAGCCAGCCAAACGTGATTGGTGAACAAGCTTTCGAGAACGGCAAAACCACAGGTGAGCGGGACAATTGTTTTTTCGACCCATAGGGTGGTCTTGATGTGAGCCGTCGGTAAAGCGCGGCCAGCAAAAAAGGGCAACACTCGGCCGCCAATCAAAACGACAACCAATAATACGCCGTTGATTCCCAAGCGGATGCCGGTTGGTTCGGTCTCGGTGGTAAATTTAAGCGCTTCAAGGTGGATCAATAAGTTGCCAACGAATAGCAGGAGAAAGGCCAAGTAGAAGACGCGATTATTCTTTTGTTCCGGGCGACCGAGGTAAGGCCATAGCATCCAGCCTAGAGCTGGAAAGAAGGCCAAGTCGACCAGCGCATAAACCACATTGGGATGAGGCCAAACTTGGGCGCCCAGTCGGCCCCCCAGCCAAATCATGACCAGGGTGAAGAGTCGAGCGTGGCGCACACCGGGAACTCCGGTCCAGTTTTGTGAAGCCGTCAGGAGAAAACCCGCGATGATGGCGCTGCAAAATCCAAAAATCATTTCATGGGCGTGCCAGCTGGCCGGTTGAAAGTAGGGGATCGCGGGAATAAACAGCGTCTGGAAAGAAATCCAAATACTCATCAACACGAGGCCGCTCATCGAGCCAAGGAGAAAGAAGGGACGAAACCCCAAAGCCCAAATGGGGCTATCAAAATTCCATTGCTGCTGAACTGGTTTCATGCGGCCCTTGTATCCTTTGGTCCGAGGAAGGGCAAAGGCCATCCGGCCTGGGAGGGAGCGCATGACTCACGAGGTCAATGGACTCGATCAGACCTCGCGGCCTTTGAATCAGCACGAGATTTGCGTTAAGTTGAGTTCTCTGTTGAACCTATAGATAGCGTTAAGGGAGTTTTTATGAAAAAAGCGATTTTTGTTGCTCTGATGTTTGTATTGAGCCCGCTCGCGATGGCCAAAGAGCCTGCCAAATTGGCTGTTTGCGCTGCTTGCCACGGTAAAGACGGAGTCGGCACTCAAGGTAAATACCCCAACTTGGCTGGTCAGAAGAAAGAGTACTTGGTTACTACTTTGACTGCTTTCAAAGAAGGCAAGCGCGACAACGCCGAAATGAAGCCCATGGCAGCAATGCTGAGTCCGGCGGACATCGAGGAGTTGGCGACCTATTTCAGTGGCATCAAGAAGTAATCGAGACGATCAGTCCTTAATGGAATGATTCGAAAAAAACGGGAACCTTTGAGGTTCCCGTTTTTATTTGCGGCTTGAAGTCTGCCTTAGCCGAGTTATTAGCGCAAAGGCGAAAATCTCGCAGTGAAGTGACGCAAAAATTGCGGTTGGTAGTCGATGCGATATCCGGGAAGGTTGCGAATCTGCGGAGCGATGTAACCAAATATTTCTATCATATAGTCGACATGGCTTTGGGTGTAAACTCGTCGGGGGATGGCAAGCCGAACCAGCTCTTTGGGTGCCGGAAGTTCTTCTCCCGTCTCCCAGTTTTTTCGCCCTAACATGACCGATCCCACCTCGACACTGCGAATTCCAATGTGTTCATAAAGAGCCACGCTGAGTGATTGCCCCGGGTACTCGAGTGCTTTTAAGTGAGGAAGTGATTGGCCGGCGTCAATGTATACAGCGTGTCCGCCGAAGGGCTTGACGACCTTAAAACCCGCGGCCTCAATGCCTTCGCCGAAATACTGCGTACTGCGGATGCGATAGGAAAGATAATCTTCGTCGAGAATCTCTTGGAGGCCAATAGCCAAGGCCTCCATATCCCGTCCCGCCAAACCACCGTAGGTCGGAAAGCCTTCGGTGATCACCATCAGAGATCTGATTTCTTGCGCCAAGCCCTCATCACGAAGAGCTAAAAAGCCACCGATGTTGCCGAAGGCGTCTTTTTTGGCACTCATCAGGACGCCGTCGGAGTACGAAAACATTTCCTGGGCAATCGACTTGATTGAGCGATGTTCAAAACCCCGTTCCCGGCGTTTAATAAAAAAAGCGTTTTCCGCAAAGCGAGCGGCATCGATAAAGAGCGGAATTTTATGTTGGGCGAGGAGTTCGCGCGTTTTCTTGATATTTTCCATCGACACCGGTTGCCCGCCGACCGAGTTGTTGGTGACTGTCATGATCAAAAAGGCGATGTCTTTGGCGCGTTCGGCGAGCGTGGCGCGCAAAGCAGCGAGGTCGATATTTCCCTTAAAGGGCTCTTCGCGCGAAGAATCCTGGGTGCTGGGGTCGGGCAAATCGAGAGCTATGCCCCCCTTTGATTCGATGTTGGCGCGGGTGGTGTCAAAGTGTGTGTTGCCGATTACGACCTGGCCCGGCTTGAGGGCGGCCTGCGTGAGCAAAGCTTCGGCCGAGCGCCCCTGGTGGGTGGGAATGACCTGAAGATGGCCGGTGATGTCGCTAATGCTTTCGGCAAAACGAAAAAAGCTTTTGGCCCCAGCATAGGACTCATCGCCCACCATCATTCCTGCCCACTGAGTCGACGACATGGCACTGGTACCGCTATCCGTGAGCAAATCAAAGGTTACGCAATCAGCTGGCAGGGTAAAAAGATTGTAATGAGCTTTTTTAAGGGCCTGCAGGCGCTGGGCGGGATTGGTTATGGGGAGGGGCTCGACCACCTTAATGCGAAAGGGTTCAAAAATGGTTTTGGGCTTGGGCATTTCCATAAAACATCCTCGGGTTTTGGGGGCTGTCCACCACCTTACCGACAAACGTGGCGATTGAAAAGCCCTGGGGCAGGTGCTACTTCATGGTAATGATGAATTACAGCATCGATCAAGAGTGCCCGCCCCTGGAGTTTTTTCGCCAATGGTACGATCAGGCCGCTGGCCGCTCGCGCGACTCGCAGTTTTCAGATCAACTTTTGTTCCCTCTGCGTAAGCTGATGCGCACTCTTTATCCCCCTTTGTCGTTGCACGAAGGTGATGCGGTGGTCTTGGCGACGGCAACCGCCACCGGTCGCCCCTCCGCGCGGGTGGTCTTATTTAAAGGAATTTGGCAGGACGGGGTGGTTTTTTACACCAACTACCAGAGTCGAAAGGTGACAGAACTCGAAAGCAACCCGCAGGCGGCGCTGGTGTTTCATTGGGCTCTCCCCGAGCGCCAGGTGCGGTTCGAGGGTCGGGTCGAAAAAGTTCCGCCGGAAATCTCCGACGAATATTGGCGGACCCGCCCACGAGGCAGCCAAGTGGGAGCCTGGGCCTCGGATCAAAGTCGATCGGTAAAAAGTCGCGACGAGCTTTTGCAACGAGTGCGAGACGTCGAGCAGCGCTTTGGCCAAGGCCCCATTCCCCGCCCACCCCATTGGGGCGGAATGGTGTTAAAACCTGACGCCATTGAGTTTTGGGAAGCCTGTGCCTTTCGTCTCCACAAACGACGACGTTACGAGCGACAAGCCTCAGGATGGCAGTCGACTCTGCTTTGTCCTTAAATCTGTGATCCAACTGAAATCTGCCGGAGCCTACTCGCGCGGACGCAACTCGCGTAAATATTTGCGCTCTTGGACCGGAAGTTTGCGGTACAAGTTTTTCAGATGAGTTTTGACGGTATTTTCTGAGATGTGCAAAATTCGACCGATGTCTTGGTTGGACTTTTTGAGCAAAACCAAGCCAACGATTTCCACTTCTCGATGAGTCAGGTTGTGATGGCGGTACTTGGCCATCTCATTTTCCATCATCTCGGTGAGAGGAATGGAAAAAGTAATCAAGTTCTTCCCGGTGTTGACCATGAAGACATCATAGAGGCGATTGTTAATTCGATCGCCGGGGCACTGGCGAACACCCAAATGGGAATTGACGTCTTCCAAGGGAATTTTACAAGTCCCAAAGACTCCCGACGGACAATTCACATGAGGACGAGATCCGCAGACCGAGTTGCTTTCCGAGTTTTGAAACATGATCTTACGGTCAAGATCCGTTACACAAATCGCAATACCAGCATGGGTTAGAATGTCTTCTAATGATTGACTCACATCAACCTCCGCGCGCTAATCTCGCCTGGTTAGGGAGGTATTGTCAAATACTTGGCTGGGGAATTTCTGGAAAGTCCCAAGGTCAGGCTGCGGCCATGTCCCCGTAGGGGTTTACCTTTGCTATGGTGAAACCCCGTGAGGTTTGGTAGTCTCGCGCACCGTTATTACCAGGTTTCAGCTCGTTAGTGAGGGTTCAAAATGCGAATACACCGGGTTCATACCATTTTGTTCGTTGCGGATCAGTCACGAAGTCGCGATTTTTACGCGAAAGTTTTGATGACCAAACCTGTCCTTGATGTGCCCGGAATGACCGAGTTTTTGTTGGGCGGGCCGGCCGTTTTGGGACTGATGCCCAATGTGGGAATAAAAAAATTGTTGGGTGAGGCGATTCGTAATCCCGCTGAAAGCGAAAATATTCCCAAAGCGGAACTTTACCTGGTGGTCGAAGATCCAACCTTGATGTTTGAACGTGCCGTCAAAGAGGGGGCTCGAGTGCTAAGCGAGTTCGCCATGCGCGACTGGGGCGATACAGTCGCCTATGTTCAGGACTTTGATGGCCACATCATCGCCCTGGCCCAATCCAAAAAATAACCGCCAACCACACCCGCTGAACTCCCACCCTCCGCAAGTCCTGATTTTATTGGCCTCGTGGGATTACTTACTTTTCATCCTTGGACGAATCCTCACCGTCGCGCGGGGCGTATCCGACGTGCGGTGGCTCGAAGAGCTAGCGCACGCCGAAGACGCGCCCGCGGCCGAAAGGTGCGTGAGGCCAAGGATGAAAAGTAAGTAATCCCAGGACGCTAAATGCCCAAGGGCTCGCGGAGGTCGAGAGTTCAGTGGAGGCGTTGCGGTGTTATTCGGCGCTGCTGGGAGAGGGGATGACCGGGACATCGTTGGCAATGCGGTCGCCGGGGTAGAGGATGACTTGGTCAGCTTCGCTCAGGCCTCCTTGAACCACTGATTTGAGCGGACCTTGTTCGGCAATATCCACCGCTTGCAATTGGGCCTTACCGCCGCGAACGATAAAGACCGACCACTTTCCACCTTTTTGAAACAAGGCCCCGGTGGGTACAGTGAGAACCTGAGTGAGGCGTTTCACCAGAATCCGGCACTCCACCTGAAAGTGATCGCCAAGAGTAATCCAGGTGTCGCGTGGTGAGGTGATTTCGATCACCACGTTCACTCTTTGCTCGTCGACCCCTAAGGCAGAAACTTTAGTAAAGGCCGAAGGTTCGATGCGTACCACTTTGCCTTCGAGGGGAGCCGGGCCGCCCCAATTAACAATTTCAACTTCGTTGCCCACCTTGAGCAAAATCGCGCTCGAGGTCAAAACGTCGACGACGATTTCGAGGGCATGAGGATCGCCAATTTCAAGAATGGGTTTGCCCTTGGTGATAAAACCTTCGTCCTTGGTAAGAATGCGCAAAACCTCCCCGCTTGCCGGAGCGTGGACGACGCGATCATAGTCCCATTTGATCGAGACCAGCGGCTCTCCCTGTTTGACTCGGTCGCCGGGGTTCCATTTCACTCGCGGCAAAACCCCGTCAACGGGTGAGGAAACCACGTATTTTTCTTTGACCCGGGTGCGGCCGTCTTCGACCACGCGTTGTTCAAAGTCGCCGACTTCCACCCGAGCCATGTCGACCGGGAGTGGACGAGGCATGAGGGACCAAATGACCACGCCGACGACCGCCACGGTGAGACCGCCGTAGATGAGCCACTTTTTCAATCGATCATTTTGATTACGAGCCACAAACTAACCTCGCGTTTTCAAGGCTTCATTAAAATCCAGCTGCTTAATCTTACGCCATAGCACCCAGGCGCTCATGGCGGCTGCGGCCACCAAAGTCAGGGCGCTCCAAGTGAAGGTGCTGAGATCAATAACCATGGGGATGACCAACTCCTCGGGAGCCATGTACTTCATCAGCCATTGGGTGAAATAGTAACCGAGAGTCCAGCCCAGGGGAAGTGACATCAGACAGAGAATCAAAATCTCACCCATGAGCATTCGGTACACTTCGCCGTGAGTAAATCCGAGAACCCGCAGACTCGCAAACTCCCACGCCCTCTCAGCTAATGAAATCCGCGCACTGTTGTAGACGATTCCAAAGGCGATGATCACGGAAAACGCCGTCAATATGGTGGCGAAGACGAGAAGAATCTTAGCGTTGGTGTCCTGAAAGGTCTTAAGGGCAGCAGTCTTAAAGGAGACCGAACCGATCGCCGGAAAACCCTTTAGTTGTGTGTAGAGCTTTTGACTTTGCTCGCTGTCGGTTTTGAGTAACACCGAATTGACCTTGGGCCCTTCCTTTAGAAGGCGATGAAGAAACTCATCCCGGGTGTAGATAAACCGCCCCAAGAAATCATCAACCACGGCGCTGATCGGAAAGACCCCGCTCGGGCGGCTGCCTTCGAGAACTTCGATGCGAATGTTATCCTGGGGTTTGAGGTCCAGTTTGCGAGCCAGAGTTTGGCTAATAACTAAACCATCTCGGGGGAGTTGAATGGGCTTTAGCTTAACATCCAATACCGATTTGAGTTGGTTATTGGGGCCGATGCCAATCATCGCGGTGGTTTCAGTCTCGGGGCCGTGAAGAATTCGCACCGCAACGGCCCGCAGTCCCTCGGCATGGATCACGCCCGGCAATTGTTGGAGAGCATACAAAGAGCGAACCGGAAGTGGTTTGACAAAATTTACCGTCGCATCTTCTTTTTGAATCAACGAAAACTGAACGTGCATCAGGTAGTCGATGGCATCATTCCAAAACATTCCGAGAATCACGATGACGAGGGCAAAGGAAATTCCGAGAGTCGACACGAACGAGCGCAGAGGACGCAGACTGAGTCCACGCAAAATCATTTTCCCTTCGTTAGTAAGGCGACGGGGCAGTCCGGAGCGCTCGACCCAGCTGGTGTGATAAGCCGCCGGCATCGCGGGGCGCATGGCCTCGGCGGGTGGCATTTTAAAAATCGACCGCAAACTCTGCGCCACGCCGATGAGCGCAGAGGCGGAACTCACCACCAGTGCCAGCACCGGAATGTAGGCCGGCATGGTTTGGGCCAACACGGGAAAGCGAAAAAACTGGGTGTAGAGCTGAGTCATGGACTCCGCCAGCCAAAAGCCGGCCGCCAGTCCGATCGAGAACCCGAGGGCCACGATGACGAGTGAAAATTTGAGAAAGTGGGAGGCAATACTCAGGTCATCAAAGCCCAAGGCCTTTAGGGTGGCGATTTGTTCGCGCTGGCTGTTGATAATTCGTCCGATCACCACATTTAACAAGAAGGCCGCAACACAAAGAAAAATAATGGGAATGATCGTGGCCTGGACTTTAAGGCCCTTAATTTCTTGGGTGAGAAACAAGTTGGAAATCTGGTGTTTGCGCGTGTAGGAGCCGACTCCGCCGTAGGGTTTGAGCCAGTCATCGATGGACTTACTGAGGGCGGCCTCGTTGGCGCCGCTCAAAACCGTGAGCGCCAAATTGTTGAACGAGCCTTGCATGTCAAAGGCCGAGGACAAACCTTCGCGACGAATCCAAAAAATTCCAAAGTGCTCGTCATCGGGGAGAGGGCTGTGGCCCGGCAGGGCGTAGATATACTCGGGCGAGACCGCCACTCCGACGATGCGGAGCTTGCGATACCGACCGTTGAACATGGCGGCGATTTCTTGATTGAGCTGGAGCTTGTTGAATTCGAAGAAGGCCTGGCCGACCAGAACTTCGTTGTCCTCAGTGGGCAGGGGCCAGCGGCCCTTGAGAATTTGAATGCGATTCAGGGTCGATTGCTGGCCGCGAGGGAGCGAAACAAAGCGCCCCACCGCCGGGACATCGCGACCGCGCAGGTCGAGGAGCAGATCAAAGACCAAGCGATCTTCAACCTGACTCACACCCGGTAGACCCTGAATCCGAGCCACCAGATGCTGAGGAGCTCTTTTGACGTCGGCGAAAATGTGGGCAAAGCGGCTATGGTTGTAAAAACTATTTTGGGCAAGGAGGAGTGATTCATAGGTGCTGAGCATTCCAGCGAGCACCGCGACTCCACAGGCGACCACGAGCGCAATGGTGAAGACTTGGGCTTTCATGTGCAGAAGATCGCGCACCAATTTGAGGTCGAGATGTTTTACCATCGAATGTCTCGGGCCGAGAGCTTGGTGCGGTTTTCCGTGACTTCGATGATCTTGCCGTCAGCGAGGCGAACCACCCGGTCGGCCATTTGGGCAATGCTGGCATTGTGAGTGATTACCGCCGTGGTCGTTCCGAGCTGCCGGTTTACTTGGGAGATTGCTTCGAGCACCATGATCCCAGTAGAAAAATCGAGTGCTCCGGTCGGCTCGTCACACAGAAGAATTTCCGGCTGTTTGGCGATTCCGCGAGCAATGGCGACGCGTTGCTGTTCGCCGCCCGAAAGTTCGGCCGGAAAATGATCGGCCCGCTCGCTCAAGCCCACCAAAGTGAGGGCCCGCATAGGGTCCATGGGATGGTCGCTGACGTCGGTGACGAGGGCGACGTTTTCCAAGGCGGTCAGGCGAGGAATGAGATTGTACATTTGAAAGACAAAACCGACATGTTGACGTCGAAATTGGGTCAATTCGTCGTCGGTCGCCTCAGCCAGATTAGTTTTACCGTGAAAAACCTGACCCGCGCTGGGACGATCGAGCCCGCCGAGAATATTAAGCAGAGTGGATTTGCCGCTTCCGGAAGCGCCCAGTAGAACCAAGAATTCACCCTGGCGCAAATCGAAATCCACCCCGCGCAAGGCGTGAACTTGAACTTCGCCCATTTGGTAGACCTTGGTGATTTGCTGGGTGCTCAGCACGACTTCCATGGAAGGGAATATAGAGGCAATGGCGGGGGGCTGTAAAGGCATCACTGCCTCAGCCATTGCAAGTCGAGTTTCGGGCCTCGGCCCCTCGGGCCGTCAGGCCGAAGGTGACTGGCCGGTGGATGGGCTCTCGCGCCCCCGGATCACGGCGTTGCTCAACCGCTGACGCCGCGATATTTCAACCGATCTCATGTTTCGGGTGCTTGCAAGTCTGGGGTATTCGGCAAAATTATCTTTAAAAAAATCGCCGGATAGCTTTTCAGGTCGTCCCAAGGGTATAGGCTAGTCTTGAATGATGAGAGCAGAAATTTTCATTGAACACTGATCTACCACTTCTTTAGATGCTTTTTCGATAAACTTGGCTTTTCTGACCTTCCAATCGAGATTCTTTAAGTGGTCTGACAAAACCGCCCCATTAATTTTCTTTCCCGATATTGTAACTTCAAAAGGATATCCTTTTACCTTTGAGGTAATCGGACAACAAACAGCTAATCCGGTTTTTCTGTTATACTTTCCAGGGGACAAAACCAGGGCGGGCCGCACTCCAATCTGCTCATGCCCAGCCTGCGGTGTGAAGTTGAGCCATACGATATCACCACGATTTGGTACATAGCTCATTACCAGACCTCATTGCCTTCGGATTTGAAATCATCCTCTGAGTGCAAATTGCTTTTGGTGATTTGATCCAGCAGTGAATCTAAAGAGTACTCTTTTTTTGCCGGGAAAATGATAATCGTTCCGTTCTTAGACTCGATTTCCACTTCTGAATTCTCTTTTAAATTTACCTTTTCGATTACCGTCTTGGGTATTCGAACTCCGAGTGAGTTCCCCCATTTTTGTACTTTTACTGACATCGGCACACCTCGCCTAATTACGATAAGTATATACAATGTTTATACTTTTATCAAGGGTAAATTAAGGGTTTCTTTGGGGCCCGGTCTAAGTTAAAACCCTAGAGATAACATCCCAAAACAAACATTTGATTTTTATTGGTTATTCCGAAGCCTCGCGCCTTCGGGTCACGGCCGGGATGCTGGATAAGTTTAAGGATCACACCGACACCGACACTGACACGGACACTGACTCGGACGCCGACACCGAATCGGAATTACCCGCGGGCCAGCGCAAAAAACAAAAAGGGCGACGGAGGGTCGCCCTTTTTGGGGATCAAACTAATAAAGTTCAGCAGTTTACGAACAGCCGATCGAGCTGCCGCAATTGAGACAGCGGTAGCAGCTGCCGTTGCGGACGGTGACGTGGCCACAGTCAGTGCACATCGGAGCGTCACCCATCATTTTCGACAGGTGAGAATCCAGAGGGTCATGCTGGGAGCTGGGGTCCTCGATGGCCGCAGGCTTTTGACTGACAGCCGCGCGCTCGGCGGAGAGGCTGAGCTGAGTTGGGGCTGGGGATTCTTCCGCCTCAGGTTCCGCGTGAGCATGGCCGTTTTGATTCTTGGCCAAAGCCGCTTCAATCGGCTTCACATGGACAAAGTCGGTCTTACCCAAGTACTCCATGCCAATCACTCGGAAAATATAATCCAAGATGCTGGTGGCTTGCTTGATGTTCGGATGGTCGACCATGCCCTGCGGTTCGAAGCGAGTAAACGTAAATTTATCTACGTACTCTTCGAGAGGAACGCCGTACTGGAGACCCAGTGAGCAAGAGATCGCAAAGCAATTGAGCAGACTGCGGAAGGTGGCGCCTTCTTTATGCATATCAAAGAAAAGCTCACCGAGACGGCCATCATCGTACTCACCAGTACGAATGTAAATTTGATGTCCACCGACTCGGCCCTCGACCGTGATACCGCCGCGTTTCTGCGGCAGGCGACGGCGGCGCGCCGGTGCCATACTCAGCGCGGTTGCGAGCGCAGCCTTAAATTCGGCTTCGGTGTAAACCGCCTCGGGTTTGGCTTCTTCCTCTTTTTTAGCAGTTTGCAACGGCTGGCTCATCTTAGATCCGTCACGATAAACCGCGACGGCTTTAAGTCCCATCTTCCAGGACTCTTCATAGATGTGCTCAATCTCTTCTACGGTCGACTCATGAGGAAGGTTGACCGTTTTTGAGATCGCCCCACTGATAAAAGGTTGAACGGCAGCCATCATGCGAACATGGGCCATGGGTTCCAAAAAGCGCTCGCCTTCGGAGCCGCACTTGTTGGCGCAGTCAAAAACCGGCAGGTGCTCGGCCTTGAGGCGCGGAGCGCCTTCGACCGTCTGGCGACCACAGATGACCAGAGTTGCTTCGCGAATTTGCTGGGTGGTAAAACCCAATTTCGCGAGGATGGTTTCTTCACCTGAAGTCACCGACTCGGTATTTAGCTTGAGTCGCTTCATGGTCTCTTCGCCGAGAACCCACGGAGCGATTGCGGCGTGCAAATCAAAAGCGGTTGGCAGCGCCTTTTGGATTTTCGTCAAATCCTCAGCGGTAAAACCCTTGGCTTTGAGTGCTTCGCTGTTAATGTGGGGAGCGCCATCAAGGCTCATCGTTCCTACCGCGTAGGTAATAATGGCTTTGATGTCGCCCTCACTGTAGCCGAGAGAGGCGAGGGCTCGTGGTACGGACTGATTGACGATCTTAAAATAACCGCCACCGGCCAATTTCTTAAATTTAACCAGAGCAAAATCAGGTTCGACCCCGGTGGTATCGCAATCCATCAACAGTCCGATCGTGCCGGTGGGCGCTAAGACTGAAGTTTGAGCATTGCGATAGCCGTTGATCTTACCCAACTCGTAGGCCTCGGCCCAGGCTTCGCTCGCGGCTTGAGCGAGTTCTGCGGGGATCAGCGAGTTGTCGATCTCCCTGACCTTTTCACCGTGCTGACGAACCACGCGCAACATGGGTTGAGCGTTATCCTGATAACCCGCAAATGGTCCCTTGCTGCCGGCCATGATGGCGCTCGTTTTGTACGCTTCGCCCGTCATGATCGCGGTCAAGGCCGCAGCCCAAGCGCGTCCGGCGGGGCTATCATAAGAAAGACCTTTAACCATTAAGAGTGTTCCCAGATTGGCGTAGCCCAAACCCAGAGGACGGTAATCGTGGCTATTCTTAGCAATTTGTTGCGTCGGATAGCTGCTCAGGTCCACCAAGATTTCTTGAGCGGTAAACACAATCTGAATGGCGTGGCGATAAGCTTCAACATTAAAGCTGCCATCGGCATTCAAGAACTTTTCCAAATTCAGTGAGGCCAAGTTACATGCGGAATCATCTAGGAACATGTACTCAGAACAAGGATTACTGCCGTTGATACGATCGGTTTCAGGGCAGGTGTGCCACTTCTGAATCGTCGTATCAAATTGCACGCCCGGATCGGCACACTTCCATGCCGCATAAGCGATTTGGCGCCACAAATCTTTGGCCCGGTAAGTATTGATCACTTCGCCGTTGGTGCGCGCCGTGGTCTTCCAGGAGTCGTCCTTTTGAACCGCATTCATGAAGCTGTCGGGAATGCGAACCGAGTTGTTGGAGTTTTGTCCAGCCACCGTCCGATAAGCTTCGCCGTTGAAGTCATTGGTGTAGCCCGCATTGACGAGCGCTTCAACTTTGCGCTCTTCGCGAACTTTCCAATTAATAAAGTCTTCGATTTCGGGGTGATCCATATCGAGGCTCACCATCTTCGCGGCCCGACGAGTGGTGCCGCCCGACTTGGTGGCGCCAGCGCCGCGATCCAATACTTCGAGGAAGCTGATCAGGCCTGAGCTATAGCCACCACCTGAGAGTTTTTCCTGGCGTCCACGGATCTTAGAAAAATTCGTACCCGTGCCGGATCCATATTTAAAGATGCGAGCTTCTTGACGAGCCAAATTGAAGATGGCCATGAGATCATCATTGACCGACTGGATAAAACAGGCCGAGCACTGAGGGCGGGCATAGGAGTTTTGCAGCTCAACGACCTCGCCAGTTTTGAAATCAAAGGCATAGTTGCCGCCCGAGCCTTCAATACCATATTCATGGTGCAGACCGCAGTTAAACCAAACGGGGCTGTTAAAGGCGCCATACTGATTTAACAAAATAAAGGCGAGCTCCTTTTCAAAACGCTCGGCATCGGCGGGAGTCGCAAAATAGCCGCCAAATTCTTCGCCGGCATTGCGGATAGTATGGACAATGCGGTGGACGAGTTGTCGCACCGAGGTCTCATGACCAGTGCCCGGTACTCCGGCCTTGCGGAAATATTTGCTTACGGCCACATCGGTCGCAAGTTGAGACCAGGTGTTGGGGACCTCAACATTGTTCATCGCAAACACCGCTTCACCTTGGGTGTCTTTGATTTTACTGGAGCGGGTCACCCACTCGACCATTTGGTAGGGATCCTGGCCTTTGGGCACAAAGAATGGCTGAAATGTTTGCCCGCCGGTGGTTTTGGAGCCGTCCATTCTGGCTCGAGTCTCTTTATGAATGGCACTACCTTTTGCCTTAAGAGACTGTTTGTTCCTTCCTTCTTCCTTGAGAAGACTATCCATACCGCAGTTCCTTTCTCTCGATGTGGCTTTTTTAAGAAAATGTCTTAGTCGTTTGCGAGTGATTCCTCACTCTGTGTGTCTTCAAACAGACCATGGTGCTATTTTGGTGTCAAAAAAAATATCCCCTAGATCTAGTGATCTGGACCATCCAAAATCACCATATATCGTCAAAATGAGGCCGAGAGCCCATTTGCGAGTGGTCACAAAAAAACAACTTTAAAAAACATTAATCCTGAATCGAAGCGTCAGGGCTCAGAGATGCTTATTTTTAAGGCATTACCTCGTACAGAATCTTCATCGCGTCGACGGATGTAAATATCGACCAAGGTGAATTGCCCTTGGCGGCGACGATAGCACTGCTGCAGGAGTTCTTTAGCATCTTACCGACGACATCCTTTACGCGATCCCCGGGATTCACGATAAGAGGCTCGTCAGTCATGATATCCCCGACCATCGCGAGGTCATCAAGGGCTTGGACCAAATCCGCAGAGCTGATAACACCGACCAACTTACCCCCTTCGAGTACGGGCAAGTGATGGCAGTGGTGCTGTTCCATCATCTGGCGAGCTTTGTCGACTGAGGTCTTTAGGCCAATTGTGTGGGGCAGGCTTGTCGCGTATTCACCGACCGTCTTCATCGTTTCCTCCAAGGACCGGCCATGCTGCCAGAAAAGTCCGGACGAAGGTAGGGGGAAGTTGGAAAATTACGCTCCCAGCCGAGCCCCCCTATTTAGTGGTTAATCCAGTCTAAGATCCCAACTTGTTGGGAAGGTAGGAGCGTGGTTTAATTTTCGTTGGGAGGGGAGCAGCATTTAGATGGTCGCAAAGGTGGTTCAGCCCCGCGAGGCTCTTCGTTGGTTAAAGAAGAGCTGGCGGATTTTTCGCAAAAAACCCCTCTATTTATGCGGTGTTTTTGGCCTCTTTGCGCTTTTCGGCCTCTTCCCCTCGTCCTTTTCTCCTTTTGCCCGCATCTTCTCGGGCTTTTTGCTGCCCATTCTGGTGGCGGGAACCTATCTCTTGGTTTTTCGAATTGTCCGTTACAAAGCTCTGACTTGGTGGGATTTGTTTTTCGCCTTTTCTGAGAGCCGCCTCGCGGTTCGCCTGATGCCCGCGAGTTTTTTTAGCATGCTCGCGTGGAGTCTCATTGGAGCAGCGGAGTACATGTATCGCCAGCCGCTGAAGTACGAAATGACTCTGGAGTTTCACAATACGGTGGTCATTTTGGCGACCACTTTCAATTTGTTTATTATTTTCGGGGTAACCCCGGTCATGTTGTTTTCGCAGCATAACTTTATCCAGGCTGTGGCCCTCACCGTCCGCGCGGTCAGACTCAACTTCGTTGTGGTTCTCATTCTCTGGGGCAGTGGGATTTTGCTGTACGATTTGAGTCGCAAGTTTTATGTGCCTTATATTCCCGTTGGCACCTTGTTGATGCTCACCTGGTACAATGCTTTTGATGGGATGTTCTTGATCAGCGAAGATCCTCTGGCGGGTGCGGTGCAGGCGCATCCGGCTCGGCCCGATCCGAGTCTTAATTTCACCGGCTCGGTGCCTCAGGTGATAAGAGAACATCAACCTGTCGATCCAAATCTTGAATTGCCCGATTCAACTGATGACGTGCGGATCACGGGCTCCTACGACGATTCAGATTCCAAGTCATGAGTTCAGTTTTATTCTTCGGTTTCCTGCGGACGGCGAATGATGTGCCGCTGGTTGGCCGCGAGGATGATCTTGCGGACGCGAATACTCTTAGGCGTTACCTCGACCCACTCGTCTTCATCGATCCATTCGAGGGCTTCATCTAATCCCATGGGCTTAATCGGTGCCAACTTCGTAGATTCATCCGAACCAGAGGCTCGCATATTAGTGAGCTTTTTCTCGCGGGTGGGGTTGGCATTGATGTCGTTAAGGCGATTGTTTTCGCCAAAAATCATGCCTTCATAAATCGGCACGCCGGCTTCGACAAAGAGTCGGCCGCGATCTTCGAGCCCAAACAAGGCATACTCGGTGGTGGCCCCGTTGCGGTCGCAGACGAGAGCGCCGTTGGCGCGGCTAAAGCGCTTGCCTTGGTAAGGGATGTAGCGCTTGAAGGTGCTCGAATAAATGGCCTCACCGCGCGTTTCAGTCAGTAGAGCCGAACGCAAGCCGATGAGTCCGCGCGAAGGAATGTCAAACTCCAGACGGATCCGCGAGGAGGTCTCGAATTTTTCGATATTCTGCAGTCGACCGCCCCGGTTGGAGAGAATCTCGGTGACCTTTCCCATCATCGAGTCAGGAATATCGATAAAGAATTGCTCTTCGGGTTCCCACTTTTGTCCGTCTTTTTCAACTGGCAGAATTTCGGGCCGACCGGCCATGAGCTCGTAACCCGCTCGGCGGATTTCCTCGAGTACAATCACAATTTGCAACTCGCCTCGCGCTTTAAGCAGAAAAACCTCGTTGGACTCCGTCGGTTCGAGCGAGAGTGCCACGTTTTGCAAGCAGGCCTTTTCTAAAACCTCTTGCAGTTTGCGACTGGTAAGATAAGTGCCATCGCGGTTCGAAAAAGGTGAGGTATTAACTGAAATTCGCACAGCCACGGTGGGCGGGTCGACCTTCACTCGAGGGAGAGGCTCAGTTACGCCCATCTCGGCAATGGTATCGCCAATGCGAGGGGCTTCTGCTCCTGCAATCAGCGCAATATCTCCGGCGCTGAGTTCCTTAACCCGCTCTGTGCCAAGGCCCGCAAACGTTTCGAGGGCAGTGATCACAAAGGGAAGGTTTTTTTGTTCGCCCATTAGCTGAACACGTTGGCCTTCTTTGACCCGACCCGATTGAATCCGTCCGACGGCAATTTGGCCCAAAAAGGTATTAAAGGTGCGGTTAACGACAATCATCCGGAACGGTTGGTCGGCATCAACGGCCGGTGGGGGAATTTCTTCAACAATACGATCCATTAAAGGAGCAAAGCTTTCTCCTTGTTGGCCCTTTACAAGCGAGGCCCAGCCGTTGCGGCCGCTGGCATAAAACGTCGTGTATTGAACCTGGTTCTCGTCGGTCGCCACATCGTAAAAGAGCTCGAGGACTTTTTCTTCAACTTCCTCAATGCGGGCATCGGGGCGGTCCACTTTATTGATAATTAGAATGATTTTGAGTCCTCGTTCGAGAGCTTTGCGCAACACAAACCGCGTCTGCGGAAGCGGGCCCTCAGCGGCGTCCACCAAAAGCAGAGCCCCATCGACCATGAAAAGCGCTCGTTCCACCTCACCGCCGAAGTCGGCGTGCCCGGGAGTGTCCACCAAGTTGATCCGCGTGCCCTTCCACGAGAGCGAGGCGTTTTTGGCGGTGATGGTGATTCCTCGTTCTTTTTCCAGTTCGCCGGAGTCCATGACCCGTTCTTCGACGTCTTGACGTCCTTGAAGGACCCCAGTCTGTTTGAAGAGGCCGTCAATAAGGGTCGTCTTACCATGGTCAACATGGGCAATAATGGCGAGGTTGCGAATATTCATAGGGTGTTAGGTTTGCCACAGAGTTGGAGTGAAAGCAAAACAGAACCTTTATTTTTGGTTAGGATTTCAGATACGACCACGATTGGGGGCGAATAGGGAAGGCGATCAGGACCGAACCAGGGCCACCACCCATTCACAATGGGGAGTCTGAGGGAATTGGTCGACACCTGTAATAGAGTCGATTTGGTAGCCGAGGTCGCTCAGTGTTTGGAGGTCTTGGACCAGCGCTGGGGTATAGCAAGAAACATAGACCAGCCGCTGAGGGCGGGCGCTGAGGGCGTGATTGCGAAGGTGTTCGAGGACATTCTTGAGGCCCGAACGGGGAGGGTCAACCAACAGCCCGTCGAATTCGAGCAACGAGGGCAAAGCCGAAAGGCGGTAGGCATTGGCCGCAAAAAAGTGGAGCGGAGGGCGTTCGGGTAGTTTGCCGAGAGCCAACTGGAGCCCTTCAAGTGCCAGTTCTTCAACTTCGTAGGCCGTCACCGTGAGGCCTTGGCCCGCGAGGGGCAAGGTGAAATTGCCGAGGCCACAGAATAATTCTAACCATCGCTGTCCGCCGAGGCGGCGCACGGTTTCGACGACTGTTTGAACCAAGCGCTGATTCGCTTTGACTCCGGGTTGGGTAAAGCTGGCAATGGACGAAAAGAGGGGAGTGGGATGGCCGTTAAGCTCAGTCGAGAACCACGGGTAAAGGACGGGATCGCCCAGCTTGAGGCGTCCGTCTTTTTCGATCAGGCGCTTTTTTCTTTGACCGATCTCAACGACGGCCTTGGCCTTAAGCCGACGCAACCACTGGTCCTCATCGAGCAGAGTCTTAATATCAGCGTTAGCAAAATCGAGCCAAATCCCCCTCTGGCCATCGGGGGCGACCCGCAAACGGACCGAGCCTTTTTTGATCGAAGGTAAATCTTGTCGAAATTCGCGGAACCACTGGGCCAACGGCGGCGAAATCTGGTGGCAGTCAGCGATGTCAGTGATGCGCTTTTCTTCGGGATGGTAAAGGCCAATCGTCGGTCGGCCCTGTTGATTGACAATCACCAAATCGGCGCGGTCGCGGAGCCCCTGGGGACCGAGGCTGACCATCTGCGGACGCTTGGCGAACTCGAGGCCGATGCTCTTAAGCTCATGAAGAAGTCCGTCCGCCTTGCGCGGACCCTGATCGACAAAAGGAATCGACGACCAAGGGCAGCCGGCGCATTGTTGAGCAAGCGAGCAATTGAACTCGGACATGAATGACCTTAATAATGATTAAAAATAAAATGACAACTTAGCAGTGTAGCGATCGGCATCAATGAGTTTGCTGTACTCAACTCCCAGTTTAAAAAATAAGAGGCCGAGCTCAGCTCCCAAAAATAGATGGCTGCCGGAGTTCTTAGCGCCTGCTGACTGTCCCGTCGTGAGGGTGGTGTCGAAGATGGTTCCTGTTCCGGTCACCTTTAGGTCACCATCGGTGGAGACCATGCCTAAGCCAAAATAGGGTTCAAAAAACAAAAAGTTCTTACTGATCACCGCCGCCAAACCCGTGGTGGTGCCGCTCATGTTCAGTTTGGAGTTAACCGGAATGTTGCCCGTACTGGCATTGTTGATCACCGTCTCAAAATCGAGTTCGGTCTTGGTCATGGTCCCCTTAACCGCGAGTGAAAAGGGCAGGGAGAGCACGGCATCGGTCATGGTCCACTTAACCCCGATACCGGTGTTGGAAAATTTGAACTCATCGCTTCCGAAGGAGGGAATGATATTGGCTTCAACCGTGACTCCGAAGGGCACGGAGAACATGGCGATCAAACCCGCATGAGGCAGTCCCGCGGCATCGGCGTTAGGGTCAGTTTCCTTAACCAGCTTATCGATACCAGGAGTGGATGAAACACCACCGACCAGACCAAACTCAAAACCAAAGACGGCTCCGAGTGCACTGGCACCGCTGACCGTGGTGTGCGCGAAGTTGCTCGACAAGTCACCAATCACTTTTTCCAAGTCGCCCTTGTCAATGTTGTTGAAGTTCAGATCCTCGGCTTGAGTGACTGCCGGGACCAAGGTTGAAAGCGCCAACAAGGCACAAAGCGTTTGAAGTCGAAAAGTCATCATGGTTTCCTCCTGGATTCGACTCGGATTTTGCTGAATAATGTGAACAGAGAAATGATAAGAAGGAATTAAGGGGTCGTCTATTGGTTTCGGAGCTTCCGACGGAATTTAACCAGCATTACCAGCAGCTCTATGGGCTGCGTTGGCTGCGGTTACGCGAGGCGCTTCAGGCCAAAGAAAAGCAGGTGCTCTATGCTCCCTTCGGCGGCGACTCCGAGGGAGAAATCGACTGGCTGGCCAAGACTTGGTGGTACATTCCGTCGCGCACCGACTGGGTGCAGCTGCGCAATCAGGAGCAAAATCTGATTTACTATGTTATGGACCCGGCCTCAGTCCTGGTGGCCAAGGCCTTAGCAGTACAGCCGGGCGATCATGTCCTCGATATGTGTGCGGCTCCGGGGGGTAAGACTTTAGTTTTGGCACAGGCCCTTGGCAACGATGGGCGTCTCGACGCCAATGAGCTCTCGGCGGGCCGGCGGGCTCGGTTGACCAAGGTGATTCAACAGTATGTTCCGCGGTCACTCCGGCCGCAGATTTTTGTTCGTGGGCAAGACGGCATCCGCTTTGGGTTGGCGGCGAAGAAGTCGTTCGATCGGGTGTTGCTTGATGCCCCGTGTTCGGGGGAGCGGCACTTGATTGAGAATGCCAAGGAGCTGGCGCAGTGGAAGCCCAAGCGAATTAAGTCCCTGGCCAAGAAACAGTATGGCTTGCTGGCCGCCGCGATCGAGGCAGTTAAACCCGGAGGGCGGATTGTCTATTCGACCTGTGCTTTGAGCCCTGAGGAGAACGACCTGGTCGTGGCGCGCGCCCTTGAGCGCAAGTCGGGGGTGGAAATTGTCGAACTACCAGCGCCCAGCCCCTTCGCTGAACGCACCACTCTGGGCTGGATGCATCTGCCGGATGCCTGCGGTTTTGGACCCTTGTACTTTGCCGTCCTTCGTCGGCAGGAAGAAGAGAGCGAGGTTTCATCATGAATGAAAAAGCAGTTGTGGAAAAATCGACTCATCCTCTCAGCGGCGAGAATTTGGTCGCCGCATGGAACGCTCTTGGACTGCGACCGGGCGCGACGGTCCTCGTGCATTCGTCACTGAGCTCACTCGGTTGGGTTTGCGGTGGTGCAGTGACGGTGATTCAGTCGTTGATGGAAGTTCTAACGCCCGAAGGAACCTTGGTGATGCCTGCCCACACGGCGGAGAACTCTGAGCCTTCTTATTGGTGCAATCCGGCCGTGCCTCGTAGCTGGTGGCCAACAATTCGCGATTCGATGCCGCCCTTTGATCCGCAGTGGACGCCCACTCGAGGAATGGGAGTTGTGGCTGAGGTCTTCCGCACTCTGCCCGGGGTTGTTAGGAGCCAGCACCCGATGTCGTCGTTTTGCGCTTGGGGTAAGTGCGCCCGAGAAATGATCGCGCAGCACTCCTTGAGTCACCCATTCGGCGAGCAATCACCTCTCTCGGCCCTTTACAAAAACGACGGACTGGTGCTCATGGTGGGGGTGGATTGGAACTCCAACACCAGTCTTCATTTGGCCGAGGAACGAGCGGGTGGGTACAATGAAATCAATCAGGCCTCGGCGATTTGGCAACAGGGCCAACGCAAGTGGGTCGGCTTTGTTGAACTTGAATCCAAGGCGGAGTTATTTCCTCTGATTGGACGGGACTTCGAGACTCAAACTCATCAGGTTATTACTCGCCAGGTTGGACTCGCGCCGTGTCGGTTGATGCCACAAAGAAGTCTGGTGGATTTCGCGGTGGAGTGGATTCGGCGGCAACCGAGCCCTCCTCCTGGCCGATGATCACTTCGAGCTTGAAGCTGATCGACGCCACAAAAGTGAAGTTTTCCTCGCGTGGCCAGGAGCCACCGGGTTGAATGTTGAAAAAGAGCCATTCTTTGTGGATTCGCCGCCGAAAATTCACCCCCGTTGCGTAAGATTCGACGTGAACGGCTGGGACGTCACTGCCGTGCATGCGCACAAAATAGGCAATGCCGAGTCGGTCACTGACCCGCTGAAACAAATTGAGTGAGTGATCAAACTGGTATTGCAGGTCAAGGCGTCGCCACGAAGCTTGATTGGCAAAACGAAAGAGAAAGTCAGCATTGAGGGGTCGGTCAAAATCCAGCGATTCGGTATGCCCGTAGCCTTCCGACTTGAACCAAAAAACCGTTTCGGTGGCGCGGATTTCCCAGGCCCCCGGCCACCAACTGCGGCGAACGCGAAAGCGCACAAAGGGATCGAGTGGAGAGACGAGTTTAATACCAGCATCCGTACCCACACTCCACTCTTTGTCGCTCTCGGGTTGATATCGGAGAGCGGCACCAAGGTCCTCATTGTCGACGGACTGGGCGATATTCTCGGCCTGTCCACTTTCCTGGTCTTCGGTGAAACTTCGCGAAAGGTTTTGCACTACGAGATTGAGTTTTCGTTCGGTGTTGGGCAGAGCGATACGAGTGCGAATGTTGGCATCGTAACTGTCGCCCTCGCCGTCGGTGAGAGCCGAGATCAAGTTGATGCGAATGCGACTTTTACTTGCAGATTCTTCGTCGATCCGGGTGTTACCAAAAAACGAATCGATGGAGTTCGAAAGGTTGGCTAACGAGCGGGAAAGTTTTTGCTGTTTCACGTCCGCTTGTTCGAGAAATGACTGCTCAGCCTGATTCGTGTCAGTCGAACGAATTTGCGGAGTGGCGGGGGGCTGAGCCCATGCCACCTGGGCAAAATAAAGAAGCAAAATGAAAGCGAGTTGTCGCACAGTCTCATGTTATGCTCTGGAGTATCTGGGGTCAATGCTCGTGGCGGAGAGGAGTTTGACAAGGGCCAGACTCCCATCGAGAATTAGGTGGTTCCGCAACCAAGGGAGGTTCGGTGGTTGAGTCCAAGTTCGACACTCGAGTTTCGCAGTACTGTCTACTCTTTTTGACTGCGGTGGCAGCGACAGTCGCGCTCATTTACACGCGAACGGTTTTATTGCCCTTTGTTTTCAGTATTTTCTTTTTTGCCGTCGCCTCTCCGGCGATTCGCTGGCTGCAATACCGGGGACATTTTCCGCGCTGGTTGGCCGTGACGACCGCCTTTTTGGTCGTCGCAATTTTGTGCCTTGCCACGGTGGCGGTCATCGGGCTGTCGATCGAAAATTTTGTCAAAGGCGCGGATGTCTATAAAACCCGGGTTCTGGAAATGTTCCAGTCCCTGCTCGAGCGTGCAGGTCAGATGGGATATCAAGTGGATCAGGCCAGTCTGTTGGAGCGGGTGCGGGGGCTGCCGATCTTTTCGGTGTTCCAGAAGGTGACGGGAGGGTTAACGGTTATATTAGGAAATATTTTTTTGGTTTTGATTTTTGTTTTCTTCTTGATCGTCGGTGAGCAAGCGGACCACAAACCTCATCCGGTT
>JADZEO010000034.1 GCA_020850475.1 Bdellovibrionales bacterium | reverse complement strand
TCTCGCGAGTTATGACGCTCGTGATTTTTCTCGCTTTACTCACTGACAACTCCCCACTGGCGATTGCGGTTTTGAGCTCCGGGATTTCGCGTGCGGCGCGGCCGACATTAATAAAATTATAGGCGACACCTTCGCTGAGCCCCAAAGCCTTGACCGCATACTGAAAGAGCGAATTGTAACCATAGCGCAAGTAGCCTTTGTGGGATTCAACTTCATCGAGAACTCGCAGCAATTCAATTTCGGCGGTCTTCCATTTTGCCACAGCCGCCAGAGCTTTGGCGTGAAGCTCTTGGATTTTAGGGGGCACCTCGACGTCGGATTGGGAACCGACTTTAGGATCGACATTGGAACCACCAACTAAACCCACCATTGGAATTGAACTCAAGGTTGTGAATTGATCGACAGTAAACATGGCCATTTGCTTATTCATTTTTCCTCCGACACCAAACCCTTATAACACGGGGTTTTGCGAGGACCATGATGAGTACCCGACCGACAGTTTGTGATTCGCGTTTTAAAATGCGCAGCCGGCTGACCACAACGTTCGAGTCGAAAAAATCAAAATTTTTTGAAACAAGACAATGGAACTAAATAGATCGAGTTTTAAGATGACGATTTTGCTGTCAACTATTTTTTAAAAAAAAGGTTCCGCGCGAGCGCCTAACACCTCACAACTTGGTCGAGGGCATTCCGCGCGAGCGTCTAACACCATCATAAGATGGTCGCGGATTTGAAATCCGAAGGCTACCGTCACCAATTTAAAACTTGTGCGGAAGATGACAAGAACTGCCAAGTGAGTTCAAGTGATTCGCATGAAGTTTGGTTGGCTCGCATAACAAGTCATTAAAAAAGTTTAGATATGAAAATTCCCGTAAAGGGACCTTACCCGCACATTCACCGGAGCAAGTCGAAATAACATGGCTCACTTCAGAGTATTGATTTATGTTTTCTCATTGGGTATTTTCACTCAGAATATTTCCTATGCTGACATGGGCCGCAGGACAAATGTGCGCTAAAAACCGAGTTTCCTAATCAACGTTTTACACCCATTTCCTCGAACGAAGGTATTTAATGTTTTGGAAAAACTCAGTTGTTCGTAGCATAATCCTGATCATCTGTTTTGGAGTTGTGTCTAGCGCGGTTAAAACCTTTTACCAAGTAGACAAGCGGTACAAAATCAAAGTTACACTGGGTAGCCTCGAATACCTTAGAAACCAAGTGATTGAATACAACCGCCTTTGCGGTACTAACCTAGACAACTTTTCATCCTTCACTCTGTTGAATCCTGATCCAAATTGCTCTTCTTGGGAACCTATTTCAGGTAGAAGCTTCGTTGATGGGTGGGGTCATTCAATTACCTTAGTGGTTGAGGGCGCAACCGTGATCATCAAATCTCCCGGACCAAATGGAAGATTTGATACAGATTCGAAATCGGATGACTTCGTGTTGCGTTTCAAGCCAAGCCGAGAAGGCGACCACTGAGACCCGATCGAAGGTGAATGGAAAAGTTTGTCAAAAAAATGAATAATGATTAGCTGAAATGCACTTTATCCATGATTGTAAATGCAGACCCTTTTGGGGATTTTAATCAGACAGGCAATATCAAAAACTGTATTGGACCCACCTGGAATTTCCGTCCACTCCGAACTTGATTCGCCCAGTGTCGTCTGCGGCCCGTGACCATTGGCCCGACTGCTGGGGGGTTGATGCCGGGAAGCATGTCGGAATCGCGGCAGGCGTTACTTTTTAAGCTTTTGCGGACCGGTGAGGTGCAGGGCTTTGGGTAATACCCGAAAAGTCACCGGCGTGGTGCCAATAACTTCGCCGTCGAATTCGACTTCCAGAGGGCGAGCGGTGGTGATCGTGAGATCACTCGCAAAAAATGCTCTCACCTGTGGGACCGCTTCGATTCCGCCCTGGTAGAGCTTGGGCAAATGGCGGACCAGTTCTTTGATTCCCACTTCCGGAATAATTCGCACATCAAATTGCCCCCGGTCTGGAAATTCATGTCGCCCAAACTTCATTCCTCCTCCTGCATACCGCCCCAAGGCCAAAGTAGCTGCGAGGAGTTCCCCCTCCCACGTCTGCCCGTCCCCGGCGATTTTTGCCGCAACCGGCTCGCGATGCACCATCTCCCGCACCGTGGGCCAGGCATAGGCGAGCTGGTGCGGCAACCACTTGGGATTGTCACCCTTGAGACGCGCCACTCGAGCATTAAATCCCACGCTTCCGACATTGATAAAATACCGCGACTCTTGCTGCGACACGGCCCCGTCGTTGAGCGATGAGCTAAACTCAATCAAGCCCACATCAACAGCAACTCTTCCGGGAGAATCAATCCAACTCCACCAATCGCTGTTGCCAAAATGGCTGGCCACGGTTCGAAAGTAATCACAGCCGGTTCCCAGTCGGGTGACCGTCAGGGCGGCTTGAGGATTCAGCGGCCGCCCCTTCTCATCCCAAAATCCGTTGACGACCGAGTTGAGCGTCCCATCGCCGCCCAACACGACCACTTGCTCGCCACCTGACTTTAAGAATTCGCGCACGCGAGTTCTCGCCTCAAGCCACGAGGTGGGTGTTACCACCTGGCCCCACTGGTGCAAATGCTCGTGTAAACGGTGCCGAGTGACTGCCGAAGCCATTCGGCCCGAGGAAGCATTAAATACCACTAGGCGCTTCATAGTTTGCTCTCCACACCTAGTTTAAAAGTTTTCCAGGATTAAAAATGCCCTTCGGATCTACGTTCATTTTGATTCCCGCCAACAAGTCGCGCTCCACCGGGCTACGCCCGGTAAAGTCCCGATGATCGGTCCCGATCCCGTGGTGGTGACTGATGACTCCGCCGGCATCACGAATGGCGAGGTTCAAATTCTTTTTTACTTCTTCCCACTGACGAACAGCTCCCGCTTCGCGTTGATTACCAATCACGGTAAAATAAAGCGAAGCGCCGTTGGAATAAATATGCGACAAATGACAAAGTAGAACATGTCGCTCAGGCAAGCTGTGTTTTACGCAGTCTTGGATGGCCTTGTAGAGAGGCAGATAGTTGGTCCAGGTTCCCGCGGTTTCAAAAGTCTCGATCAGAATTTTTTGACTGAGTAATTCATCCCTTAGGTAAGGAAGAAAAAATCGATCTTTGAGCCAGTGCCGCCCGGGACCACGCCCGAGCGAGGCGTACTTGTAGTTCTTAAGAAGCTTCCACAACCGCGACCAACCTTGTCCCACCTCTCGTCGTGTGCCCTCAAAACCCACCAGCATGGCACTTTGCGATTGCGCCGGAATTTTTTTCCAAGACAAAATTTTGTTCACAATTTTTTTGGCAAAATTGTTGCGAACTCCTTTTTTACCGAGCGCCATGCGCAAAAAGACTTCGGTCTCGGCCTCATCGGACACCCGAATCATCGCCACCGGCAATCCTTCCTGGACCATCTGCCGAGCGGCATTGGTGGCGGAGTCAAAGGCATCAAACATTAAGAGGCGATAACTTTTAAGCGCCGGAAGTGGCGAAACTCGAAAGGTCACCTGGCTGATGACGCCCAAACAACCTTCGGAACCAATAAACAATTCGCGCAAATCGGGACCCATCGCGTGGCGAGGTTGCAAGTTGACGGCGGCAATTCCCTTCGCGGTCACGACCCGCAGGCCCACGACCAGTTTTTCGATCCCCCCATAACGAACCGAGTTTTGCCCGCTGGAACGAGCCGCCACCCAACCTCCCACGGTCGAATACTCAAAACTCTGAGGGAAATGTCCTAGGGTAAAACCATAATCGGCCAGTTGGCTCTCAAGGTGCGGCCCCAACACTCCCGCCTCGACACTGACGGTTTGGGCGAGGCGGTCAATATTCACAACTCGGGTCATCTTCCGCAAATTGACTGTCACCACGGCGCGCTTTTCGCCCATTAAGGGTGTCACCCCACCGACCACGCTCGTGCCACCACCATAGGGAACGACCGCCAACTCATGACTGTCGGCCCACTGTAGGGTCTCCAGCAGATGATCTTCGGTTTCGGGAAAGACCACCGCGTCGGTCACCGCCGGCAGCTGATAACGTCGTACATTCAGCATATCAATGTAGCTGCGGCCAAAACTGTGACGGATTCTCTCCATGTCATCCACCGAAATTGCCGCGACTCCCAAATGCTCTTGTAATTCTGCGATCGTTCCAGGATCGAGGCGCGAGGGCGGAAGTTGGAATTGACTGGGATTGGGGTCCCAACTTTGGTCGAAATCTTCAATCGTGAGGTTTTCGCGGAGATAATCCTGAAATCCAGGGCGATCGGCCAAGGGAAAACGCACATTGGGATCGCCCCAGCCCCACCATTTCATGGCATGGGGGCCAGCTTGTTCAGGTGGGTTCTCGTGATCCGAGTCGGACATTTCTTCTCGATCGACTTCAAGCATAGAATTTACCGCCGATGCTTGAGACGCAACTCCCGACGGCGTTGGGCCTCGGCGTAGCGACGTTTCTCAATGTCTGTTTGGGGAATCACCGGTGGTGCGGTGGTGGGTTTACCGTGATCATCGAGAGCCACGAAAGTAAGATAGGCCGAAGCAATTTTGTATTTTTGCTTTTTCACCAGATGCTCGGCTTCCACGGACACGCCAACTTCCATTGAGCTGTGCGCGACAAAATTGACACAAGATTTGAGAGTGATGACCCAACCCTTGTAGGCTGGCCGATGAAAGTCCAGTGCATCGATACTTGCCGTAACAACTGGACGCGAACTGTGGCGTTGAGCGGAAATCGCGGCGCAGATATCGATCCAAGACATGATCACGCCGCCAAAGACACTATCGAGTGAATTTGTGTGAGTGGGAAGAACCATTTCCGTCATGACAACGGAAGAGTCACATACGGGACGGCCTTCCATCACACAAACCCACCTAAGAGATTAATGACGAATACTTAGACTCAGTTACCGAAAGTTCCAGCACCAGGTCCACGATTAATGCCAGTCGGAATATTCATGCCAGACGCGACCGTCTGATTTCCTGCTGGAATTGTATCGGGATTGTTCTGAGAGCCAGCAATAATTTGTTGGTTCTCGGTGGCTGGTTGACGCTCTTCTTTTTCCACGAACCCAAGATGCGGCAAGCACCACACAATCAACTGAGCACGAGATTTAACGTTCATCTTTTTATAGATGTTCGTCAGGTGAAACTTCACCGTCTTCTCAGTTACAAACAGTTGGTTCGCAACTTCCTTGTTGGATAAACCTTTTGTCACCAACTCGGCAACTTCTGCCTCGCGGTTGGACAAACCTTTTTGAATCAGGACATCTCTGAGCATCCTTGCTCCCTCCCCCAAATAGGTTGTTAGTACAGTTTTTTAAAGACTCTCTTCCTAGATCAATGAGCGGTCTTCCTCTGACCACCTGTATTAAAGTCTGCCCAGGTTTTTTTAAGATCGCAAGCCCTTCTTGACCGAATTTGTGAAACTGGACCGACCTTTGTTAGTTTCTGTCAGACTCAACAAATATTTTGTCCAAGACCGACATTTCATTAACCGATTTTTCACTTCGCTATAAATCTTGATAACGTTTGGTTTTTTTAAAACTGGTGGAACCGCTTGAGGGTTTTTGCGTCCTCGACCATTGACGAGTCGAGTCGGGTACGGGAAATTTTATGCTTATTTTTTACGCATTTTTTGTTAGCCGTTGGGCGAGGGCCTGCACTTTGTCCGAAAGATTTGGCAAGGCCTTTACTCCAAACACATCGTCGACTTGTTCACCCCAGGTAAAAGCCTTGGCCCACTTGATGGCAAAACCTTCGTCGGCCAAGGCGGCCGCGGCTTTCATCAAGAGACCAGGACGATCTTTGCCGCGAAAACTTAAAGTGGCCTCGCCGGCATGATCGTCCTGACTAATCAGTGTCACTTGATCGAAAAAGACTTCCGGACTTTTGAGTCGCGAGCGATCCACTAAGGCCATCATTTTTTTTAGCTGGGCGGGAGTTCGGGAAGTTTTCACTTTGAACCAGTCGTAGGCACCATACTCCTCAAAGGTTTGAACCGCCGACTGTACGATCTGGCAGCCCGAGGCAAACAGTACTTGGGTCCATTCCAAGAACAGTCCCGGCCGGTCATGACGGGCGTGAAAACGAACCCAGGTTTCTTTTTTGCGCGAACGCCAAATCAGAACTTCGAGGTCGCGCGAGGACTGCCGCTTGAGCTTGCGGTAGTCTTGTAGCAAAAATCGTATCGGCAGTTCTTCGATCAATGCCGGGTCTAAGCCGCGAAGAAACTCCTCACTGAGTTTCACTCTTTCGGAATCTGCCGATTCCAGCAATTGAATGAATCGGCTGGCCCGAGCTGAGGTCATCACTTCATAGAGGTCAAAAAGCAGCCGTTCTTTCCACTCCGACCAGGCTTCGGGATTGGTGGCCTGAATATCCACGGCGGTGAACAACACCAACCGACGGAGACGGTCGCCTTTGATGCCTTTTTCATGCAGCCGTTGCCAAGTGGCGGGGGCGTGAGGATTCATGCGAAAGGCGGCGGTCGATACATCCAAGTGGTGCTCCACCATCCAGGCGGTTTCAACCGTCAGGCGCAGGGGCAGCTTCATCGCGATCAAATCGCGCTTCACCAGTGCCGCCCCTTTTTCCGAATGGTCACCGCCACGCCCTTTTGCCAGGTCGTGATACAGCGCCGTCCACAGCAGGATTTGCCAATCAAAATTGGCAAGTTCTTTGAGTAAAGGTCTCAAAGTGCCGAGCCGGGTCGGTCGCCGATAAAGCCGGTGCAAGATGCGAATGGCTTGGAGCAAATGGGCATTCACGGTGTACCGATGATATTGGTCATGTTGGACCAAGCCCGAAACCTGCCGCAGTTCAGGGACACAAAATTCCAACAAACGCGAGCCAAACAGCGAGACCAGGAATTCTTCCGACTGATCCAAACTAAAAAATTTGCTCAAGGCTTTGCCGATGGCAACCTCATTGGGCATTTCCTCACTCAATGGATCGACCAATGACCTCACTCTCCCCTGCATCAGGTGCGAGGGATCGCCCTCGAGGGCTGGAAAGGCCTCTAACAGTTTATTGAGTTTGGCTTCTTCCACCGCGGTGATCTTGGCCTTGGTGGCCCGCGCGCGTTCCACCATCCAATCAGCATAAAAGCTCACGCGACTGAGCCCGTTTTGAATTTCGCGCATAAACTCGCGCAGGGTTTCGTAGCCAAACCATTTGGCGAGCTCCGGTTGGTCGGCCGCCAAGACCGCATCTCCGCGCCCCATCAGGTGCAACCGCTGCCTCAGCGTTAAAAAAAACCTTTGATACTGAGCAAAGACCTCCAGCGAATGCTGGCTCACCTGAGTCTCAAACTTGTGTGGAAATAAATCGTGAACGTAAAGGGCTTGCTGCAAATCGCGCAAACCACCAGGGCCGTATTTAAGATTCGGCTCCAGATAATTCGAGACGGAGTCGTAGCGTTTGTTGCGAGCTCGACGCTCCTCGCGCATGGCCTGCATCAAGGAGCTGGAAAATCGGTGGCCCCGCTTGCGGATTTGCCGCTTTTGGACGTTCAAAGCTTGTTCCACACTCGGCTGGAGGGCCCGCGCCTGCAGAACCGCCAAAACATCAAAGGGTTCAACCCCCACGGTCCAATCCTGAGGGTCCTCGGGTACGCGATAGCGCAGTTTGACTCCCTCCTCGTTGAGACGAGTCACAAAGGCCAACACCCGACTTTCCTCGCCGGTCAATAAAATGTCGATGTCGGAACGCGGACTCAGTTCGCCGCGGGCCCAGGAGCCAAGAGCGACCGCCCCCACTTGTTCCCATTCCGGGTGAGAAGCAAACCGGGCCAGGAGCTGGTGTTCGAGCCAGGCCGAAAAAGTCAAAGGAGGATCAGTCGGGGAAGCCGACGAACTCCCACCGGGAGGGAGAAACAAGCCCGACGGCTGCAAACCCTGCAGTCCGATCTCTAACTCGTGGGCACTTAAGAAAGACTTTGTTGCCATTTGGCGATATGGTTGAGGGCTTCAAGAGGCGTCAGACCCGAAATGGACACTGACTTTAACTCTTCAAGCAACTCCTTCTCCCCTTCCCGCAATTGTAGATCGGGTAACTGAGCAGTGTCCACCTCTGTCGCCGAGGGTTCTAGTTCCATAAACGACATCTGCCCCGGCGAGCTGGAAGAAAATCCCTCGAGCTTTTTCAACAACTGCGTTGCCCGCGAAGTCACTTCTCGGGGCAAGCCCGCCAAACGCGCCACTTGAATCCCATAGGACTTGTTGGCGGGCCCCGCGACCAAGGTATGCAAAAATTGAATGTCTCCCGCTTTTTCCGTGATTGCCATGTGAGCATTGTGAATTCGGGGCAGTCGAGAGGCCAGTTGGGTGAGCTCGTGATAATGAGTCGCAAACAGGGTCAAAGCTTGGCTTTGTTCGACGAGGTACTCCAGGATCGCCTGGGCCAAACTCATGCCGTCAAAAGTCGACGTCCCCCGACCCACTTCATCGAGGATCACCAGCGACCGAGGGCCGGCCTCGCGCAACATTTCCGCCGTCTCCCGCATCTCCACCCTGAAAGTGGAAAGACCTTCTGCCAACGAGTCGCTCGCCCCGATGCGAGTAAAAATGCGCTCAAAAATGGGCAAATTCGCTCTTTGGGCCGGCACCATTGAGCCCATTTGCGCCAAAATCACGGTGATTGCCACTTGTCTCATCAAGGTCGATTTACCAGCCATATTCGGTCCGGTGAGCAGCAAGCAGTCGGTGGCACCCAGGCGAAGGTCGTTGGGTACAAACCGCCGATCGACCTCTTGTTCCACCACCGGATGGCGGCTCGCAATGAGTTCCAGATTTTGCTCAACCCCTAGAGTCGGCTGACTGTATTGAAATTCCTGCGCGAGCCAAGCCAGACTCGACACCACATCAAGTTCCGCCCAAGTTCGGCTGAGCACCAAAAGTTCCGCACTCGCGCTCAACACCGCCTGCCGAAGATCATTGAACAACTCACGCTCAAGCTCCACCCGTTTGGTGCGCGCGGCAAGTACCTTGCGCTCTAGCTCCTGCAATTCGTCCGTCGTGTAGCGCTCGGCATTGGCCAGGGTTTGCTTGCGCAAGTAATGGGCCGGCACTTTGCTTTTGTGAGTGTTGGTGATCTCAAGGTAATAACCAAAAACATTGTTATAACGAATTTTCAGCGAGGTAATCCCCGTCGATTCTTTTTCACGAGCTTCCATCTCGAGCAGCAAGCTTTGGCTGTCCTCACTGAGGCGGATCCACTCATCCAGTTGGGAATGAAAGCCCCGCCGAATCACCCCTCCTTCTTTAAGAGAGAGCGGTGCTTCGTCGACCAAAGTGTGTTCCAGTTGCTCCACCAGTTTTTCGCAAGTCTCCCAAATGACCGAATCCACCTCTGAACCGCAATGGGCCCTTAAGGAAAGACCCACCCGCAGAGAGTTTTTAAGAGCTTCGAGATCCCGAGGCGAGCAGCCACCGCTCGAGATCTTACCCAGGCGGCGCTCCACATCGCCCATGCCCATCAAGGTCCGCCGCAGCTCCTCCAGGCTCGCCACCGCTTGATACCAGTGACTGACCCGGGCCTGTCTTGACTCGATCGCTTTAAGATCAAGCAGCGGAAATCGCAGCCACTCCTTCAACAAGCGCGCTCCCGTCGAGGTTTTGGTGCGATTAATTGCTGAAAAGAGACTGCCCTTTTGCTCCCCCCGATAGGTTTCAAATAGCTCCAAGTGTTTGATCACGGTGGCGGACAATACCATGCGGCTTTTTGCTTGCCGCACTTCGAAGGGACGCAAAACCGCGCGCAACTCAGGGCCTTGCATCGACAAAGCGTAGCTCAGAAGGCGCTGAGCCGCGCCGGGAAGGCGCAATTCTTCAGCTTGCAGGATATCGGTGTTGGTCTGATGGCTCGAAATTGTCAGCCGCTCAAAACCCGAACTCTCCGCCCATTGGTGACGCCGACCGGGATCAAGTACCATTTCCACGGGCACGAGCAGACGGATCAACCGCAATTGTTCTTCAGCTCTCGACTCGGGATAAATCAAGGCTTCGCCGGTGCTGGCTTCAAGGAAGCACACGTGCTCGGCATCCACACTGCACAAGTAATTGGCCGCCAATTGATCGAGAGTGTCCGGGTCATAAACCATCCCGGGACTGAGACAACGAGTGACCGCCCGTTTGACGAGTCCCTTGGCTAGCTTGGGATCTTCGATTTGATCACAAATCGCCACCTTTTTGCCGGCAGCTAACAAGCGCCCAATCGGACCCGCCACACTGTGGTGGGGGACGCCACACATGGGAGTTTCGTCGGCCGACTTCTTGTTGCGTTGAGTGAGGGCGATATTTAGAAGTGGTGCCGCGATCAAAGCGTCGTCATGAAACATCTCAAAAAAATCACCCATGCGAAAGAGAATGATTTTGTCGGGATGTTCACTCTTGACGGCCCAATATTGTTCCATCAGTGGAGTGAGTTTTGCGCCTCCGCCAATTGCCACTTGGAATCCCCCCCCCCGCTAAGTCCGAAGCCAGCCACCCATGGCCACTTTTGAAGTTCGGCCCAAAAGCTGTGGGCCCACAAAACCGCAAGGCCACTTGCGGGTCAATACCAACCTGACCTTGAGCTAATGCGTTGTGTTAATGGTTCTAGCAGGCCGGACACTCGCCTTCTTCTGATATCGGATATCGGATATCTGATATCGGATATCGGACTTGGATATCAGGGAGAGGGGTTCAGGTGGCAGGGCGCGGGGGGCTGGTGACCGGTGGCGGGTGCCAGGGGCTCCTCGCAAAACGTTTGGCCGACCGGGTTGCTCGAGCGCATCGCTGGCGTTGGACCCTTAGCATTCCTGCGGAGGGATGGGTATGACGCACCCGTTTCGGCAGCAGGTCTTAAGACCATTACTGTTCGGTTAAGGAATAGCTTAAGAAATCGGGGGCGTGACTCGAACTCTCAAACCTGCAGCTGTTCGGCTTGGTTCTCAAACTTGCAGTAGTCCTGCTTGAGCCTCAAACTGATTTTTGAAATTCTCAAGCCTCTTGCTCCTCACGCGCTCCCGGTACACCCAGCGGTGGAATTTTTCTAAGTATATTTCTCTCGCCGCCTTCGACTCGTGCCCTTCGATTTGATTGGCTTTGATGTAGCCAAACAAATTGAGTTCCTCTCGTCGCGACACCAATACGCGAGTAAAAGCCTGGCCTTGCCAAAACTTGCCAAACTTTTTACCCCGCCGGGCGCCCGTGAGGGTTCGAGCGATTAGAGTGG
>JADZEO010000033.1 GCA_020850475.1 Bdellovibrionales bacterium | reverse complement strand
CAAGTCAAACACCATCGCAAGCGCCAACTCAGGCGCGAGTGCGGGTGATTCGTCAGGTGTTTAGTGAGGCTCAGGATCGCTGTCAAAACTGCGGCTCAACTTATGCATTGGAAATTGACCACATCCACCCGCGAGCTAAGGGCGGGGGATCTGAGCGCGAGAATTTGCGGGTGTTGTGTCGCAACTGCAATCAAAGATCGGCGGTGAAAATGTTTGGCCCGCGAGTGACCGAGCGGGCGAGGTAGGTCCGCGAGTGACCGAGCGGGCGAGGGTGGCGCACGAACTGGTGAGGGCGGCCCGCGAAGGGGCTGTGCCCGCCACGTGAGCGCGACTTAAAAATTATTGATTAAATCGGCCAGCGCCGGATGGTCGACAAAAGGATTGCGGGTGCGCTGGAAGTCAAAGACTTCATTATTGCGGGTTAGCTCCCAAGCGTCGACGGGGTCTTCCTGGTGCCATTGTCGAAGGAACTCTTCTTGCTTCTCATCGATCGCAATGTTGTAACGAACAGAAAAGTAAAACAAGGAACGCGCGACATCGCCTTTGTGTTGAGCCGGTGGCTCAAAGTAAATCTGCCGTGAGCCCTTGGACAAGTAGCCACGGTTCACCGCCGGACAGGGTGGGCGATCAGAGATCGCGATTTCACCAAAGGGGTGATTGCTGCGGCTATTGTTGGCATAGGCCATCACGGGCCGCAAAATGTGAACATCAGCGCGTTGCAAGTCTTCTGATTCGCGACGACTAAATTTACTTTGCGGCCAAAGGTGTTCGGTATTGGCCACTTCGACATCGGGAATCTCCCCAGGGCCAATGCCATTGCCCGAACGAAAGTCACCGTCGGTGAGGTCAATCCCACAGTAAAAAGTCCGCACAAAATAACCTGATTTGGGATTGCTCTCCAAGTGCAACTCACCCCACACGAACTTGCGGGCTTGGTAGTAGGTATTTAAAACATGAGTGTAACAGCGGCCTTTGGCAGGGCAGACCGAGTGGATTTCATCAAACTGACCGGGGCTGGCAATATGATACGAGCGCATGATATCGCGCAGAGCTTTTTTTAATTCCTGGTCGTGCAGTTGGTCCTGCTCTAACTGAGTGTAAAAAGCTTGTCCGTAGTAAAATTGGCTGGGCTCAGAGGGAACAGCCGCCAGTGACTCGACCGCAATCAGAGTCCACACGAATCCGAGCAAGCTGAAGAAGGCCGGGGTCAGTGGCAAGAAACCTTCCTTAGTTACTTGTTGGGCAGACCATAAAGGGCATCCAATGCCCTTCATCTGACTGAAAGTCTAGAGGGTCGCTGGACTGTTGCAAATCAAATTCAACTCACCTGGACCACGCGAGCAAAAAGACCGGCGGGTGCGTGAAAAACTAGTTCAAAGTCCAGATCCCATTGGGGTCGAGGCTGAACCGGCGCTCGAGAGCCGGCTGAAGAGAAGTGTCGGTGTGCACCTGAAAGCGCATCTCTAAGGGCCCATGATCCCAATCAAGGACGATCTTCCCGTAGTTGAGTTCAAAGACGGCATTTTCATCGCCGTAGATGTTGCGCAAAATCGGCCGCAAAATCGGCTTGGCCACATGAGTAAGGCCGCTGGCCATCAATTCATAATAAGTGACGCCATTGGGGAGTTGCTTACTGAGCATCCCGGCAAAATGGCGGTCGCCAGTGAGAATAACTAGGCCCGAGGGTTGATAGGCCGCAATTAATTGGGCGAGGCGCGCGTAAGACTTTTTCCAGCTGATCCACTGCTCGCCGCCCAACAGACTTGGCGACAACACCGAGAAGCTTGAAACCAAAAAGTGCGCGCGGGCCTTCGAGGTGGCAAATTCTCTTTCAAGCCACTGCCATTGTTCTTCACCCAAGATGTTATCGTTAGGATCACTCGACGAAGTTCGGTTGTAGCGCGTGTCGAGCAAGATGACTTTAATCTGCTGATCAAGTGGGCCCATCGTATAGGCCGTGTAAATTCCTGAACGTTGGCGCCGAACGGTGGCGGCGGGCTCGGCAATAAAATTAAAAAACAAATCGCGAGAAAATTCCTTCATCGCGAATTCTCCGCCCGAGTTGTCGGCCCCATAATCATGGTCATCCCAGGTGCCGATGATGGGCGTTTGGGCTTGCAGAGCTTGGTACTCGGGATTGTTCAAGAGAACTTGATACTCATTCTTCATGACTTCCGGGTTAGACGAATTGACGTAGACGTTATCTCCACCCCACATAAAAAATTGCTTCGGTTCTGCCAGGATTTTCTTCCAGAGTGGTTGAGGATTGTGCTGTCGATTGCAGGACGCAAACACAAATTCGGTGACAGGTTCTGAAATCGTCACAGTCGAATTGGCTACCGCACTGCACGCCAAACCCGCGCTGATAATGGCCATAAATTGTTTTAGCATTTTTGGTTATCCCCCGAATCTCAAGCGGTAATTTGTAGGAACTCAGGTCAAAGTGCAACTGCTAGAACATCGAATTGAATTTGGCCGATCTCTCGTTGTTGGTTCTCGGAATCCTTTTTGTAGAAAGGAATTGCCTTTCTAGGCCGGCGACTCTAGATTTCGGGCAACTTTTTCAGGGGGGAAAGCATGCTTCGTTTGATTCTTACGAGTGTGTTGGTGTTGGCAACGACGACGGGTTGGGCGGAGAGCAATGATCTTCAGGATATCCAGAATGGGACACCTGGTCGGAGTGATCTCGTCTGGGGCGCGAAGTTTCCCAATTCGCCAGACGAGGGTGTGGATCCCGTAGTGACTTCGGTTCTGGCGCCGCTGTCTAACAAGAAGTTGGGCGGGTTTGATGAACTCATTCCCTATTTGATTCCCTCTCCCAACCAAGAAGATGCCGGAAGCTGCCTTTATATGTCGCTGACCGGAGTGGTCGAATGGTGGATGGCTCGTCTCAATCCGGCGATGTCTCGTGCGCCCGGTGGCCCGTTGGATTTTAGTGAGCGGTATATGATGAATATGGCCGGTTTGGACGAAGAAACTCTGCCGGTCAAGAATTGGAAGGTCGACTCGGTTTTGGTGTTTAACCACACGGGGCGCACCGTTCAAAACGACCATTATCGTTTTACCAAGGGCTGGTACGGCACCGACAAGGAAGGCGATTATGTCGCGGCCCAACCCAATGGCGTCGATGCCGAGTACGGCACGCCCTATAATTGGATTCAAGAGACCGCTAAAATTCAGAGCGGGTTTGTAAATCTCCCGAAATTTGAAAGAGATGTGCTCTTTGCTGATCCCGAATCCAATCAGTGGAATGTGGGAATTGCGCCCGCGGATCTCGTCGATAAAGTTAAGCAAGCCCTGGTGGCGCGCAAAGCCCCCGTGCACGTGATTTACAATCACTATGGCTATTGGCATGCGGTTAACATCGTGGGCTTCAATGATCAGATGAACTCAGAGGGGTGCAAGTTTGTGGAAGGCATGCGCCAGTACATGGGTGAGCAACCGGCGAAACTTCGGGCGAAGGCCGCGGGCGCTAAAGACCCGGCGGAAAAGGAGCGTCTGCTCAAATTGGCCGAGAAGTGGGATAAGACCGGTCGCCGGTTGGAGGGTGCTTATCAGGTTCAGGGTGGGTGCCATCCGCGCGGCATGTTTTATGTGCGCGACTCTTTGTATGAGGACCCCCAAGGGCCGATGTATGATTATGATCCGAGCCAATCGGGTGACGAGGCCCCCTACGCCAAGCCCATTATTTTTCATGAGTACGACTGGGTTCGCTATCTCGTGAATCATGCGACTCAAATTTACGTTCAGTAGTTGATAGCCGAACACGGCATGCATCGCGTCACAAGAGCAGAAGGGCACCATCAGGTGTCCTTCTGTCGTTTTGGGGTCACACCCGGGGTCTCGCCAGGGGCCTTTATCTATATATATGTGCTGATTTTAGCTGTTAAGGGGGTTGTCACAGACACCTTTTGACCCCGAACGGCTCGGTACGTCCCTTGCACAATTCCCCTCGTGGTGAACAACTGCACCAGTTCTTCAAAGGGTAGGGGACAGGGATGGAGTGTGAAGAAGCAGCAGTCGAATTCAAGCTCTCAACTAAGCTCGCCTTTTTGGCCGGAATGATGAAGATCTCCCAAGTTGAAATGGCCCAGCGCTGCGGCCTTTCACGCATTACCGTGAACCGCTTTTTTCGCGGACATACTCAGATCAAAGCCGGCGATTTGGTCGAAGTGATGGAAACGCTCGGCATTGATCTCGAGAAGTTGGTGGATATTCGTATCCAGGAAATCATGGAGGGGGGACCCGAAGTTAAAGAGCACATCTTTAATGATGTGGCTCGGGTATTGGCTGGTTTGGATAACCAAGTCAAACGCACACTTTTGGAGCAAATTCATTGGTGGGGGCGCTCAGCAATTGAGAAATCAACTCGTGGAGC
Source organism: Bdellovibrionales bacterium (assembly GCA_020850475.1). Classification (GTDB taxonomy): domain Bacteria; phylum Bdellovibrionota; class Bdellovibrionia; order Bdellovibrionales; family UBA1609; genus JADZEO01. The sequence goes on along the minus strand of JADZEO010000033.1, from coordinate 20,250 downwards.
GGCAGAACGGATTCACTCTTACTTGCAGGGAGCGCAGGCGTGAAGACAGAGCGACGACTGAGTCAGGCAGCTTATGAAAAAATCGATACCGAAGAGTTGGGATTACCCACCTCACCAGAATTAAAAAACCATCAGGAACTGCAGCGCAAGTACACCAGCAGTTGGTTGTGGCGCACACTGGCCGCGATGGTGAGTAACGAGAACTTTGATCCGTCTTTGAGTCGGTTGGCGACGCGTTTAAGAGTGCCAATCGGCGAGATCGTAGAAGCGCTCGAAGGTTTAGAAAAGCTCGGCATCATCCGTCGTTCGGCGGATGGTTATGAGCGGATTTTGAAGTATGTTTATTTTTCGGATCGAGATTTGGACCCGAGCCAGGTTTTAGCTGATCATGTGCTGATCAGCACGCAAATTTTAGGTCGGCTCGATCCGCGCAATCCTGAATTAAAAAGTTTTTATCGCACCGGTTTTGTCGCCTCCAATGAAAAGTCCGTTCGCAAGTTCTGCAAGCAATTGGAAGAGATCATGAAGACCTTCCTTATGGAATCAGCTGCGGAGTCATCGGATGGAGTATACGCCTTGAGTTTTTCCAGTGTTGAGGTGTCAGGTCCGGGAGAAAGAGGGGAAGTACAATGAAGAAATTAATTTTAGCTACGGTGATGGGCTTGGCCTTACAGCCCCTGGCCTGGGGACGAGGTGGTGATTTAGGCGGTGGCGGGATGGCGCGCGCGATCGAGCGCACAGTGCGCATGTCACCACAAAAAATCAATCAGCTTCGTCAAATGAACAACGAAGAGGCGGTCTTTTCAGCTTGGCTCAATACTTTATCGGTGAGCGAGCGCGAGCAAGTCATGAAAATTGTTTTTGAGTACCAGATCCTTCCTCAGTTGGAGGGTCAATAGTTCGGTCGGATTGAAAGATCTGACGATTGAGAGCGGGGGAGTCACTGCCAGCCCATCCCTTCACGGGGGTGGGCTTTTTATTTTCCCATTTACTTTATTTTTTTAAAAAATTCCAACCGCAAAGATCTTGAGGCGCAGCTCCGAGGTGAACTGGTTGAGACTTACACCTGGCCGAAAGGTGCGTGAGGACAGGTGTTAAAGTCTCAACGAGTTTCACTCGGACTCGCGACCCATGAGAGTGCAGTTGGAATTTGTCAAAAAAAATAAAGTAAGTGGGGAAATATAAAGACACCATTACGGTGAGGGATGGGTTAATGGTGGATCCACTTTGCAACCAGTTCGGGCAATCTCCTTCGCTCGTAAATTCGCTGAGACCAGGTCGAGTATCACAAGTGATACATGTGCGACAAAAATGTTGAGTGACAATTGCCACCAAAACTTCGGTTAAATCTAAAAAAAATAGTTTTCAGAGTTGGTACGCGCCTTGCTCAAGTGATCTGTGTGTGCGGTTAGCGCATCAAAGGAAAAACAAAAACAAAAAGGAGTGGGGAAATGAAAAACGCAATTAAACTTCTCGTCGCAACTCTCGCATTTGCAACGATGGCCAAAGCTGATGACATCCGTTTGGGTGAGCCCGGCTATGGTGGTAGCGGTTGTCCTGCAGGATCAGCATCAGTTACTTTGAGTCCTGACTCAAAAGCACTGAGCATCTTATTTGATCAATATGTTGCACAAGCCGGTGGCGACAGTGGCAAGTCCATTGATCGTAAGAGCTGTAACATTGCGATTCCGGTGCATGTGCCCCAGGGATTTAGCGTGAGTGTGTTTCAGGTTGACTATCGTGGATACACCTTTGTTCCGCGGGGTGCTGAGGCTCGCTTCAATGTTGAGTACTTCTTCGCCGGAGCCCAAGGTCCTCGAGTCATGAAGTCATTCATGGGTCCAGTTGATCGCGACTACTTGATTTCGAACGAACTTGCCGCTCATGCGCTGGTTTGGTCTGCTTGCGGTGTAGACGTGAATCTGCGGGTTAACACCTCAATGTTGGCACGGTCGAACCGCTTCGGCGAAGACACGATGGCCACTGTTGACTCGGCCGACATCCAAGCAGGACTCGTCTACCACCTGCAATGGAGACGTTGTAACTAATCGACTTCCGGGTTGGTCCATCTGCAAGGTGGACCAACAGTTGATGAGGACGCTGTGGGGACGGCGTCCTTATCAGGTGAGAGAGACACTTCGGTCAGTAAATAAACGAGCAAGGCAACCAAGCAAAGTAAGCAAGCACAAATTGGGGAGCAAAAAATGAAAACCAAGAACAAAAACCAATCGTCAGAGAGTCAAGGGCAGCGCTGGCTCTCGATTTTGTTTTTACTCGTAGGATGTGCAATGGGCGGACTGAGCCTTCAGGCTCTAGCCCAGTCAGATACGGCAGATTTTGAGCGTGGACAGGGGGCTCCAGCGGACAATGGGGACTCGGTGTTTGCACCGGGCGTAAGAATGGGGGCACCTCATCATACTGGCAACGGCTGTGCGCCGGGAACAGTATCAGCGGTGTTAAGTCCTGACCAGAAAACCTTGTCCATGCTTTTTGACAACTACCTCGTGCAAGCCGGCGATGCCCATGGCACGCGGCGGGATCTTAAGAGTTGTCAGATCACGATTCCCTTTTCGGTACCTCAGGGCTTTATGGTCAGTGTCGTTAAATTGGACTATCGGGGCTTTCATAGCATTCCGGCCAATGGCTTTGCTCACTATGATGCCACTTACTTTTTCTCTGATGCGGGTAATGGTTCGATTTCGAATCGCCGCATCCGTCGCAAACTCAACGTGCGGGGGCCTGAGGATGGCGATTTTATTATTAACAGCGAGGTTCGCGGCCGGGCCCTGTGGTCGGCTTGTGGACGCGACTTTAATCTTCACATCAACACCAACCTGACGGCGATGTCGAACAACTCAGGCGAAGACACTTTGGCCTCGCTTGATTCCATCGATGCCAATGCCAGCCAAACTGTGGACTACCACTTGGTCTGGCAGGCTTGTAACAGCAATGGTCCTGGACGCCCGCCGATCGTGGTTCCACCCGGAAATCCCGGTGACCCCGGAAGACCTGGACCCCCTGGACGTCCGCCTAGATTTCCAGGACGCGAGCACAGTCGATAATTGCGAAATGGCTGTGTCGGCCAACTGAATTGAGTCAGACCCCAATGACGCTTACTTGCCCGGCTTTCCCGACCTTGGTCTCACGTTAAGTCAAGGTCGCGGAAAGCCGAATTTTTCTTTGAGAAGTTGTGTGAATTTCCAACCTTTTCAAAGGGCTTGTGGGCGCTTATGGGTTTTGATTACGACAAACTCAAAGACAAAATAGACAGTGCAGAGAACTATTGGACGTCTTATTCAGATCTGTTCATGATGCTCTCGGTGGTTTTCCTTTTGCTCTACGTGGTGACCAGCATTCGTTCAGGGACCGCCGGTTTGCAAAAGAACCTCGAACATCAACGAATCACCTACGAAAACGAAGACCTAAAACAGCAAATCAAAGTTTACGAAACCCTCAAAGAAGAGCAGCTAGCGAAAACCAGCCAACAAGATCAGCAGGTCTACGAGGAGCTGATGAGTCAGCTCAATATGCTCCAAGACGAAGCCAAAGAAGAAAAGGAGCAGATGCGTAAGCAAGCTGGGGAACATGAAAAGAAGGAGCGGGCCCTTAACAAGTACCAGCAAATGGTCCGCAACATGATCAACTCGAACATTTTGGCCCAAGCGAGTGTGAGGCGCCGCAACGAGATTATCAATCGCCAGGGTGATGAAATTCTTGATCGTGAACAAGAAATCAAGGGTCTAAAGAAAACCGTTCAAGAAAAACAAAAGTCGATTGCTCAGGGCGAAGAGGAGATGTCACGCCTCAACCAAAAGTTGGAACGCAAGATTCAAGATATGAAGAAACTCTACTCGCAGAAAAAGATCAGCGAGGAGAAGATGAATCGGGCGGTCGCGGAAATGCGTCGCGAAACGGCTGAGAAGATCTCTGAAATTCAAGAATCCAAGCGCAATGTGGAGTCCGAACTGCAAAAGGTCTCACAAGACTTGCAGTCTGCTCACTCAGACTTGCAATCGACCAAATCAGCGCTGGCTACGACTGACAAAGAAAAGGCTCAGTTGGTGAGTGAGCTCAATTACGTTAAGTCGAACTACAAGAATCAAATGAACCAGTTAAAGGCCGACTTTGAGGCCAAACAGGCTCAAGAGAAGGCGCAGTTGGAAGCCGAACTTGAGGCCGCCAATGCGTCGGCGGCCGAAGTGGCTCGACGCGAGGGCGAACTCAAAAAGAAGGCGGCTCAAGACCAAGCTCAACTCAATCGCCAGTTGGGAATGCTCCAGTCGAAAATTCAAGATGCCGAAGGACAGCTGGCTCAAGCCCAGGCCGGGAAAGAAGCTTTGGCCCAAGAAGTTACCGGCATGAAAGAAAAAGTGGCGGGGATGCAACAGCAAACCCAAGCGCTCAAGCAAGATCTTAAGAAGGTCAAAGAGCTGGCCGACGCTAGGAAAAATCTCGCCAATCGCATCAAACAAAACTTTGCTAAGGCCGGCATTGCGGCCGAGGTCGACCCTGGCACCGGCGACGTGATCTTGTCGTTTGGTAATGAGTACTTTGATACCGGCAAGCACAGTCTCAAACCGGGGATGGTGAATATCCTCGAAAAATTCATGCCGATCTATTCCCGCAGCTTGTTTGAAGACAAAAAAACTGCGGAAAAAATCGCCGGTGTTGAGATTGTGGGATTTGCTTCGCCCACCTACAAGGGTAAATACGTTGACCCTAACAGTCTTGAAGAAACTGACAAAGCGGCCATTAACTACAATTTGGACTTAAGTTACTACCGCGCGCGCTCAATTTTTTCGCATATTTTTGACACCAAGAAAATGACCTACACCCACCAAAAAGACTTGCTGCCGTTGGTGAAGGTGACGGGACGGAGTTTTTTGGCTGAAAAGATTCCTGGTCGCGATGTGGCCTCAGGCGGATCGCAAAAGGAGTTCTGCTCGGTTCATGATTGTAAGAAAGCGCAGCGAGTGATTATTCGATTTGAATTGGATTAATAAGGAGCAAGGCAATGATTAACCATCTGATTAACACCCTCGTAGACTGGAACATCGGTTTTTGGACGGAAGTACTTATGCCGTTCATGACGGTGATCTTTGGAGCTGGGATTGTAGCCCGCGTTTTGATCTATTACACGATCATGCGCGAAGAGGTGTTCGCCCGCGAATTCGATCGCCGGGTCGATAGTCACCTCGAAGTCACTCGAGTGAAGGATCACTTGTCCTTTTTTAGTACCACTAAGCGCCTGCTCGAAAAGACCTACTACGAAATGTTCGAGGTCCGAGCGTTGATGAAGCGCCGCAAGCCAGACATGGTGATGCATTGGAGTGACCGGGTGTTTTTGGTCAAGCAAGGAACAGCCTGGATGGTGAAGGATCTTCTTCGTCACCTGATGTACTTACGTTACAACAAAGATGGCCGCCCGAAGTTATTGCAGATTGCGAAAAACTCCTTTCAACGGAATCCTTGCTTTTCGAAGGTGTTTGGCGTGCTACCGGGTGATCTGCTCACAGACATGACCAACCTGTTGCCGGGGATGTTCATCGTCGGCGGGATTTTTGGAACTTTCCTGGGAATTATGAAGGCTCTGCCGGATTTAGGTTCGATGGACTTGAGCGACGTGCAAGGTTCAAAACTCATCATGGACCAGTTTCTCCTCAAGGTCGCGTTTTCAATGAATACGTCAATTCTAGGAATTATTTTGTCAGTGGTAACCAGTCTCGTGAACACGACCTTCTCACCGATTAAGACCTTTGTTGAGACGGTCGATCGTCTGGAAAGTTCGCTCGACAAAATTTGGAACATCAGTACCAACAACGATCTGCCTAAAGATATTCCCCAGTTTGATGAGCATAAGGATCCGATTGATGCCTTGGCCGAACAAGCTGTGGACATGGAATATGCAAAGGCTCAGCGGCGAAATGGTGAATTGAGCAATGAAACGAAACCCCATGTAGACGTAGACGTCAAACAAACGGGGTGAGGAAGTATTTAGTTAGCTATGTCGAAGGAAAAGGCCGTATTTATTGTTGAGGAGCTTCTTGGGAGAAGCTCCAAATTTCATTCTCTGACCTCCGAGAAATTTACCATCGGCAGGTCGGATGAGGCCGTTTTGCGTTTGGCCGACGCCGGAATCAGTCGCGTTCATGTGGTGATCTGGTTACAAGACGGGCAGATTTGGATCGAAGATCAAAATTCCAAAAACGGCACTCGCATCAACGATGCACCAATTCCGCCCAGTCGGCCCTATCCCATCCAAGAGGGCGACGTCGTTCAACTTGGCAGCAACAAACAGATTCGCTTAGCTCTGGGTCCCGCAGCTCGAAAAGCCCAAAAGGTTCCTACCAAGTCAGCGGCCGACTTGGAACGAGAATCCAAAGAAGCCTTTCAAGATCTGATGGAAAAGACGCTGATCGAACCTGGAGATGAGCCTCGTCCGCCGCCGATTATTTTGGGCGCGCGAGGTGCTGGCGCGGAAGCAGAGGACGCGGGAGAGGGCGACAGCGAGAATCCGTCCTCCTCTGACGTGGACATTTCGCCGCAATCGGCAGTTCTTGAGAAAACCCGAATCTTACCCAAGGACCAAGAGCACTTTCCACCGAAGCCCCAGGTTCAAGTACCCAAGGTAACGGTTGAAGCTCACCAAGCTAAGAAGGTGCTGGCCCAAGCCGATCTCATTCGCAAAGATGCCCATCGCAGTTCTGAGGCGGTACTGAGCGAAGCGCGAATGGAAGCCACTCGCATTAAGGAGATCGCCGAGTTTGAGGCGGGTGATCTCAAGCGAAAAATGCTCGATCTCTTTGATCGGGAGACCGGTCGGGCCAAAAAAGAAGCGACAAATCTTTTGCGCGAAGCTGAACGGGCTGCTGATAAACTGACCGCCGAGGCAGAAAGGCGGCTCAAGGAAGTTGAAGGCGAAGCCAAGCAGTCGGCTCGCGAAATTATCGCTCGAGCCGAAACTGAAGCCCAAGAAATGGCGCAGAAGTCGGATATGGCCAAGAGCTATGCTCGACGGGAACTGGAAGAGATCAACATCCAGCGTGATCAGGCGGCCAAGACGCTAGAAGGCCTGCGCGAAGAAATTACCGCGGCCCGCGGCTCTCGCGACGAGGCCGTGCGAGCGCTTGCCGACATTCGCAAAGAGTTGGATGAATCTGAAACCGAATTTAGGAATCGCAAGCAACAGCTCAACGACGAGCGACAGGCCCTTGAGCTCCAGCTGGAGTCTCTGCAGCGAGAAGTCGCCGCCAAAGAAGATGAGTTGCGGGACTTGATTCTGGAGAGCGAAAAGACCAAACGGGCCATGGAGCAAGCAGTTGAAGAAGAGCGAAGGGCCTTGGCCGCACAAAAAAATGCCTTGGTGCTGGCGAGCGATATCGAGCGTCGGCGCAAAGAGACGGCCGAGGAGTGTGAGCTGCTGAGCGGAGAGCAAAAGCGTCTGGAAACGGCAATTGAAAATCTCCGGGAAGAAAAGCGCACCAGCGTTGAAGAGCTCAAGCGTCAACGCCAAGAGGCGGATGATGACCTTAAGGGGATCCGCGCTGCTGCCGTCGAAGAGATCGAGTTTTACAAGGAAACTGTGGAAATTGAAGCCTTCAAGCTTATGGAAGAGGCCGAGACGGAAGTCCGGCAAATCAGTGATCAGCTCACCCGAGCTCTGGAGGCCAAACGCGAGGCGATTCTCAAAGACAAAAACGAGTTTGAGCAACGCAAGGCCGATTTTGAGTTGAAGGCCGAGAACCGAGCTCGCGAGGTCATCAATGAGGCCCAACGGCAGGCCGATCTCATGATCAAAAATGCCGAAAAGTGGGCAGAAGACAACTTCAGCAACTCGCGCCGCAAGGCCGAGCAAGAACTCGAGCACATCCGCATCGAGAAGCGCACGATGGTGGAAAAGGCTGAGGAGGAGTTGCTCAAGCTGCAAAAGGAGATGCGCAACCTTCGAGATGAGAGTCAAGGCGAGGCTGAGCACTTGGTGCGACAGGCAAAAGACGAGGCTCGCGAAGAGCTGCAGGCTGCCCGCAGTATGGCCGAAAATGAATTGGCCATCGCGCGCGAAAAAGTTCGCGAGATGCTCGAAGGCGCAGAGAATCAGGGCGAGAGCAAAAAAGCGGAAGCTCAGCGAGTCTTTGCGGAAGCCCACCTGAAGGCCCAAGAGCAACTGGCCTTGGCCCGCAAGAGTGTCGAAGAGTCTCAGCGCCGGGCCAAAGAAGAAGTCGACGAGCTGGTTTCGTCGGCCGAGCGCAAAGCCGCCTTTGCGATGGCCGAGGCGGAGCGCAAGATTGCTCAAGACACCGCCACCTGGGAGGAGCGCAAGCGCAAGATTGCCGAGGAAGTTACCCGTCTGCGGGGCGAGGCGGAATCACAAAATCGGGCCCTCATTGAATCGGCCCAAGGTAAAGCTGAGACCATTTTGCGCAATGCTCAAAAAGACTATGATGAGCGTTTGAAGGATGTCCAAGACGAGTTGGCGCGAACCCGCGAACAGGCCCGGGCGGACCGCGAGCGTCTCGAAGCGGAATTTAAGGCTGAGACGGAAAAACTTAAAGCCAAAGCCGCGGCCGAGTACAATGAGCAGCGCCGCAAGGACACCTTAGAGCTAAGTGCCTTCAAACTCCGGCAGGTCGAAGAAGCCAAGGCGGCTCGCGCCGATGAGGATCGCCAAGTGCGACTGCGTCGGCAGGAAGAAGCCGACCAAGTTGCGGACAATATAGAAAAAGCCGTCCTCATCAGGATCGACCAAATTGCCCCCAAGGGTGTTGATCCGGTGGTGGTCGAAGATCTTTCCAAAGAAGTTAAGAGCGTGGTTAAGCGCATTTTAAATGACGAGGCCGTTAACAATGAAGACGAGTTGAAGCGCCTCATTGAGTTTGACCAGAAAAAGGACAGTTGGCGGGTACGTCGGCGACGACGCCAGGTCATGTACGGCGTAAGTGCCACCGCCTCAGTGGTATTGCTGTTTTATCTCGTCCCAGTGTTGTTTCCGGCCTTTTCAGATCGGGTCCGGAGTATTGCCTCGGTTGAAAAGACGGGCCAGGATTTATTTGTTGAGGAGATCCAGCGACGGCGCGACAGTCGGCCAAAGTTTAGTCCCGAGCAAACCCCCGATTTCAAGAACTCGTATGTGGAGAACGTGCTCTACACCACCAGTTTTGTGGAGCGCAAACTCAGCAAAGAGTATCAGGCGGACTGGATTATGCACTTAAACAAGTTGTTCCTCAACGAGTTTAAGATGAACGAGAATGTGATCGTCAACTTTATCTCTCGAGAAAACACCTTGCTCAAGGACTTGATCCAAATTCGGCAAACCTTGCAGCCGGCCACGGCGGAGGAAGGGATTCGTCGCATGCGCGAGGTTGAGGATGTGGCGATGGAAGACCTAAAGCAAATCTTAGGTGGCCGAATCAAGCTGAAAAAATTTAATGAATTCGCTCGAGGGTACTATTCAAATTATCGCGAGCCGGCGGCAGCGACGGATTCGCCCGCAGGAAGTGGTAGTCCCGAGGCGGTCGAGCCAACTCCACAGCCCGTTGTGCCGGAAGTAAAAAAACCAGAAGTCGAAGCCAAACGACCCGAGCCCGAGGCCAAACGACCCGAGCCCGCTCCGCGTCCCGCCGCTGAACCGCCACCACCTCCCGCGCCGGCCGTTAAGAAATCGGCCGCCGAGGTTTTAAAGGAAGAGGTCCAGCCAGAACCGCAAGCCAAGGCCGAGCGCGAAGTGCCAGCCCGGGCTCCCGCTCAAGAGAACAAGCGCCCCCGACTCCGCCGCGCTGATGGTTCAAAGACCAAAGCCAATGAACCGGGGAGTGAGGGCAGCGGTCCTTCGGACAATGAAATGGAACTGATTGATCAAATTGAGCAGGAAATTGAGTAGTCGCGGTTGACGTTGATAATGAAGGAGACTGAACAGTGACAGCAGCATTGAAGTTGGATTTTTCAGAGTATCACTTGTCGGTGATCCGAGTCCTTGACAAGGCCGACCAGGTCATCTTGGGTAAGCGGCCCCAATTGAAGCTTTCACTTTGTTGCCTCTTGGCCCAGGGTCATCTGCTCATCGAAGACATTCCGGGTGTGGGAAAGACCACGCTCGTGCGGCTGCTCGCCAAGAGTTTGGGACTTCAATCGACCCGCATTCAATTTACCAATGACTTGCTGCCGGCCGATATTCTGGGGACGACGGTGTTTGATCCCGAGCGCCGGGCCTTTCACTTTCACAAAGGACCAATTTTTGGACAGATGGTGATCGCCGATGAACTCAATCGCGCGACGCCCAAGACGCAAAGTGCCTGTTTGCAAGCGATGGAAGAGCGACGGGTCACCGTCGACGGTGTGACTTATACTCTACCGGAGCCATTTTTTGTGGTGGCGACGCAAAATCCGCTGGAGCAAGCCGGCACCTATCCCTTGCCGGAGTCGCAACTGGATCGGTTTTTGATGCGAATTGAGATTGGTTACCCCAATGAAGGTGCAGAGAAGCAACTCCTCAAAGGGGAAAAGCGGGACCGTTTGATTGAAACGATGGAACCGATTTTGAATCCCGAAGACATTGTGAAGATTCAAAAGGTGGTCGACGACATTCATTGCTCAGACGCAATTGTCGACTACATCCAGCGCGTTCTCCACCACACACGAACGCAGTCCGCTGAGCAGTGGGGGCTGTCGCCTCGCGCGGGTTTAGCTCTGCTGAAGGCCGCCAAAGCTTGGGCCTTCATCGAAGGGCGCAGCATGGTCTTGCCAGAAGACGTTCAGGAAGTTGGGGTCAGCGTGATTGCTCATCGCTTGAACCGGGGCGAGGGTTTTCGGGGTGGTGTGGCCAATCAAAAGGCCCTCGAAGTTTTTCAATCTGTCCAGGTGGATTAGGTATGAAGGAGTGGGTCGATCGACTTCCCGGCTGGAAGCAGGGGAAAGTTTATATAGTCCCTACTCCCAACGGCTTGATCTTTCTGGCGGGGGTCGCCATCGTCATTGTCGCGGGAGCGACCTACAACAACAACTTAATTTTTTTGCTGGGTTTTTTTCTCTTTGCAATTTTTGTTATTGGCATGGTGGAGACGCACAACAATCTCCGCGATTTGCAAATCGAGGCCTTACCGATTCCTGACCAGCATGCCGGTGAACCGATCTCGATTCCCTTGAAGCTCGTCAATGGCGGTTACGGTTTACGCCAAATGATTGAGTTGGTACCGCACAAGCGCGAGTTTCGTTACGGCCATCCTCTCCAGGTCGACGAAGTCAAAGGGCATCAGCAGACGGTGTGCAGTTTGGTTTGTGCGCCCCTGCCGCGGGGAGTTTATCAAGTCCCGGCTCTTTCGCTGTCGACCGTGTACCCCTTGGGATTGTTTCGCGCTTGGATGATGTTGCGGGCCGAAGGGGAATTTTACCTTTATCCGAGCCCCTCGGGAAATTTACCCTTGCGACTCGTGGAGCACGAGAACGAATCATCAAGGTCGGAGGCGGCAGTTGGCCATCAGCGCGGTGATGAATTTCGCGAGCACCGCAATTACCAAACCGGCGAAAGTTTCCACCGGGTCGACTGGAAGATCTTTGCCCGCCGTCGCCGCCTGATGGTTAAGGAATATGAAGGCACCACGGATCGCTCGTTCTCGGTGCGCTTTCAAGATGTTCCGGTGCGCGACGCTGAGAAGATATTGAGCCAAATGTCCCGCTGGCTGGATCAGGCCAAAGAACGGGGGGCACCCTTTGAAATGATTTTGCCTTCGAAGCGTGTTTCCTTTGGCCAGGGACCGAATCACTACAAAGAGTGCCAACGGGAATTGGCGCGCTTTAAGGGGGCGGCGTGAGATTTGACGACCGCAAGCAGCGCCTCGTTTATTTGCTCGTCGGCCTCAACCTTTTGCCTCATGTGATGACGGTACCCTCTTGGGTCATTGGTGTTTCCTTTTTCTTTTTAATTTGGCGGGTCTTTCATCACTTGCGGTCATGGCCGCTACCGCAAGTGTGGTTTATGCGGGGTCTCGTCGTTCTCGGAACGGTCGGGATTGTCTTGCAATACGGCACGATCATGGGACAGGAAGCGGCCACCGCTTTGCTGGTTTTGATGGCGGCGGCGAAGCTTTTTGAGCTGAGGCGGGTGCGGGACACGATCGTCGTTATCTTTCTTTGTTATTTGCTCTTAATGGCGAAGCTGATCGATTCCCAGTCAATGGAGATGACGCTGTTTTTGATTTTCGACGTGCTGCTGATTACCGCAGTTCTGGCCATCCATCATGCTCCGGCCGAACAGGGTAACTTGCGATACATGCTTCGCCGGTCGTTGATGCTCGCACTTCAGGCCATCCCCCTCGCGCTGGTCCTGTTTGTGTTTTTTCCGCGCTTTAACATCAGCCTGTGGAGTCAGACGCGCAAAAATGCCAGTCAAACGGGTTTTTCAGACCGCTTGCGGCCGGGCTCGGTGGCCCAACTGGCGCAATCAGATCAGGTGGCCTTTCGGGTGTCATTTCCCGACCGGCAGATCAGCACCGTGCAGGAGTTGTATTGGCGAGGTCTGATTTTGACTGTGGCCGACGGGCTGGATTGGGATAAGGGTCATTTTCAGAAGAGCCAACCGGTGTTGGAGCGGCCCATGACCGGTCAGGAGATTGTGCAAGAGATCTTTCTTGAACCTTCCTCTGAGCACTATTTGTTTGCCTTGGAATGGCCAGCGCTGGTGATGTTCCCTGGTGATCCGAACCTCCGTTTGGTGCGCACCTCCGAAGGGCGAGTCTTTGAGTCGAAGATGAATCTTTTTAGTCGTCAGTACTTTCGCGCTTTTTCGAATTTGTCGCCCGAGGCCACGGTGTGGGAAGAACCTGATCCAGAGATCTATCTCAAGGTGGGTGGGATGGTGAGTGAAAAGGTGGCGACGATTGCCCACCAGGTGAAGCAAGGGACGACTTCGTCGGCCGATGTCGCCGACCGTGTTCTTAAGTATTTTGTCGACAATCAGTTTTCTTACACGCTGGAACCGGGCGCGATGTCGGGACTTGATGAATTTTTGTTGGTTAAGCGCAAGGGATTTTGCGAGCACTTCGCAGGTGCGGCGGCCACCATTCTACGGCTCGCCGGTGTGCCGTCGCGGGTGGTGGTGGGATTCCAAGGTGGGACGCCGAGTTTGCTCAAAGATTATTTTTTGGTTCGCTACCTCGATGCTCATGCTTGGGTGGAATACTGGGACACCACTAAAAAGTCGTGGAATCGCCTGGATCCCGTCGCCGTCATTGCCCCGCAACGCCTGGCTTTGGGTGGGGCGCAATTTCGCGAGCTGGTGGCAAGCCTCGATGAAGAGGGAAATCCCGAGTCGGGAGTGATAGGGGAGTGGATTCGGGGGGGCATGGGAGAATTCGGCGAGAGACTGAAATTGGTGTGGGATCAGACCGAGTCGCTGTGGGTGAATTTTTTGTTGCGCTACGATCTTTCCTTTCAAAAGGACATTCTTAAGCAATTTGGGCTCGGAGAATATGGCAAGTGGCTCTTGGCCTCGGGCGCGGTGGTGATTTCTCTTTTGCTGGTGGTCGTGGGTTTTTTGCTTCTACGCAAGACTCGAGAACGAGTGGATCCGGTTTTGGTCCTCTATCGCAAGCTTTGCAGTCGCCTCAAGGTGGCGGGACTTGATCGTGGCCCCAGCGAAGGGCCTCAGGCTTTTTGGCTGCGAGCGCGAGAATCATTTCCTGACCGTGAGCGAGAACTTGAAAGTGTCTTTGCCCCGCTCATTGCGTCTCGCTATGGCTTGGCCCATCTCACCTGGAAAGAGCGGCGCGAACTCAAAAGTCGTATCAAAACTCTGCGACTGTCGCGGCGAGGGGGCAAATCGCGGTCTCCGTCTGCTCCAGCGGCGCCCTTGAGAGCCACTGGCACAAACTGATTGGTCCTGGCGCTAAAGTAAAGCGGGCGATCGGATAACCGCCAGTCGTTCGTAGGTCATCTCTTTCATGGTAGAGGGAATTCCTCCGACTCCGGCACCAGATTGGCGACGGCCGCCAAAGGGCATCCAGTCCACCCGGAAAGCGGTGTGATCGTTGACGAGTACCGCAGTGGCGTCGAGTTCGCGAATTGAGCGGAGGGCCACGTCGAGACTCTTGGTGAAGACCGCACTTTGAAATGTAAAGGGCAATTGGTTGGCCCGCTCAAGCGCCTCGTCTAAGGTTTTGTAAGGGTACACACAAATAACCGGCCCAAAAATTTCTTGTTTTGAAGCGCGGACGGCTTCGGGGGGATTAAATAACACCGTGGGTGCGTAACAACTGGGTGTGAGGGACTTGCCGCCACAGAGAAGTTGCGCCCCACTCTGCACCGCCTCTTGAACCCATTCGTTGACGCGAGACACTTCATTGGGATGCACGAGCGGGCCCACCTGAGTCGTCGGTGAACTTGGATCGCCCACCACCATCTTACTGCCGAGAGCCGCGAGTTGTTCCGCGGCTTTTTTTGCCAAGGATTGGTGGGCGTAAACCCGTTGGACGCTTACGCACACTTGGCCCGCGTGATAAAATCCTCCCTTGGCAATCAAGGCGAGGGCGTCTTCAAGATCGGCGTCTTCATGTAAAATAACGGGGGCCGCACCACCATGCTCGAGGGCACTGGTGACCCCGGGAGCGAGTTTGGAGCGCAGTTTCCAGCCCACTTCAGCGGAGCCGATAAAACTGAAATACGCCAGCCGCGAATCGCGCACCACCTCTTCAGTCGTATCGTGGTCACACACAATCATTCGGCACCACTCAGGGGGAAGGCCCGCATCGCGCAGACAGCGGATGAGGTTTTCACAACTGAGGGGAGTTTGCCGGGCGGGTTTGACCAGCACCGGGCAACCCACGGCCACGGCGGGGATCACTTGGTGGATGATGAGATTAAATGGGTGATTAAAGGCACTGATGGCCAGCACCACGCCCACCGGCTCTCGGTGGGTAAAGGCCCAGCGGCCAAGCGAGGAGGGCGTTAGTCCCATCGGGATTTCTTCGCCCGCCATCACTCGCAAATGATCCATCGCCACTTGGATGCCCTGGATGGCCCGCTCGATTTCAACCTTTGAATCGGCGTAGGGTTTGCCCCCTTCGCGCGCCGCCGTCAGCAGAATTTCTTCAAAGCGCTCGCCAATCAACTGTTGGGTTTTTTCGAGAATGGCCAGTCGCTGCGGAATCGGCAACCGGGCTTTGGGGCGCCGACTGAGGGCATAGGCCTCCGCCAGATATTTTTTGACTTCGTCGGGCGTTTGGTACGCGACCTGGCCGACGACTTGGCCATCGTAGGGCGCTTTGACGGTCAGTAACTGGGGGGTGGCCATCGCTTGCGGCATGGGAGACTCTCCTGGTTAGTGGCGGTGAACATTGAATCACGAGGGGGTGGGCTCACGCAAGAAGGTCAAAATACTTTGGGTCGGGTTATTACCTATTGACACAATGGAATGAAGACTCAATTTAGTGAAGACATCATGTCGCGCAAAAAGGAGTGTTAGCTTAATGAAAAATAATTCCCACAGTTTGCTGATTGGATACTTGGCCTGGATTTTTGGTTTTATGGGGGCGCACCGCTTTTATTATGGGCGTCCGATTTCGGGCACGATTTATTTTTTTACTCTAGGACTTCTCGGCATTGGTTGGCTGGTGGATTTGTTTTTAATTCCGGGGATGGATCGCAAAGCCGACCGCCGCTACGACGAAGGCTCTTTCAATTATAGCCTCGCCTGGCTTTTGCTGATTTTTCTGGGCCTGTTTGGAGTTCACCGGTTTTACATGGGAAAATTCGTAAGCGGAATCCTGTGGCTACTCACCGCCGGTCTTTTTGGTTTGGGCTGGCTCTATGATCTGTGGACGCTCAACGAACAAGTCCACGAGTGCAATCGCCAGCCCTGAGGAGCAATCTCCCTGAGGATCTTGCAGAGTCGATCCTTAGGAGTCACCTCATTAGAGAAGTGAAAAAATCGTCGAGAAGGCGACGGTGGTCGTCTCCCAATTAAAGCGCGTGGGATAAAAACTCACGTACGGATAAATGTACACGGTGCGAGAGTAGGAATAGCCCATGCCCAGCCACTGGTTGGGAAAGCGGTGTTGCAACTCCCACTGATTCTTGGTCGAGCGGGGATTGTAAAAGCTGACACTCACCGAGGTCTTGAGCGAGAGTTTGTCGTTAATGCCATACTCAGCAAACGGGTAAATTCCCAGGTAGTAGCTGGAAGTCGAACCGTCTTTGGGTAGGTACTCGCGGTTGTAGTTGTAAAAGCTGAGGGAGTTATTGGAACCGACCGAAATTTTGGTCTCGGGGAATTTGTAAGCAAAGTTTTGACCGAGACTGGCGCTCGCGTTCTGACCGCGCTTGGTATAGTTTTCTTGTGTGGTGGCCGACACACTGACCGAGCTGCGCATCTGCCAGTTGCCGACTTTGTAGTTATAATCGATTCCCGCATAGGGATTTTTGGTGTCGACGCGCTTGACCCCGTGGAAAGGGGTGAGTGCCGTAAGGCCCGAACCAACGCTAATGGCGCTGCGTTTGTCCAAGCGGTACAGCAAGGACAAGCTGCCACTTAAAGTGGTGCTGGGATCAATCGGGGAATTGTCGGGATTGGGACCTTCCTTGGAAAAGGGGCGGTCAATGGGAGCGCCATAGTAGGACACATTGAATTTGAGACTGTACTGAGAAGTAGAGCCCGCTTGCGCCGCCATCTCGGGATTGGTGATGTCGGTGTTGACTTCATGCTTTTTGTTGAGCTCGCGCAGTTTGAGGCGCAATGACTCATCCATGACGCCCGAATTGGTCGAGGTCGCAGTTTCTGCCCCATGGGCGACTTGAGTTAAACTCATCCATCCCGACGCCATCGCCGTAACCAGTAAGAGCCCAAATTTCATGATTTCCCCGCTTTCTTTTCCCCAGGAAGGTCTGTCCTAACAGACCGCCTGGCCTTGTGGATAGCGAAAAGTATCGGGCACCTTTTGGACTGGCTTCGCGCCACTGAATCCAATAAAGTAAGAGTGTCGCTTGAGGTTTCATCATGAAAATTCCCCGCCTTATCGTATCAATCCTCCTCTTGATGGTTGGCTGGGGAGTCACGTTTTGCACAACTGCTCCAGGAAGAACAACGACAGTCGGCGAAAAAATTGTGCATAAACGTGGGCCCGATCCTTATATCGCAATTCGTCATTTTGAGGACAATTTGGGCCCCGCCAAAGACTGTGCGGATCCCCTGGTGAAGGGCCTCACCCACCCCGTGGGCCACATTACTGTGCAGTGGACGGTCGACGACAAGGGTCAGGTCTTAGATCCCATGGTCACCGAAAACACCCTCAAAGATGACGGCGTCGGAGAGTGTTTCTTAAAGCTTCTGCGCGCGCTCAAGTTTCCGCCAACACCTGAGTTCACCAAGACCACGGTGCTCTACACTTTTAAGTACACCACCTCTGAAGAAGTCACACCCTCATCCGGCGAGTGAGAAGCGCCACAGGCTGTGAAAGTGGTGGTCATGGACTAGACAAAGAGCGGGCACTTTCAGAACTGCAGCGGTGACTCTCTACACAAGTCTTGTTTCAGAGTGAAACAAGACTCGACTCGTCGACTCGACGAACGACTAAGGACAGACGGAATTCTGCAAAAAGTGTCGAGCGACACGCACAGACAAATTGCTTTGGGCTGTTCAAACTTTTCACTGCGCGAGGAAGGTCGACAGTTTTTAGTGGGTTTACTGCATTTTTTGAGCTTTGTGGGTTGGACCTCAGCTTGCTCTCTCTAAAAGGCACGGGACGTTTTTACAGGGAGAGGGAAAATGGGTTGGATCAAAAAGGGGATTGTCGCGCCATCCCTATTAATAGTGGCGTGGGTGGGTTTAAGTTCCTGCCAACAAGAAATGAGGGCTCGGGGAGTCGCGAGCCAAGATCTTAATCATCAAGTGAGTGAGTTACCGCAGCCGATTCAGACCGACGATTTGAATCGCGCCACCGCCGACGCCGAGCGAGCCTTGAACGAAGGCCTCAACGCTCTCAACGGTTTGGTCGATTCCAACGGGAATCTGACTTTTAGCACGGGCTCTGGCCAGGTATCGACGCAGTTTTTGCCCGACATCACGAAGGCTCTCGATCAGGTGTTTGCAAAAATATTAGATGCCGTCGCCAAGGTAAAAAAGCAGTTGGACGACGTGCGAGCGCGGATTGAGGCCGAAAAGGCCAAACTTGATCCGCTCAATCCGGCTCACGCGGCATTACTTGCCAAGCTGGATCAATTGCTCGTTCAACTTGATATGGCGGAGGCCCGCTTAAATGATTTATTGACCAAGTTAGCGGACCGGGTGGATTTCTTGGTGGCCAAGCTCGACCAATTAAAAGCCAAGTTGGATCCCACCAATCCAGCTCAGCTCATCGGCTTGATTCTACTCGAACAAGTCAAAGCCAAAGTGGTGGATTTCAAACAAAAGCTGATTCAGATCATCAACTCCTAGAAGGTCGCACCAACACGAAATCCGAATTTAGCCCGCAAGGTCAGGTTGCGGGCTAAATTTTTTTGGCTATTTAAAGAGGAAGGGTTATTGGCAGCGATTGCGGAAACTTGCGCGGCAACGCAAATCGATGATGATTTCTTCACTGCGGCCGTAGGAATTGCTCACCTGCTTTTGCAGGCGGAAGCTCAAACTTAAGTCATCGTTGGTGCTGGTTTGAACAATACGACTATTGCGAGGGTCCACGTTGCCTTGGTCGTCAGACATGTAAACTCGCAGGTGTTTGGGCTGTCCATCTTGGCCACGGAGTTCGATGTTGAGCTTGCCGTAGCGATCAGCAAAAATAAACCATCCGTCATTGAGCCTTACGCTTTGGCGAATATAGCCATCGTGATCAAAAGCCTGGCAGCGACGGTTTTGAGGAACGGCCTTAAACAAATCCTTGGCGGCATCGATGTCACTTCCAACCGAGGCGCGAAAGGTGGTGCATTGCCAATTCACTGGGGAAGAGGGCACTGACGGTCGCGGCGGCGTTTCACGGCGAGGGCCAAAGGGGGTGTTATCGCCATAAGATTCAGCGGTTTCAGCCTGGGCAAAAGTGGCCGCAGCCAGAAGCCCGACTAATAGGAATTTAACGACAGGGCGAAAATTATGTGGGCGAACGTGTTTCATACTTCCTCTCTTTATTGGTGCCAAAAGAGGTCACCAATAGACGAAATACGGCTCGGTATGAGAGCCTATAAGCCTCTTAAAATTGATTTGAACGGGATTTCACGTGCGCTACTATTTAATAAGGCAAGAGAGGTGCCATCCGTGCAGGTGATCCGCCAGACCTTATTTACGCGTCGGCCGCGTTTTTTTGACTCCCAGCTGGTGGTCCTTTGGGTGGCCTTGATGGCGGTGAGCTCGTGGCTCGCCTGGCAGAATCCTCAGCTCATTGAGCGGGGAGCCGCGAGCTCTCAGGCGGCCCTTCACCAAGGTGAAGGGTGGCGCTTGGTGACGGCGGTATTTCTCCATTCGGATTTGGGGCATTTGCTGAGCAATGCTTACATGATTTTGCTGCTGGGTTTTTTTGTGCATGCTTATTTTGGGTGGCTGATTTTCCCGGTGGCAGCGGTAGTGGCCGGGGCGATGGTTAATGGACTCACGATATTGAGCTACCCACCGGAGCACCAACTCCTCGGAGCCTCGGGGGTGGTTTATTGGTTAGCCGGTTTTTGGTTGGTGTTATTTTTTTTGATCGAGCGGCAGCGCAGTTGGAGCAGCCGGATTTTGCGCGTGGGGGGAGTGGGATTGCTCATTTTATTTCCCAGCGAATTTCAACCTCAGGTCAGTTATCGAGCTCATGCGTGGGGATTGGCGCTCGGAGTGGTGGCGGGGCTGATCTACTTTCTCGTCAAGCGGCGGTGGATCCAAGCCTTTGAAGTGGTGGAAGTCGAACCAGACGCTGACTCCATGAATCTCGGCGATCGTTGAGCCTCGCGCTATTGATGTGGCCACATTTTTTTCGGGCATCGGCCCTTCAGGCAGTCGGGCCAAAGGTGGCGGGTTGCAGTTGGTACTTCTGCGCTCCGACACCGACACGGACTCGGACTCCGACACCGACTCCGACACGGACTCTGACTCTGGCTCTGACGCGAGTTTGGCTTAAAATTCAGCCCGTTTTGTGCGGGGATTGCCCGGACAGGACAATGGGGAGTAAGATTGCCCCATCCAAAAAAAGTCAAAGTGTTGGGTCCTCGCCATAAAGAGAGAGTGTGTCGGTTTGCTCAGCATCTGAATCTCGAATCGATCCAATATACACCTTTTGGCCGGCCTTATACTTGGTACCCTTG